>QBYJ01000020.1 GCA_003282885.1 SAR116 cluster bacterium AG-325-F22
GATTGCAAATAGCTTGCCGAGTTTAATTATTTAAAAAATAATTTTAATCTTTTATTAATATTTAATGTATAACATTGGGATTAACAAAAAAGGTTAATTATGAGAGATAAAAATTATTTAAGATCAACCAAAATAGTAGCTACTGTTGGAACTGCTACTGACGATATTGAAAAAATCAAATCATTAATTAAAGCTGGGGTAAATGTTTTTCGTCTGAACTTTAGTCATGGTAATCATGGAGATCACCTTAAAAGAATTACTTATATACGTTCAGCTGAAAATGAACTTGGTTGTAATGTTGCAATCTTGGCAGACCTTCAAGGTCCAAAATTTAGAATAGGTAATGTTAAAGAAGATATTAAAGTAATAAAAGGAAGTATTTATAACTTTGATAAGAAAACTGAGGTTGGAGATTTTAATAGAGTAAATTTATCTCATAATGAAATATATGAGAGTTTATCAATTGGCTCAAATATCCTAATGGATGATGGGAAACTTCAATTTAGAGTTAAAGATATTTCTAAAAATATAATAAAAACAGAAGTTATTGTTGGAGGATATATTAAAAGTAATAAAGGAATAAACTTACCTGATGTAGTGTTAAATACAAGCCCACTTACTTCTAAAGATATTGAAGATCTTAAGTTTATTTTAAATCAAGAAATTGATTGGATAGCTCTTTCATTTGTTCAGAAATTAAGAGATGTAGAGGAGGTAAAAAAATATATTGAAGATAAAGCATGTATTATTGCTAAGATAGAAAAGCCATCAGCGCTGAAAGAATTAAATAAAATAATTGGAGCTTGTGATGCTATAATGGTTGCCAGGGGTGATCTAGGTGTTGAACTACCTCCAGAGGAGGTTCCTGGAATACAAAAAGATATAATTCTTAAGTGTAGACAGGCTGGAAAACCTGTCATCGTAGCTACGCAGATGTTAGAGTCTATGATTGAATCACCTTCTCCAACTAGAGCAGAAGCTTCAGATGTTGCTACTGCAGTATTCGATGGTGCAGATGCAGTTATGCTTAGTGCGGAAACGGCTGTGGGCTCATTTCCAATAGAGACAGTTACCATAATGGACAGAATAATATTTTCAGCTGAAAACCATATAAAAATGCATCCAGGTGATGGTCCACAAAATTTAAAAGTAGAAAATTATGTTTATAACGCAGTTTCTCGTTCTGCAGTTAGTTTAGCAGAGGCCGTAAACGCTAAGGCTGTAGTAGCTTTTACAGCATCTGGAAACACTGCCTTTAGAATGGCTAGAGAGAGACCAAACTTATTACTAGTAGTTATGACTCCGGAAGTAAGAGTTAAGAGAAAGTTATCCCTTCTCTGGGGAGCTTATTCATTTTTTAGTAAAGTTCAGGGATATGAGGCGGCAATAAAAGAAGCAAGGGAGATAATTAAAATTGAAAAACTAGCCAAACAAGGCGATGCTATAGTTGTTGTTGCAGGTATGCCTTTTGGTGTTTCTGGTTCTACTAATTCTATTAGAGTAGTTGATATTTAATTAATTATTTTTTGCCAAGTTTTACTGATATCATTTTGTCAGGATTACTTGGTGGCTCTCCTATTGAAAGTTTTTCAACAGCTTCCATTCCAGAAATAACTTGCCCCCAAACAGTATATTGGCCAGTTAAATGACTACAACCGTCAAAACAAATAAAAAATTGACTGTCCCCACTGTCTGGACTCATAGATCTAGCCATACCAACAGTTCCGTATTTATACTCGTAATTAGAAAATTCAGCCTTTAAATTCTTACCTGATCCGCCAGTGCCAATACCATCAGGATCACCAGTTTGAGCCATAAAACCTTTTATAACTCTATGAAAAATAATACCATCATAAAATCCATCTTTAACTAATTGTTTTATTCTCTTGACGTGATTAGGAGCAATTTTCGGTAGGGTCTCAATTACAACTTTACCTTGAGATGTTTCAATAGTTATAAATTTACTTGAATTTGCAGAAGCTTTTTTTGTTGGCTTAACCATTGTTACACACATTACCCCTAATAAAATAATAATTAATTTTTTAAACATAATTCACTCGCTTTGTTGTGTAATGTATAAGGCTAGATTATTTAAAATCAACATCTTTTTATACTAGGGCGTCAATTTGTTCATCAGTTAAGTTTCCTGGAACAATAGTTATAGGAACTCTGCATTGGTTACTACCCTTATTAATAATGTAATTTATTAATGGGCCAGGATTACCATGTTCAGTAGAAACTCCTAAAACTAAAACCCTAATGGCTTCTTCTTTGTCAATTAAATTAAATAATTCTTCGTGTGCAATTCCTTTTCTAACAAATGTTCGTGGTTTAGGTGCTCCTAATTTTTCACAATATTCACTGAGTTCATTAAGCAATTTTTTACTTGATTGTTCAGCTTCAGATTCCATAATTTCAGTAACGCCGCCCCACAATTGCCCTTCAATAGGTTCTATGCATCGGAAAAGTGCAATTTCGCCTCCAGCAGTAGCTGCTCTTCTTGCTGCATAGTATAAAGCTTGGTGCAATTCCTTACTATCGTCAGCAACAACTAAAAATAAACGATTACTTGGTTTTAGGGTTTTAGATTTAGTTTTAACATTTATTTTTTGGGCCATCACTTCCTCATTAAACTTTCCTAAAAATTAAATTGGTTCCCCAACCAACTAGAACAGCTAGTATAACAGCAAAAATACCATACAATGTGGAGTAATTTTGCGCTATATTATATATTTCCGCGCTTACACCTGACTTTGAGACATTAATTGTACTTAATTCTTTTGATATAAGTTTACTTTTTCGATAATGCAATATTTTTACTTCAAATTGACCTGTAATGACATTAGATGGAAGATTTAAATATGACCTAAATAGGGCATTTTTATTTAAACTGACAGAATTTTCGTTCAATCTCCACAATTTTGACTTTAACATATTTCTTGTAAGTGCTTCTCTCCATTCCTTTTCTTTTTGAACTTTTTTACCAGGTTGAAGTCTTATTTTTAAATTATTTAACCCAATCTCTGAAATTTTTTGAGTTTTTTGGTTGAGTATTTTATTAATATCCCTGTTAGATGAGATGTTTAAATACTTTGGAGTGTTTATATAGTTCACTGATTTAGTATTCACCCAAATACCAAAAACTTTTTCCTTCTTTTGAACTGTAACTAGTCCTTTTGGACCAGTCACAACTACAATAATATCGTCACCTTTTTGACCATCATATGCCCCAAATAAAAGTATTTTGGCACCTAAAAAATTTGTGGTAATTTTAACATTTTCTTGAGAAAGGTCTGCCACAATTTGATTTTGGGCTTTTACATCATGTGAGATAATAAAAGCTAAAACTAATATGTGAAGAGATGTTAAAAATTTCACTTTTGATTTACCTACTAATAATTACAGAAAAAATGTCAGAAGGAATTGTAATTAAATCCGTTAAAAGCTTTAGGCTCACTAAAATTATAAGTGTAGACAAAATCAATCTCAAATACTCTCCTTTTAGAATATTGGTAAACCTGGAACCAACTTGTACTCCTACTACTGACCCTAATAACAAGATTGATGCTAAAACAATATCAACTGTTTGATTTTGAGAAGCTTGTAGAATTGTTGTGTTGGCAGCAACAAATATAATTTGAAATAGAGACGTACCGACCACTAAAGAAGTAGGCATTCCTAAAAGGTATATCATTGCAGGTACAATAATAAACCCTCCACCAATACCCATTAATGCTGCGAGAATACCCACTATAATGCCAATAAAAATAGGTAGTAAGACTGAAATATATAATTTTGATTTTCTAAATCTTGTTTTAAAAGGAAGTCCGTGAAGCCAATTATGTTGATGAAGTTTGCCTCTAGAAACTTTCCCTTTTCTTTTTCGTAAAATTAAATTCAACGATTCTGACAACATTAAGCTTCCTATTAAAGTCAGGAAAACTACATAAGAAGATTTAATAACGAGATCTAGCTGTCCGATTTTGCCTAAAAAATTAAAAATCACAACTCCTATAGAAGAGCCGACGACACCACCTAAAAGTAAGACTGTGCCCATTTTGAAATCAACATTACCTCTTTTCCAATGTGACAATACTCCAGAAACTGAAGGTGCAACTAATTGATTTGCAACAGATGCTACTGCAACTGGAGGCGGAATTCCTAAAAACATCATAATGGGTGTTAATAAGAAACCACCACCCACACCAACTAAACCCATTATAAGCCCAAGAAATGTTCCCACACCTAAAATTGCTAAAGAGTGAATTGGTTGTTCAGCTATAGGTAAATATATATACATAAAATTTTCATTATTATTTGTTCATGTATGATAATACATTATTTATATTTTAAAAATAATTATTTAGAGTAAAATTAATGATAAAGACTATATCAAAAAATGATCTTGTTAATTGTATAACTAGTGTGAAGTATGCAGGGGATAAAGATCGTTCAATTGTCAATTACTCTGAAGCAAGTATACTAATATTATTTGTGAACAATTATGTGGAAAATAATAGTCTAATTTTAATGACTAAAAGAAAAAATAATCTAAGAAAACATGCTGGACAAATAGCGTTTCCTGGAGGAAGGAAAGAAAGAGAAGATAAAGATTTAAAAGATACTGTCCAAAGAGAAACTGAAGAAGAAGTAAATATCTCTAAAGATAATTATGATATTATTGGAAAACTACCAAAATTCTATACTGGGACAGGATATGTAGTTACACCATTTCTTGCAATTATGAAACAAAATTCAGAATGGGAAAGTTTAATCAGTCCAAACTTAAATGAAGTTGAAAAAATTTTTTATCCTAAATCTTATCATCTATTATCACCTAAATTTCATATGAGAGAAAAACCTCCTGTGAATTCAAGCATGACTATGACTTGGAAAATAAATTATAATGATGAAAATATTTGGGGATTGACAGCAAGAGTTCTAGTTACCATTTCTGCAGGACTAGGTTTGAGGGAGTTTCCGCCATGCGACGATATTTAATTATTTTTTTAGCTATACTTTTTTCAATAGCTCTTTTTTTCCTAACTAATTATATTTTAAAAAAACTTACAAAAAATAACACAATATTTGTTTCAACTTTAGTAAGTATTATAGGATTTTGTATGTTTATTTTATTTTCCTTTTTATATTTGGAAGGAAATGCTTTCAATCCAAGTTATTCGTATAATCCCCCATCAATCATAGATGGAAAAGTTAAAGATGGTAACTTTTCTAAATAGAAAATAAAAGGCTGTTAGATTATTTATCAAGATTTAAAAAATCTTATGAATGAAGATAAAAATATTCAAATTATATTTAATATCGTAAAAAGTGCAAATGCTAAAGCATGGATTGTTGGTGGTGCGATAAGAGATTATCTTATTAACCAGGAAATTTATGATATAGATTTTGTAATAAATATTGATATCAATCTATTCTTAGAAAATATTAATAAAAAGAATATTAAGATCAACGCTACAAATATAAAATATAAGACAATCTCAATCATTTTAAATAATAAAGAATATCAAATTACAAGCTTTAGAAAAGATTTGATAAGTTTTGGAAGAAGTGCGTTTGTTGACTTTACTCACACTTTGTATGAAGACGCAAAAAGAAGAGATTTTACAATTAATTCATTATACTTAGATGAAAAAGGGAACTTAATTGACCCATTTGGTGGATATAAAGACATAATAAATAAAAAATTAAGATTTATTGGGGATCCAATTTGTAGAATAGAAGAAGACCACCTAAGAATCTTAAGATTTTGCCGTTTTTGTGGAACATTTCCTATTATAGATATTGATAAAAATTTAAAAGAAAAAATTATAAAAAAGGCTAATAAGATTTCAATATTAAGCAACATGAGAATTAGAAATGAGTTAAGTAAAATTCTTATGGATACAAATTTTGAACTTTGTTTGTCAATGTTAGTTGAATTAGAATTGGATAAATACATTCTAAAAAAATTTAACAAAAGTAACAAAATATATAAGCATGGAGGTTTTATAACGAAAGATTTCAAGATAGTAAATTACATCAAAACACATGGATTGAATATGATAAATTGTGAAAAGCTTGATTTAATATCTACAGTTATGCCGCACTTATATAATTTAGAAAATTGTGCCGTAATTATTAAAAGGTTTGAATTAAACAAAAGAAAAATTAAATTTCTTAATTTTATTAAACAATTGAAAAACAACGAACTTAGAGTAAATCAAAATATTATGAAAAAATTTACTTCTAAGGAAATAGAATTATATATATTAAAGCTTATTTGGAAATATAGATGTAAAATTAATAAGGTTAATAAAGGTTTTTTTATGAAAGACAGGATCCCATTCAATTGGTATAAATTTGGACTATTACATGTACTTCCTATTGAAATTATTAAACAAATTGATTTATTTAGTTTGGAATGGCCAATATTTACCTTAACAAGGAAAAAGATACAAAATTTACAAGATAAAACTTACTTCAAAAACATTGATGATTTAATATTTAAAGCTGAAGATTTTTGGGTTAATAACAATTTTAATAGTTCGCCTGAAAATATTTTAATTTTTTTAGAGAGTTACTTAGATAAAGAAATTAGATATGACAACTAAACTGGATATGTTAGCTAAATTACAAGAACAAAAATGTCTTGATAATGTAAACTTACTGAAAAATAAAAAAGAGACGGCAACCATTTGGTTTGCTAGCCTTCGAGATGAAATTTGTAAATCTTTTGAAGAAATTGAGAATAGTCAATTAAATAAAAATACAAAAATTAACTTTGTTCAAAAAAAGTGGCAAAGAGAAGGTGGAGGTGGTGGAGTAATTTCGATTATGAAAGGTAAAATTTTTGAAAAAGTTGGTGTAAATATTTCAACAGTTTATGGGAATTTTTCTAAGGAGTTTAGAGCACAAATTCCAGGTGCAGAAGAAAATGGGACTTTTTGGGCTTCTGGCATCTCAGTCGTTTCACATATGTCTAACCCGCATATTCCTGCAGCACACATGAATACCAGACTATTAGTTACTGGTGAAGGTGATAATAAAAAGATTTGGTTTGGTGGAGGTGGAGATTTAACTCCAACCTTTGAGGATTTTGAAGTTACGAAATTATTCCATCAAGATTTAAAAATTAGTTGTGACAGATATGATAACTCATATTATCCAAAATTTAAAAACTGGTGTGATGAGTACTTCTTTTTACCGCATAGAGAGGAGGCAAGGGGTGTTGGGGGTATTTTTTTTGATTATCTCAATAATGATAACTGGGAAAAGGATTTTTTATTTATAAAAGATGTTGGCAAAACATTTCTATCTTCGTATTCAAAAATAATAAAAAATAAACTTGAAAAAAAATTTAGTAAAAAAGATAGGGAAGCTCAATTAATAAAAAGAGGAAGGTATGTTGAGTTTAATCTTTTATATGATAGAGGTACAATTTTTGGATTGAAAACTGGAGGGAATACAGAAGCAGTTCTAATGAGTTTGCCTCCAAAAGTCTCTTGGATTTAAATATATACAAATAATTAATGTTCAAATTTTTCATTAGAGAAAATTTAGTTAAAAAAAATATTTTTCATAAAGAAAAAGACTAGAAATTTTTTAAAAGAATGTTTATATAAATACCAATGAACGACAGGGAGATATATGTCTACTAAATCAAAAACAAAAAACAACAAAGATGAAGATAAAAGGGATTTTTTAGTTGTATCAACTTATGCAATGGCTGGAATTGGGGCAGCTTCATTTGCATGGCCATTAATTGATCAAATGAATCCAGCTGCTGACACTTTAGCCCTTGCGTCTACTGAAATTGATTTATCTTCTTTAGAAGAAGGTCAGGCCATTACAGTTAAGTGGAGAGGCAAACCTGTTTTTGTACGTCATAGAACTGCTGAAGAAATTAAGAATGCTCAAGAAGCTTCAATAGATGAGATGAGAGACCCAGAAAAAGACTCAGATCGTGTTACAAATGAAAAATATATAGTATTAGTTGGTGTGTGCACACATTTAGGCTGTGTTCCACTCGGTCAAAAATCAGGCGATGTTAAAGGACAATATGGGGGTTGGTTTTGTCCTTGTCATGGCTCTCACTATGACCATTCTGGTAGAATTAGAAAAGGCCCTGCCCCTACAAATTTGGCGGTACCTTCATATAAATTCTTATCAGACACTTTAATTAAAATTGGTTAATTTTTTTGTTATTAGGAGTAATTAATGTCGAAGGCTAAATTTAAAAACCCTGTAGTTAAATGGATTGACCATAGGTTGCCAATATTTTCTTTTATGGATCATGAGTTAAACCACTATCCAACCCCAAAAAACTTAAACTATTTTTGGAATTTTGGCTCTCTAGCAGGTATTGCTCTAGTGACAATGATCATTACTGGAATTGTTTTATCAATGAATTATACAGCTCATGTAGATTATGCATTTGATTCTGTCGAACGAATAATGAGAGATGTTAATCATGGATGGCTTATTAGATATATACATATGAATGGTGCAAGCTTCTTTTTTATAGTTGTTTATATACATATTTTTCGTGGGCTTTATTATGGCTCTTATAAAGCGCCTAGAGAGCTTTTATGGATTTTGGGTGTACTAATTCTTTTGCTAATGATGGCTACAGCCTTTATGGGTTACGTTTTACCTTGGGGACAAATGAGTTTTTGGGGCGCTACAGTTATAACCAATCTATTTTCAGCTATTCCATTAGTTGGCGAAAATATAGTAACATGGTTGTGGGGAGGATTTTCAGTTGACAATTCAACCCTTAACCGTTTCTTTTCGCTTCACTTCGTTTTACCTTTTGTAATTGTTGGCGTTGTAATACTTCATCTTGTTGCTTTGCATAGATTTGGGTCAAATAATCCTATCGGAATTGATGTGAGAGGTACTCAAGACACGCTGCCATTTAATCCTTATTACACTATTAAAGATTTATTTGGACTAGGGGTGTTTTTAACAATATTTGCGGCAGCTGTTTTCTTTTTTCCAAATTTTATGGGGCATCCTGATAATTACATTGAAGCTAACCCAATGGTGACGCCTGCACACATTGTGCCTGAATGGTACTTTCTGCCTTTTTATGCAATTCTTAGAGCAATTCCTGATAAATTAGGAGGAGTTCTATTTATGTTTGGTTCTATTGCTGTCTTATTTGTCATCCCCTGGCTAGACAGATCTTCGGTAAGGTCATCCCAATTTAGACCAATTTTCAAGATCTTTTTTTGGATTCTTTTAGCTGATTGTGTTTTGTTAGGATATTTAGGGGCAATGCCTGCAGAAGGTATTTATGTTATATTATCCAGGATAGCTACCGCTTATTATTTCTTTCACTTTTTAATTTTATTCCCATTATTACCTTACATTGAAAAAACAAAACCTCTACCGATATCAATATCCGAGCCAGTTTTGAGTGGTTCGTCTCCCGCTTCAGCTTTTGCCTTTAGGGAGAAGAAATAGATGAACGCAAAACCTTATTGGTTTAAAATTAAAAGGTTTACAATTCAATCTTTCACTATTTTATACTTATTTTTTTCTTCTCAAATATGTTTTGCTGCTGGAGAAAAAATAACCTTCCCCAAGCTCGATTGGTCTTTTTCAGGTATAACAGGAACTTTTGATCGTGCGTCTCAGCAAAGAGGACTTCAAGTATATAAAGAAGTTTGTGCTGGTTGTCATGGTATGAGACTTTTAGCTTACAGAAATTTAAAAGCAATTGGCTATAATGATGATGAAATTAAGGCTTTTGCCTCTGAAAATAGTGTTAATACTCTCAATGATGATGGAGAGGTGGTTGAAAGAGAAGCTAGACCAAGTGATAAATTTGTTTCCCCATATCCCAATGAGCAAGCTGCACGTGTAGCTAACGGAGGAGCTTATCCACCAGACTTATCATTAATAGTTAAGGCAAGGTCTGACGGTGCTAATTATTTGCACGCTTTATTAACTGGTTATGTAGACGCTCCTGATGAACAAAAAATTCCAGATGGAATGTATTATAATAAATACTATCCTGGAAAACTTATAGGCATGCCACAGCCCTTATACGAAGACGGCGTTGAATATGCAGATGGAACTAAGGCCACAGCAGATCAAATGGCCAAAGATGTAACAGCATTTTTAGCATGGGCAGCAGAACCTGAAATGGAAGACAGGAAAAGACTTGGTATTTCAGTTATTTTATTTTTACTAGTGCTTACCATCTTATCGTATTTAGCAATGAAGCAAATTTGGGCACCTATAAAAAACAGATAAATTATTATAAATTAACTTTTAAAAATTTTAATGTTCTGTCTAAAGCTACTTTAGTACTAGTTTGACAATACTGCTTCCTATGATCACAATTAAATCCATGGTCTGCTGGATACGTATATGAAATAACCTCTGGTTTGACTGATTTAAAAGCTTTAACACTTTCTATCGGTATGCCTTGATCTAATTCACCAAAATGTGTCAAAACTCCACATTTTGGTTCAAGGTTTTTAAGCTTAGGAATGTCACCGCCATAGTAGCATACAGAAGCTGACAAATTATTTGATTGGCAAGCCATTCTCCATGAAAGAGATCCACCCCAACAATAACCTATTACACCAACTTTACCTGCAGAAGACACGACTGAAATAGCAGCATCAATATCCTTGAGAGCATTTTTATCACATAATCCTTTAAATTTTCTTCCCTTATTTACACCATTTTCATCATATTCGAGTTCGATATCGTTTTCTATTCTATCGAATAATGCAGGAGCTATTGAAAGATAACCTTTACTTGCGTATAAATCAGTTACTTCTTTAATGTGTTTATTAACCCCAAATATTTCTTGTAATATCACAATTCCTGCTATTGGTTTTTCTGAAGGTTGAGAAATATATGCTGAAAAAATATGATTATCTTCTGCTTTAAGCTCTAAAAACTCGCCCATTTTTTAACTCCTATCAAACGTTAAATCTAAAATGAAAAACATCCCCATCTTTTACAACATAATCTGCGCCTTCAACCCTCATTCGTCCAGCATCTTTTGCAGCTTGCTCACTTTTTAAATTTAGATAGTCGTCACACGATATTGTTTCAGCCCTAATAAAACCTTTTTGAAAATCCGTATGTATTATACCGGCTGCTTCTGGTGCGGTTGAATTATTCTTTAAAGTCCAAGCTCTTGACTCCTTTGGACCAATTGTAAAAAAGGTAATTAGATCTAGTAATCGAAAACCAGCTTTAATAAGTCTAGATAGGCCAGACTCTTTTAGATTTAAATCATTAAGAAATTCATTTTTCTCATTATCATCTAACATAGCTATTTCAGCTTCTATTGATCCTGAAATTATAATTGCGTCACAATTTTCAACGCCAGCTTTATCAAAGATAGCTTTTGTGAAATGATTTCCTATGGCGGCATCATTTTCATTAACATTGCATGCATATAACACCGGTTTAGATGTTAATAGATTAAAATTTTTAATTCTTTTTATTTTATCAAGAGTTAAATCAGCTAATCTTATTGGTTTACCATCCGATAAAAAAACAGACAATTCCTTCATTAGAAGAAGGTCGTTTTTTGCATCAACATCATTAGATTTAGCTTTCTTAGACAAATTTTGAATTTGGCGATCAAGACTTTCTAAGTCAGCTAACATTAATTCTGTTTCAATAATCTCAACATCTCTAAGAGGATCTATACTGTTTGCTACATGTGTAATATCTGAATCTTCAAAGCATCTTAATACATGAACTAAAGCATCGACTTCTCTTATGTGAGATAAAAATTTATTTCCCAAACCTTCCCCCTTACTAGCTCCACTTACAAGCCCAGCTATATCTACAAATTGCATTTGTGCGGGGACTACCTTTTGAGATTTAGCTAATTCAGATAATAATTTTAATCTACTATCTGGAACTGCAACGATACCAGTATTAGGTTCAATTGTACAAAAAGGATAATTTGCAGCTTCTGCTGATGCTGTCTCCGTAAGAGCATTGAATAAAGTCGATTTTCCAACATTTGGCAAACCAATAATTCCACATTTAAATCCCATTAAGCTACCCTTAAATTTTTTGGTTTAAAAACAATCTTTGTTATTTATTAACGAAGATATATTTTTTGAAATTTTATTAATTGTTTCGTCAACCCATTTAACTTTTTCGTCTGAAGAAAAGTCAGAAAGCACCCAATTTGAAATATTTTCATTAGCTTTATTTTCAAATATTTTTGATGGCCGTGAAACTCCTACCCTGACTCTATTATAACCTTTGCCAACCAACTGATCTATGCTCTTAAGACCGTTATGTCCGTTATGTCCCCCACCAATTTTAGTTTTTATACGACCTTGATCTAGATCGATTTCGTCATGTATGACATATATTTTATTAATATCTAAATTATAGAAATTTTTAAATTCCTTGACAGCTATACCAGAATTATTCATGAACGTTGATGGTTTAATTAATAAAATTATATTCCCATCTATTTTGGATTTTGAAAATTCAGAATTAAATTTTTTAATAAATTTTGGAAAGTTATAATTCTCTTTTATTGCATTTACTACTTTAAAACCTATATTGTGTCTATTATTATGATAAGGATTTCCAGGGTTCCCTAGGCCAACAATGAGAAACATTTTAAAGTTTACTTATCATTACTCTGTGATAGTTATTTCTAACTATCACTCTTTTCTTCTTCAGTATCTTCGATGGTATCTTCTTTATCTTCATCTTCTTCTGCATCGCCTAAACCGCCCCTTGGTGCAGCTATTGTTGCTACCGTAAAATCTCTGTCCGTTATTGTGGGGGTACAACCTTCTGGCAAACTTATTGAACTTATATGGATTGTGTGGCCAACGTTAAGACCCTCTAAATCAACAGTTATCTTTTCAGGTATTGAAATAGCAGGGCAATTAAGTTCAACTTGTGCTCGAACTATATTTAGAACACCACCCATTTTTAATCCTGTACATTTATCTTCGTTTAAGAATTCTACGTTAATACCAACAGCTACAGTCGCATTTTTGGTAACCCGTAAAAAATCAATATGCTCTGCTTCTTCTGAAACAGGATGTTGTTGGATATCACGTGGTAATACAAAATGTTTTTCATTATTAACGTCAATATTCATAAGCTGGCTAAAAATACCTGGTTTATTCATTAACTGACGCCATTTATTAGCATCTAAAGTTATAGGTATCGCAGATTGTTTATTTCCATAAATAACCGCAGGAACTAATCCTGCACGTCTAGCTGCTCTGGCAGACCCCTTACCAACTTGACTACGAGCTTCAGCTTTAATATCAATAGTTTCCATTAAGTTATCTCCTTCTATAAGTCTTCTACCTCCAGGGGTGTAAAAGAATAATGCATACATAACGTTTTAATTAAAAAATATAAAGTAAATAATATAAAAATTATTCAAAAAGGCTTGATACAGATTGTTCCATATGAACACGACGAATAGCTTCACCAATTATAGGAGCAATCGAAATTTGTCTTATGTTACTTGATATGCGAACAGCCTCTGTTGCTTTTATAGAATCAGTAGTGACAAGCGAGGTTAAAGGGGAGTTGCTGATATTACTTACGGCAGAACCAGATAATACACCATGAGTAACATAAGCATCTACACTTATTGCGCCCACATCAATTAAAGCTTGAGCGGCATTACATATTGTCCCTCCAGAGTCAATGATATCGTCAACAATTATGCAGTGATGATTTGAAACGTCACCAATTATATTCATAACTTCTGAGGACCCTGCTTTTTCTCTTCTTTTATCTATAATGGCTAAATTAGCATTTATTCGTCTTGCGATGGCCCTTGCTCTCACAACACCACCTACATCTGGAGATACAATAACTACAGGTTTATTTTTATATCTATCTCCAATATCCTTTACAAATACTGGAGCTGCAAATAAATTATCAGTAGGTATATCAAAAAAACCCTGTATCTGGCCTGCATGCAAATCCATAGTCAGAATCCTGTCCGCTCCAGCTTTAGTTATTAAGTTTGCAACTAATTTTGCGGAAATTGGTGTTCGTGGTCCGGATTTCCTATCTTGTCTTGCATAACCATAATAAGGGATAACTGCCGTAATTCTTCTTGCACTTGCTCTTCGAAGAGCATCTAGTGATACAAGTAATTCCATCAAATTATCATTTGCAGGATAAGAGGTTGACTGTATGATGAACATATCTTCACCTCTAACATTTTCCTGTACCTCAACAAAGACTTCCATATCTGAAAACCTTTTAACGTCAACTTTAACTAGTTGAGTATTAAGTGACCTAGAAATACTCTCTGCTAAATTTACATTAGAGTTGCATGACAGTATTTTCATTTGACGTTATCCCAAGATAATTCTAATATTTTAATAGCAGTCTCAGCAAAGTTATAGCAAGATAAATTTAATTAAATAACCTTTATTTTAAATGAAAATTAAAATAAATAATCCAAAAATTATTACCAAAAAAAATATTATTAAGTGTGGCATTTTTGTCCTATTTTAAAATTCCAATCACAGAGATATGACGACCAGTTATTCCTAATTTTGATGAATTTTGGTGAGAAGAATATCTATGACTAAAAAATAAATTATTATTATCATAAGTATTAATATTAATATCATCAATTTTATTGATTTGAGATATTTTCAAATTCTCCTTTAGTAATAAAGGTAAATCGAATAAGTATTTATCATTTTTTATATGAGATAGGATTGAATTATTTTTTTCAAAGCTTGAGCTTTCTCTTACTATTTTTGCTACATCCTCTCTTATTTCATATGATTGTTTTTGAATTGTTGGACCAATTACAGCATTTATATTTTGTCTATTTGCTCCAATTTTTTCCATGTTTATTATTGTAGACTCAACAATGTTATCTATTGCACCTCTCCAACCGGCGTGACAGGCGCCTATAGTTTCTGACTTTTCATCAAAAAACAAAATAGGTGCACAGTCAGCGCCAAGTATTGATAAACCTATGCCTGTTAAGTTTGTCACTAAACCATCAGCATTGAGAAAATCACTATGTTTATTCTTATTGTTAATAATAAATACTTTAGATGAATGTAACTGGTTTAATTTTATTATTTTTTTCAATTTAAGTTCATGACTAACTAATCTCAAATTTTCTTTTACATTATTCTCATTGTCGTTAACGTTAAAACTACAATTAAGTGAATTAAATGGATACTTGGAAACCCCCCCATTTCTTGTAAAAAAACCGTAGCTTAAACACTTATTTTCTAAATTTATATGCTGTATTTTTTGTATTGGCATGAATTAGTTTATTCTTGAACCATAGTGTAAAATTAACTTAACTTAAATTCTTATTTTTTATATAAAAAATAATTATAACGCAAAGGCCAATTATAATCATTGGTAATGATAAGAGCTGGCCCATTGAAAAATCAAGGTATAAGTATCCAATATGAATATCTGGCTCTCTAAAAAACTCTACAAAGAAACGAAAAAATCCATATAAAAATATAAAACATCCTGTTATCAAGCCTGTTTTGTTAAAAAAATTTGTCATTTTCATTAGAAACCATAATATAATAAACAAAAATAAACCTTCAAAAAATGCCTCATAAATTTGACTTGGATGCCTAGGTAAATTTCCTCCTTTTGGGAAAATCATCCCAAACTTATGTTGTGTAACTTTACCGTAAAGTTCACCATTAATGAAATTTGCTATTCTTCCAAAAAATATCCCAATTGGAGAGACTATTGAAATTAAATCAGAAAAAACCATTAAAGATATTTTGCTTGATTTACTTGAATAAATTACTGCAATTACAACACCTATAAATCCACCATGAAATGACATTCCACCATTCCAAATCTTAAAAATATCTGAAATGTTATTGAAATAATATTCAGGATTATAAAATACTACATAACCTAATCTTCCTCCTAAGATAATTCCAATCATACAGTTGCCAATTAAATCGCTTACATTTTTATTACTAATTTTGATATTCTTAAATTTTATAATTTTCAATATTAAAAACCAGCATAAAAGAATTCCGCATATATAAGATATAGCGTACCAACTGATTTTAATCACACCTAAGTTTATTGCTACAGGATTAATATTTGGAAAATCAAACATATATCACAACATAAAATTAATTTAATTAATAAATAAAAGCATATATGTTACTATGGTTAAAATATAGTATTAAAAAATTCCATTAGTTAGAGGAAAGTCTATGAAAAAAAATAATTTTTTTTTAAAAGATACTGCATCTGTTATTTCAGGAGCTCTTTCAACGTTTTCAGATTTAAAAAATGAAGTGGATAATATTATTAAAAGTAGATTTGAACAATTTATTAATTCTCAAGGTATTGTTAGTAGAGAAGATTTTGAAGCTCTTGTTGATAGACATGAAAAATTAAATTCTGAATTTAATCTTTTAAAAGCAAAATTGGAAAATAAAAATAACATTGTAAAAAACAAAAAGTAAGTCTTTGTTTATATAATCAATATATAGTATAATAATCTTTATATTTATCAAAACATACTATATGTAGATATTATGACAGATGAACTGAAAAACATTTTTTTTAATCCTAAATTATCTAATATTTTCCAAAAACATCATTGGTATATTTTTTCAAATGTTGAGAAAAAATATCATTTCAATTATAAAGGTGAAATTGCTGATTATTATCTAACGGTAAGCTATAATTATAATATTCTAGATTTTGATTATACTTTAGATATTGACGTTCCTAAAGATAAAATAAATGACCTATTGATATTAATAAGTTATGTAAATCAAAAAAATCTAGATGGATTTTTCATATATGATCTAGAGGTAAATAAAGTTAAATTTCATATTAATATAAGAAATCCCTTAAAATTAAAAAATAGAATTATAGAGAATGTTATTGAAAATAATCTTAATTTAACAAACCATTTATTTCATAATTTCACTCTAGCGACACATAATTTAATATATGCAGAAAAAAAAGATCAAATTCATTTTGAATTAATGTTTATGGAAATTGTAGGACATGCCTAGATCTAGTTATGTTCTGAGGATAATTGTTTAATTATATTAGGTTAAATATGAAAAATGTAGTTTTATTTGGATTTGGAAAAATGGGATCTTCCATTGCTAAAGGATGGATGCTTAAAAGTTTAAATTTTAATTTTTTTGTGGTTGAAAAAGAACCTTCCTTAAGAAGTATTTCTGTTAATGATGGTATAATATCCTATGAAAATTTTGAGCAACTATTAGAATGTGTTGATGAAGATACACTTGATATAATTTTTCTTGCTGTAAAGCCACAACAAATGAGTGAAACCATTAAGGTTTTTTCTAGAATTAATTTTTTGAAGACACTATTTATATCAATTGCTGCAGGTCTTTCTTTTGATTGGTTTCAGTCAAAGCTTAAAAAAGATATTAAACTTGTCAGAGCTATGCCAAATTTACCAGCTTCAGTAGGTTTTGGAGTTACTGGTTATTGTAAAACTAGTAATGTTAATGAAATAGAATTACTTGATGTACAAGATTTATTAAACGCTTTTGGCAAGTCAGTTTACGTAGAATCTGAATCTTTTATTGATGTTGTTACGGCTATATCTGGATCTGGTCCCGCTTATGTTTTTTACTTTGCAGAGGTGTTGTCTAAAATTGGTCTAAATCAAGGTCTATCAAAAAAAAATGCAAATGCATTAGCTATAGAAACTATAATAGGTTCAGCGAGACTATTAGAAAAGTCAAATATTGATCCCAAGATACTAAAGGAAAACGTTATTAGCCCCGGTGGAACAACAGAAGCAGGTTTAGAAATACTTGCATCTTATGATTATGGATTGTATGATTTATTAAATAAGACTGTTGATGCTGCAAAAAAAAGAGCTGATGATTTAAATTCTAATCACTAAATAGTTATATGAAAACTGAAGATAAAGATTCAAAATGGAAATTATGCAATACATATTTTTCAATGTTAAATGCTTCAAACAAAAATTCAATAAATCTAGAGGAGCTCTGTTCAAAAAGTAAAGTCTCCTATGATGAAGCAACAAAAATAATACCTAAAAATTCTTTTAATAATTCAATTTTTTTTTTAAAAATACTTATTGCTAAGCTAGATAATGAAGCTTTAGAAGAATTTAAAACTGATATATTTGAAGACACAATATCAACCACTTATGACAAAATTTTAGAAGGCTTAATTTTAAGGTTTGAAAAGCTTTTAGAATACAGACCCGCTTTAAAAATAATTAGTGAAGGATCAGATCGTAAAGCTGAAATATTCTTTAAACTTTTACGACAAAATTATTATTTTATGTTTAACCTTTTAGGCCTAGTTGAAAATAAACAAAATTGTGGTTTAAAAATTATTAAGTCTATAGCTTTGAATATTGTATTTGTAAAAGGAATAGATGTTTTTTTAAAAGATAAAAACAACAACCTCGATTCGACTCTGAGATATTTAGATAAGCATCTAAAAGACATTGAAGATATCGGGCTTTTCACTGGTATTATTACAAAGTAATTATAAAGGTAATAACAACCTGACTCTTAACCCACCTAAAGGACTATCTTCCAATATTAACTCCCCTCCATGATTAAGTGCTGAATTCTTGGCAATTGATAAACCTAGTCCAGTACCACCAGTTTTATTATTTCTTGAGTTATCCAATCTTGTAAATGGTAATACAACCTCCTCTCTTTTATCTCTAGGTATTCCTGGTCCATTATCATCGATTATAACTTCACTATGATCATCAAAAATTTGAATTTGAGCATTTGCTTTACCTGCATATCTAATTGCATTAGTAAATAAATTTATTAGTGCTCGTCTTATTGATTGAACTTGAATTGGAAAAATTGGAATATTATCTGGAGGTACTGTAATATTAATTTTTTCTCCATTAGGATCAGAGGATTTTGCGGCTTGTTGAAGTAATTTAAATAAACTTGCATCAACCATTTGTTCTTCTCGTTCATTTCTTGCAAAATCTAAATAGCCATCTATCATTTTTTCCAATTCAATTAACTCTTTTTCAAAATCCTCTTTCATTTCTCCGTCGTTATTCATAACTGCTAATTGAAGTCTCATTCTAGTTAGTGGTGTTTTTAAATCATGACTTACTCCAGCTAGAAGTGATGTTTTTTCTGAGATTTGTTTGTTTATCCTATGTCTCATAGCTTGAAATGCTCTTCCAGCTATTCTTACTTCAGTAGCTCCCTCAATATTAAAATTATCTACTTCTCTTCCAAAACCAATTTGACGTGCGGCATTTGCTAATCTTAATATTGGGCTTACCTGTCTTCTTAGAAACATAATTGCTATAGAAAAAAGTATTACTGATGAACCTACTGACCACATTATAAAAGTAATACCTGTAGGAACAAATAGTCGTTTATTATCTATATGCATTCTTACTATTCCGTTAGCTAATTGAATATCTACATAAAATTGTCTGGAATTTTCAATTGTTGATAAATAGAAAGGTTCTTTTATTCTAGACTCAAGAGATAATCGAAAATTTTGGAATTTGGCATTAAACGATTGATTTGGCTTTAAAATGCCACCATCTAACCAGTAAAAAATTATATCAAAGTATTGTCTTGCTCTAACAGCTGACAAAGCTCTTTGATTTTTAGAAGGCTCACTTCCAAGTTCATCTATTAACAATCCTAAATCTTTAGCTAGATTGTGAGACATATGTCTTGATACCCAATCCCAATGTCGTTCATAGAATATAGATACAGAAATAATTTGAACAAGAATTATAGGCACAAGTATAATAGCTAACATTCTTCCAAATAAACTTTTGGGTGTTATATCTCGCAATCTCATTATTTGTTCTTTATTTTAATCATTATTGATTTTGTCTTCATGTGTCTGGAGCATCCAACCTATACCTCTTACGGTTTGAAGATAAATAGGGTATCTTTGATCATCTTCTATTTTACGTCTAATTCTTGCAATAGCTACATCGATTGATCGAGTTTCCATATAACCACCAAGTGATTTATTAATATCATCTCGTGAAAAAGCTTTATTTGGAGCCTTGCAAAAACAATTTAATAATTTCTGCTCAGATGTAGTAAGGTGAACAGGTGCATTATTTTTATATAAGTTTAAAGATTTTTGGTTAAATGAAAAAGGACCAAATCTTGTGTTATCATCAACTCCAGATTTTTTCAAATTTTCAGGATGTCTTTTAAGTATATTTTGTATTCTTAGCAATAATTCTCTTGGTTCAAATGGCTTGGTCATATAATCATCAGCGCCATATTCTAAACCATCAAGTCTGTCCTCTGGGTTTGACATGGCAGTCAACATCAAGGTTGGTATTGAATTTGTTTGTCTAATTTCTTTTAAAAAATCCAGGCCATTTTGCCCTGGCATCATTATATCAATGACAAGTAAGTCAAAAATTAATGTTTCCATAATTTTTTTAGCTTTAAGAGTATTCTCAGCGTCGGAAACTCGAAAACCATTATTTTCTAAAAATTTTTTAAGTAATAATCTAATTTTTTGATCATCATCAATTATTAAAATATGAAAATATAATTTTTTTAAATCTTGGGTATACATTCTATAAATTAAGGTCAATTTTCCATTGAATTAAAATTATTTACTCAGTAACTAAAGCTTAGAAAAATAAAATTACTAAAATACTTAATTAATTACAAAACTTATTTGTTAATATTTGATTATTTAATAATAATGTGGATTATAAAACATATTTAAATTTGGAGGAATTGCTTTTGGATAACTTTTCATTTGATAATCGTGAGGGTTATATATGGTATAATGGAAATTTAGTTGAGTGGAAAACTGCTAATATTCATGTACTAAATCATGGTTTACACTATGCTAGTTGTGTTTTTGAAGGTGAAAGAGCATACAAAGGTAAGATTTTTGAAACAAAGAAACATACTGAAAGGTTGTTTAACTCCGCCCATTCCCTTGATATGGAAATACCTTTTTCTAAGAATGAAATAGAATCAGCAAAAGATCTTTTGCTTGAGAAAAATTTATTATCGGATGCTTATGTTAGACCAGTAGTGTGGAGAGGTAGTGAAATGATGGCTGTTTCTGCACAGTCAACTAAAATAAATGTAGCTATTGCTGTGTGGGAATGGCCAAGTTATTTCGATCCAGTTCAAAAAATGCAAGGTATCAAACTTGATATTGCTAAATGGAGACGCCCAAGTCCTGAATGTGGACCTGTTCATGCTAAAGCTGCTGGTCTATATATGATTTGTACACTTTCCAAACATGAAGCAGAAGCAAAAGGTTATAGTGACGCATTAATGTTAGATTATAGGGGGCAAGTTGCTGAGGCAACAGGTGCTAATGTATTTTTTAGAATGCCAGATGGTAAACTTCATACGCCATTAGCTGATTGTTTTCTTGACGGAATTACAAGAAGAACAGTAATGAAACTCGCTAAAGATAATGGAATAGAAATTATTGAACGAAAGATTATGCCAGAAGAAATGGCTGAGGCTGAAGAATGTTTTTTGACAGGGACGGCGGCAGAAGTTACTCCAGTTCAATCGATTGGAGATTATAAGTTTAAACCAGCGGAATTTTGTTTAACATTGACAAAAGCTTATTCAGATTTAGTCAATGGTAGTTAAAAATCACTAAACAACCCATTTTTTTGTAGCCTCGTCGTCAGATAAATTATAATTAACCCATTTTTTATGATTGTTACATTCTTCAACTTTCCAAAAAGGAGCTTTGGTCTTCAACCAATCCATTATAAAGTTACAACTGTCGAAAGCATTTTGTCTATGCTTTGCAGACACACCAACAAAGACAATTTGATCTGATGGTAATAATTTTCCAACTCTATGTATGACAGTTACCCCAGTAATATCCCATCTTTGACAGCCTTGTCTAACAATTTTTTCTATTTCTAATTCAGTCATTCCAGGATAATGCTCGAGTGTCATCGAATCTATTACATTGTTATTTTTTTCATCAAAACCTCTTACAATGCCAACAAAATTTACAATTGCACCTGTTTCATTTTGCTGTAAAATTTTAGTTTCTTCTGAAACATTAAAATCTTTATTCTGTATATTTATTTTAACTGGGATTGTCGTTTGTTTTTCCATTTATCCTCCTGTAACTGGAGGAAAAAAAGCTATCTCATCATTATTACTTATTTTTGTCTCAACAGAACAATACGTTTTATTTACAGCAATTTTAATTAAATCTCTTTTTACAAAAGCTCTTTTGTAATGATCGTTTAAATTATCTAAATAATTAATAAGTTCAGCTATGGTTGTTATATCATCAGGTAGTTCAATTAGTTCTTCTGACTTACCAATATATTCTTTAATCCAAGAAAAGTATTTTATAACCATTACTAACTCTCATTTTTATTATTTTTAAAAAATAAAACTAGTTTCATAATATATTGAATCCCAGTTATCAAAGTAATTATGGCTGCAATCCATAGAAAAGTATATGAAATGATGCCTAACTCTTCAATATTATAGGAAAAAGTGTTTGTTCGCCAAACTAAAAAACTGCCACAGGCGATCAGTTGTATTGTAGTCTTCCATTTAGAAAGAAAGGTTACCTCTAAAGTAATATTATAACCAACAATACTCTCTCTTAAGCCGCTAATAAAAATTTCTCTCAAAACGATTATAAGTGCAGGTATAAAAGCGTAATTATATTCGAACATATGCTCTGAAGCTAAAGCAAAAATTAATCCAATTACCAAAAGTTTATCAGCAATTGGATCTAGAATTTTTCCAAAATTAGATATGACTTTATATTTTCTAGCATAAAAACCATCAAAATAGTCAGTCATACCAGCTAAAATTAACAAAGGAGTAGCAACTATTGCGCCAATTTCACCGCCATAGATAACAATTAAAGGAAGTAATAATGCTGTTAAACATCTGAACAAAGTCAAACCATTAGGTATTGTGCTTTTAATTAAACTTTCTTTTAGCATTTACAGCCTTACTTAACATCTATTTTGCTATTACAATAAAGGTAAAATCTATTATAGTTAAGCAATTATTATTAATTAAAAAAGTTAAATACTTTTTGTGCTGTTGACTTGTTAATTCCTTCAACTTTCAATAAATCCTTTAAGCTGGCAGTTCCAACAGCTTTTGCTGAACCGAATTCATCAAGCAATGATTTCTTTCTTTGAGCACCTATACCGTCTATTTCATCTAATGGGTTTTGAAATAATCTTTTTTTACTTTTAAGTCTATGGCCAGTAATGGCGTATCTGTGAACTTCATCTCTTAATTTTTGAAGAAAAAATAAAATTGTGTCATCTTTTTCAAATATAATTTTATTGTTATACTTGGTATAAAAACTTTCTCTTCCTGCATCTCTTTTTATACCTTTAGAAACTGCTAATACTTCAATGTTTTCAATTTTCAATTTTTTAAGTACGGATAAAACAGTATTCAAATGACCTTTCCCTCCGTCAATTATTAATAAATCAGGATAATTTGAAGAAGCTTTTCCAGTAAACCTTCTTTCAATGACTTCTTTCATCATTAAATAATCATTATTATTCAGAGTTTCAGTATTTTTTGATGAATTTTTGTTTTTCCACTCAGAATTTATATTATACTTTCTGTATAATGATTTCAAAAAACCATCCTCATTAAAAGCTATCATTGCACCGACAGGTGATTTGCCTTGATGGTGAGAATTGTCATACACTTCTAATTTTTTTATTTTCTTTCTAAAATGGAAGGCATCTTGAAGTTTTAATAAATTTTTTTGATTTGATGATTTTTCATAGATTTTTCTATTAAGGTTTTCTTCAGCATTTTTTAGGGTAGAATTAATAAGTTCTAATTTTTTACCTCTTTGAGGAGACTCAATTTCAACTTTAAATGCATGTTTTGTTCTCAGAAATTCTTCAATGAGGGATTTATCTTTAGGATATTCATTAACAAGTATACTCTCTGCTGGAATATTTTTTTCGTAGAATTGGCATATAAATGCTTGCATGATTTCATTTTCATTAACATCAGTCCCATTTCTTCCAGGATTAGGGAAATAAGATTTTGATCCGTAGTTACAACCGTTCCTAATGATGGTCATTTGAATTACAACTTTATTATCAATTTTTTTTATTACTAAAAAATCAATATTTTTAACGTTTGGTATATTAATGTTCTGACTTGCATTTACTTCTGTTAGAGCTTTAACTCTATTTCTAAAAATTGCTGCAGCTTCAAAATTTTGCTTATTAGACGCAGCATACATTTTGTCTATTAAATTTTGTTTTATTTTTTTTGAATTCCCATTTAAAAAGTTTTTGGCCTCAACCACAGTTTTTTTATAATTTTCTTCAGATATAAAATTGACACAGGGAGCGCTACATCTTTTTATTTGATATTGTAGACAGGGTCTAGTTCTTGATTTGAATATATTATCATTGCAAGTTCTCAGTAAAAATGCCTTTTGCAATGTTTCAATTGTTTTGTAAATCGTTCTTTTAGATACAAATGGTCCAAAGTATTCTCCTCTAATAGTTCTTGATCCTCGATGAGAAGATATTTGTGGAAATGGGTGTGACAAATTAAATAATATAGAACTAAAACTTTTGTCGTCCTTAAGTAATATATTGTAAATTGGTTCGAATTTTTTAATTAAATTAGACTCTAATAATAGAGCTTCAACCTCAGACGACGTAATAATGATCTCCATTTTAACTGTACTTGAGACCATGTAAGTTAGTCTTGAGTTAAGTCTTTTTGGCTGAGTGTAAAAACCAACTCTATTTTTTAGATTTTTGGCTTTACCAATATATAAATACTCTTCGTTTTCTCCCAACATCTGATAAATCCCAGATTTGTCAGGAATTGTTCTTAATTCATTTTTTATAACCTCAATCCCATTACTAAGAGAAGGTTTAGTCTTTTTTTTCATATAGTAAATTTTGCACCTTAAATTAATTTTAATAAATAGTTTGTTTACTTCTTTTTACTAAATTTACTTCTGTGATTTTCTTTAGGAGCAACCATCAATCCTAGTTCTTTTTGTTGCAAGATTTTTATTTTATCTCTAATTTTCGCAGCCTCTTCAAATTCAAGGTTGCTTGCTGCTTTTTCCATATCTGACTGAAGTTCTTTAATTGATTGTTTAATACTTTTTCCAACATGTTTTGAATTTTTATTCTCTTCACCTTCTTCACTAAGATTTTCTAATATATTAGAAATTTTACTAATAACTGTTTTTGGAGTTATTTTATTTTTTATATTATAATCAATTTGTTTTTTTCTTCTTCTGTTTGTTTCATCAATAGCGTACTGCATTGATCCAGTTATTGTATCAGCATATAATATGACATTACCTTCAACATGTCTTGCTGCACGTCCTATAGTTTGGATAAGTGATGTTTTTGATCTAAGGTATCCCTCTTTATCAGCATCTAATATAGCAACTAGTGCGCACTCTGGAATATCTAAACCTTCTCTTAAAAGATTAATTCCTATTAGCGCATCAAAAATTCCTAATCTCAAATCTCTTATTATTTCAATACGTTCAAGTGTATCTACGTCTGAGTGTATGTACCTTACTTTTAAACCAGCCTCAAACATATACTCACTCAAAGCTTCAGCCATTTTTTTAGTTAGTGTGGTAATTAAAACTCTATTTCCTTTTTTAGATTGCAACTTTGTTTCATGAATTAAATCATCAACTTGAGTTTTAGTAGGTCTTATAGTTATTTTAGGATCTATAAGACCAGTTGGTCTGACTGATTGTTCAATAAATATACCATTAGTTTTATTTAGTTCCCACTCTCCAGGAGTGGCTGAAACGTGAATAGTATGAGGTCTAAAAGCCTCCCATTCTTCAAATTTTAAAGGCCGGTTATCCAAGCAAGAAGGTAATCTAAAACCATATTCTGATAAAGTGGATTTTCTTCTAAAATCACCTTTATACATTGCACCTATTTGACTTACTGTTATATGGCTTTCATCTGTAAACACAAGCGCGTCGTCAGGTAAATACTCAAAAAGAGTAGGTGGAGGTTCACCAGGATTTCTACCCGACAGATATCTACTGTAATTTTCTATTCCTGGGCATGTCCCAGCAGCAAGCATCATTTCAAGATCAAAATTAGTTCGTTGCTCAAGTCTTTGTGCTTCAACTAATTTATTGCTTTTGTATAAGAAATCTAAATGATGTTTTAACTCCTCTTTTATAGACTTTATAGCTTCATTTAAAGTTGGTCTTGGTGTGACATAATGAGAGTTAGCATAAATTTTAATCGAACTTAATTTTGACAGTTTCTGCCCTGTTAAAGCATCTACCTCAAATAAATTTTCAATTTCATCACCGAATAAAGTTATTCTCCAAGCAACAGTTTCTAGGTGTGCTGGAAATATCTCTATTATATCTCCTCTTACTCTAAATGTACCTCTTACAAAGGACATATCGTTTCTAGTGTATTGAAGTTCAGTAAATTGTCTTAATAATTTTTGTCGTGGAAAATCTTGTCCTTCTTTTAAAGTCATTGTCATTTTTGAATATGTTTCTACTGATCCAATACCATAAATACAAGATACCGATGCAACAATAATAACGTCTTTTCTTTCAAGTAAAGCTCTTGTTGCAGAATGGCGCATTCTATCTATTTGATCATTAATACTTGATTCTTTTTCTATATATGTGTCTGAACGTGGTACATATGCTTCTGGTTGATAATAGTCATAGTATGAGACAAAATACTCAACAGCATTTTCAGGGAAAAAATCTTTCATTTCTCCATAAAGTTGCGCTGCAAGTGTCTTATTAGGAGCCATTACCAATGCTGGTCTATTTAGTGAATTAATAACATGGGCCATAGTAAAAGTTTTACCTGAACCTGTAACACCAAGTAAAACTTGATCTTTTTCATTAT
>QBYJ01000021.1 GCA_003282885.1 SAR116 cluster bacterium AG-325-F22
TATAATAACAATGTCCTAAAAATGACAATTTTAAATAATATCTAGAAAATTGGAGATTTAATTTGAAAAAAAAACTATACATTATTAATGGACCTAACTTAAACCTTCTAGGTAAAAGAGAGCCTGAAAAGTATGGAAACACATCTTTAGACACAGTTAAATCTATATGCCAAGATGAATGTGATAAAAACGGTTTAGACCTAAATTTTTTTCAATCAAATTTAGAAGGTGAATTAATTGGTGAAATACATAAAGCTATAAATGATGGATGTGGAATCTTAATTAATGCAGGAGCACTAACGCACACTTCTATAGGTATTTTAGACGCCTTAAACATGTTTAATGGTCCTAAAATTGAAATACATATAACTAATGTATACGCTAGAGAAAGTTTTCGACACAAATCATATATTTCACCGGTTGTAAATGGTGTAATTGCAGGTTTAGGAGTTAACTCATATTTACTTGCGATAGATGCGGTGAACAAACTTTTAAGAGATTTACAAAAATAGGTGAAATGATGAAACCGAAGAGTTCTCATAAAGAAAATCTTAATATAGTCCAAGACTTTGTTGATGTTGTTAATAAAAATGATTTATCCCAATTAGAATATGAGTCTAAAGATTTTAAAATAAAGATTGTTAATAATGTTAATAATTTATCTACACCTGAAGAAACCGTTGTTCAAACGACTAAAACTGATACTTCTAATAAGAGTATAAAAAAACAAAGGGAACCAGAAAAGTTTACAAACCAACATCCTGGCGCAGTTAACTCACCAATGGTTGGTACAGCATATTCGTCTCCAGAACCAGGTAAGGAAACATTTGTAAAACTTAATTCTTCAGTGTCAAAAGGTGATACTTTACTTATTATTGAAGCAATGAAAGTAATGAATTCAATTGTTGCACATAAATCTGGGAAAGTTGTATTTATAGGATTTGAGGATGGCCAACCTATTGAATTTAATCAATTATTAGTAATTATTGAATAAAAGGTTTGAAATGTTTTCTAAGGTATTAATAGCAAACCGTGGTGATGTTGCTTTAAGAGTTTTAAGAGCCTGTAAAGAACTTAATATTAAGACAGTTGCTATTCACTCTACAGCTGATAACGATGCCATTCATGTCCGATTGGCTGATGAAAGCGTCTGCATAGGCCCAGCTCCATCTTCTAAATCGTATTTGAATATTCCTGCGATAATAACAGCAGCTCAACTAGTCGGAGCAGATGCTATTCACCCTGGTGTTGGTTTTTTATCTGAAAACCCAGAATTTGCTGAAATTGTCGAAGCCCATAATATAATTTTCATAGGCCCAAAACCAGAACATATAAGATGCATGGGGGATAAAATAGAAGCAAAGATGACAGCTCAAAAACTTGGAATACCACTTGTTCCTGGGTCAAAAAATAATATCCATAATTTTGAAAATGCTTATGAAGAAGCGAAGAAAATTGGTTATCCTGTTTTAATTAAAGCAGCCTCCGGAGGGGGTGGCAGAGGAATGAAAGTCGCCTTAGATGAAGAAGAACTTGAATCAGCTTTTACTGCGGCTAAAAGTGAAGCAAAAGCAGCATTTGGAGATGATCGTGTATATGTGGAAAAATACCTAAAAAATCCTAGACACATAGAAGTCCAAGTACTAGCTGATAAATTCGGTAACACAGTTCATCTTGGTGAAAGAGAATGTTCTATTCAAAGACGTCATCAAAAAGTCATTGAAGAAGCTCCATCACCTGCAATTGATACCAAAACGAGGAATGATATAGGTCAGATAGCGTCAAATGCTGTTTCTAAAATGGGTTATTTAGGTCTGGGCACTATTGAGTTTTTATATGAAAACAATGAATTTTTCTTTATAGAAATGAATACTAGACTCCAAGTAGAACACCCTATTACTGAAGCAATTACAGGAATAGACCTTGTTAGAGAACAAATAATGATAGCAGCTGGTTTACCATTATCTTTTAAACAAAGTGATGTAAGAATTAATGGTCATGCAATTGAGTGTAGAATTAATGCTGAAGATCCTAGAACATTTGTACCGTCCCCAGGTAAAATTTTACAATTTCACTCTCCGTGTGGGCTTGGTATTAGAATTGAGTCCTGTATCTACTCTGGATATGAGGTGCCACCCTATTACGACAGTCTAATTGCTAAACTAATTGTGCATGGAAATGATAGAGATCAATGTATTTTAAGGCTTAAACAAGCTTTAAAAGAGATTGTAATAGAACCAATTTCAACAACTATAGATTTGCATAGAGATATATTAAATACTGAAGTAATGAAAAATGGTTCTTATGATATTAGATGGTTGGAAAATAATTTATTAAGTTCCGCTTAATATTCATTAGTTATGTAAGAAAATATACTTGAGCAATAGATACATTTCATCAATATCACCAGAACAATTAGTCCGAGCTTATATGCTTGGTATTTTCCCTATGGCTGAGAATAGAAAAGATGAAAAAATTATTTTTGTTGATCCTGAATATAGAGCTCTTATTCCAATAAACAAATTCAAGGCTTCAAAAAGTCTTCTGCGTTTAGCAAAAAAAAGACCCTTTAAAATAACTATGAATAGAGCTTTTGCAGATGTGATTGCATCATGTGCAACTATAAATAGAAATGAAACTTGGATTAACAAAAAAATAGAAAATTTATTTATCTCTTTAAATAAAATGAAATATGCGCATTCAATTGAATGTTGGCAAAATAATCAACTAGTTGGAGGAATTTATGGAATTGCTTTGGGAGGTGTTTTTTTTGCAGAATCAATGTTTAGTTGTGTTTCAAATGGAAGTAAAATAGCCTTAATAAATCTAGTTGCTAGATTATGGAAAAGTGGTTTTAAAATATTAGATGTTCAATTTCTAAACGATCACTTAATACAGTTTGGTGCATATGAAATTACGAAAGCCAAGTTTAAACAAGATCTTGAAAAGGCTATTCAATTTAAAATTAACTTTTATTCTTTACCTTCAACTGATGAAGATTTTTTCAATTGTTTATCAACTTTTTTACACGCAAGAATCGAAACATCATAAACAGGATTCTCCAATGCATTAAGAGCTGGACTAGATGAAAACATCCAGCCTCTAAACTTTACTTCTGAGAGTCTATCAGAATTATCCTTTATTTTTATAAATGCTAACGACTCAGGTTTAAATATAGGTTTTGAAAAAACACATCTTTCTACAAAAATATCTAATACTCCGAACTTATGCATTTTACCTACATCTACTTCAAAAGTTTGTATCCTTGCTGTAATCTTGTCAAGACCTTGAATAACTAATTTATTTCCTTCAATCCATTGAGACGGTAATGCAATTTTAGGAAGAAGAACAAATATAACAACAAAAATTAAGTATGTGAATTTCATCAAAAAACCTAAATTATTTTGTTACTTGTTTTTGCCTGAAAATATAAATTTTCCAAGCATATCTGTAAAACTTAATGTATCAGTAGTGTCATATATAACGTCATTTGGCTCTAAATTTTGTTCAGATGAGCCGGGTATTATGTCTAAAAAGTTCCCACCTAAAAGACTAGAAGAGGCAATTTTGGCTGATGAATCATCTGGGATTTTTATATTGTTATTAACAATAATATTTATTTTTGCATTATAATCTTCTTGATTAAGCTCTAATTTAGTAATTTTACCTACATTAATTCCAGATATTTTTACATCATCTCCATTTTTCAAACCTGCAGTTGAACCAAATATTAAAGAAATATTATATCCATCTTTTTGATTATTTATTGACTGCATACCTAAAGTTAAAAAGCCTATTGCAGTAAGCAAAACGATAGCTCCTAATAAAATCTCGATTAAACTATATCTCATAAAATGACTTCCTAGTTAATTCATTTTTTTTAGTATTATAACTAATTTACAAAAATAATAAATATTCATTGTAATATTAAATTATTTTTAAATTATTATTTAATTCTTTAAAAATTAAGTAAAATTAGATAGTTACAAAAAAAGTTCAAAAAAAATGAATTATACACTTTACGAACGCATACTAAATCATGTAGTTTAGATATTTGTTATTACTATATGTTGTGTTTATCCACAGGCTATACTAATAAACTAAAACCAGATAATAAAAATTAAATTAAGGAAAAACAAGAGTTTATTTATAGAGAGTTGTAAACACCATAACCTTTTTGTTAAGATTTTAACAATTTATCCACAAGGAATTATGAAGTTTTAACAATAAAATCTGACAAAAATATAATTGTTGTTTTCTTTATTGTAAAAAAGGAAAAAAGATGAAATTTGAGAGACAGTTTACAAAAAAAGGAAACGATGCTTATGCAGGTTTAGAGTTCAAAACTACTTCTAGTGAAATTAAAAATCCAGATGGAACAATAGTTTTTAGTGCTCCAAACATTGAAGTTCCTGGCAACTACTCTCAAGTGGCAGCAGATATAATTGCACAAAAATATTTTCGTAAAGCAGGCGTTCCTGCATTTGTTAAAAAAGTAGAAGAAAAAAACGTTCCTAATTGGTTATGGCGATCTGAGCCTGATACAGAAAAGTTAAGTAAAATATCAAAAAATAAAAGATATATGGGTGAAGAGTCGGCTAAACAAGTTTTTGATAGATTAGCAGGAACATGGACTTATTGGGGCTGGAAAGGGAAGTATTTCACTACTGAAGAAGATGCAGAAATATATTTTGATGAAATGAGGTTTATGCTTGCAGCTCAAATGTGCGCACCAAATTCACCACAATGGTTTAATACCGGTTTACATTGGGCTTATGGGATAGATGGCCCAAGTCAAGGACATTATTATGTTGATTTTGAAACAAAAAAATTAGTAAAATCACAATCGTCATACGAACACCCTCAACCCCATGCATGTTTCATACAATCTGTTAAAGATGACCTAGTGAACGAAGGTGGAATAATGGATCTTTGGGTAAGGGAAGCTAGGCTTTTTAAATATGGATCCGGAACAGGATCAAATTTTTCTAAATTAAGAGGTAATACTGAGGGTTTGTCTGGGGGTGGACGATCATCAGGAATGATGAGTTTTTTAAGAATTGGTGATAGAGCTGCTGGAGCAATTAAATCTGGGGGAACGACGAGAAGAGCGGCAAAGATGGTAACTGTAGATATAGATCATCCTGACATTGAAGAATATATCAATTGGAAAGTTGTTGAAGAACAAAAAGTTGCTGCGTTAGTTGCAGGATCAAAATTAACAGCTAAAAATTTAAAGTCAGTAATGGATGCATGTAATTTAGATAGTTATGGTGACAAAGAAAGATTAAACCCTAAAATCAATGCCGAACTCAAAAAAGCAATCTTGAATTGTCGTGCGGTTATGATACCAGAGAACTACATCCAAAGAGTTATGCAATTTGCTGGTCAAGGGTTTAAGGAAATTGATTTTCAAACCTATGATACAGATTGGGATAGTGAGGCATATTTAACAGTTTCTGGGCAGAATTCTAATAATTCGGTAAGAGTGAGTAATGAATTTTTAGAGAAAGTACAGCAAAGAGGTGATTGGGACCTCATAAGAAGAACAGATGGAGGTGTTCACAAGACGATTAATGCGTCTGACTTATGGTCTAAAATCTCTGAAGCTGCATGGGCCTGTGCAGACCCAGGGCTTCAATATGATACAACTATCAATGAGTGGCATACCTGTCCAGAAGCTGGAAGAATAAATGCTTCTAATCCATGTTCAGAGTATATGTTTATTGATGACACAGCATGTAACCTAGCATCAATAAATTTATTGAAATTCAAAAGAGATGACTCTTCTTTTGATATAGAGGCATATGAATACACAACAAGGCTGTGGACATTGACCCTAGAAATTTCTGTGATGATGGCACAATTTCCTTCAAAAGAAATTGCACAAAGATCTTATGAATACAGAACACTTGGATTGGGATATGCAAATATAGGTGGTCTATTAATGTCTTGGGGTATTCCCTACGATAGCGATCAGGGAAGATCCATATGTGCTGCACTCACATCTATAATGACTGGTATTTCATATGCAACATCAGCAGAAATTGCTGGAGAACTTGGACCATTTCCAAAATATAACGAAAATGCAAATAGTATGTTGAAGGTTATTCGCAATCATAAAAGAGCTTCAGAAGGTAAAACTAGAGGCTATGAAAATTTGTCTATAAATCCAGTTCCTCTTATGTCTCAAGATTGTCCAAATCAAAATTTAATTTCTGCAGCTAAAGAGGCGTGGACAAAAGCGTTGTCTTTAGGCGAAAAAAATGGGTATAGAAATGCGCAAGCTACTGTGATAGCCCCAACCGGAACGATCGGTTTAGTTATGGACTGTGACACTACTGGTATAGAGCCAGACTTTGCTATGGTTAAGTTTAAAAAATTAGCTGGTGGTGGATATTTTAAAATTATAAACAGGGTAGTTCCTGAAGCTTTAGCAAATTTAGGATATGACGCAGATCAAATCTATGATATGCAAAAATATGCAGTCGGTGCTGGAAGCTTAAAAGATTGTCAATCCATTAGTCATAACGCATTAATTTCAAAAGGATTTACAAACAAAGAAATAAAATTAATAGAGAATTCTCTAGAGTCTGCATTTGACATTAAATTTGTATTTAACCAATTTACTCTAGGTGAAGATTTTTGTAAAAACACACTGGGCATGTCTTCAGAACAAATGAATGATTTCACATTCAATATGTTAGAATTTTTAGGTTTTACTGCTGAAGAAATTGACGTAGCAAATATTCATGTTTGTGGAGCAATGACACTTGAAGGTGCACCCCATTTAAATAAAGAACATCTTAATGTATTTGATTGTGCTAATGTTTGTGGGCGAATAGGCAAAAGATTTTTATCAGTAAATAGTCATATTAAAATGATGGCAGCCGCACAATCTTTTATATCTGGTGCCATTTCTAAAACAATAAATATGCCGAATGATGCCTCTATAGAGGACTGCAGTGATGCCTACATGCTATCTTGGCAATTAGGTATTAAAGCTAATGCATTATACAGAGATGGTTCAAAATTAAGTCAACCACTTAACTCTGCTTTACTAGATGAAGATGATATTAATGAAGACCAAGATAACACCACAAATGAACAAGACATAACAAAACGTACAAGTGAAGTCGTTGAAAAAATTGTAGAAAAGTTTGTAAGAGCTGAAAGAGATAAATTACCTCATAGAAGAAAAGGCTATACCCAAAAAGCAACAGTAGGAGGTCATAAAGTTTATCTTAGAACTGGTGAATATGAAAACGGAAAATTAGGCGAAATATTTGTTGATATGCATAAAGAAGGAGCTGCATTTAGATCATTAATGAATAACTTTGCCATTGCCGTATCAATTGGTTTACAATATGGAGTACCTTTAGAAGAATTTGTAGAAGCTTTTACATTTACTCGTTTCGAGCCGCAAGGAATGGTAACTGGTAACGATACCATAAAAATGTCAACTTCAATTTTGGACTATATTTTTAGAGAATTGGCTATATCCTATCTAGATAGAAATGATTTAGGACATGTAGGACCTGAAGATTTAGATTCAAGTACAACCGGTTCAGGTGATAGCAAGACCTTGGTTTCAGAAAAAGTAGCAAGTAGAGGTTTTGTTAGAAGAGAGCTCAAAGTGGTATCAGGTGGTGCAAGTAACGTAACATTAATGCCGCAAACAACTTCACTTAAAGAAGATAAAGTTGAAATAAATAGTGATGATATCACAGTTGCTATTAATGAGACAAAGGGTCCAAATCTCGCTCAAGAAATTGAGGCTAAAATAAAAGGTTATGAAGGAGAAGCATGTGGTGAATGTGGAAACTTCACGCTTGTAAGAAATGGGACATGTATGAAGTGCAATACATGTGGCGCCACTTCTGGCTGTTCATAAGCTAAAGAGTTTTTAAATGAATAATAATATCAATGATAAGTTAAAAGAACTTAACATCGAGCTTGATGAAGCAAGCACTCCAGCAGGGAGTTATGTACCATATGTAATTTCGAATAATCTAATTTTTATTTCAGGACAATTACCTTTTATAAATGGAGAGCTGACTATAAAGGGTAAATTAGGAGAAACAGTATCTCTTGAAGATGGTATAAAAATGGCAGAAGCTTGTGCCAAAGCTCTGTTAAGCCAGCTTAAATCTGCGTGTGGTGGAAATCTCAATAAAGTAAAAAGGGTTGTGAAATTAGGTGGATTTGTAGCATCAACTCCAGACTTTACTGATCAACCAAAAATAATTAATGGTGCATCAGACTTGTTTGTAAAAATATTTGGCAAAAAAGGCAAACATTCACGCTTTGCAGTTGGGACAGCTTCACTTCCTTTAAATGTTCCTGTTGAAATTGAAGGTATTTTTGAGATTGAAAATTAAACTATATTTTCCAAAAACTCAACAGACAAACTAATGAAATGTGAACTGGTATCTAGATTAGCTGACGTTAATAGAATTGAATGGGACTCATTAAATACAAGTAATCATCCTTTTACTTCGTATGATTTTTTAAATTCATTAGAAATTTCAGAGTCTGTATCACCTAAAACTGGCTGGAATCCTCAGCACATATTAGTAAAAAATAATAAAGGTAACATAATAGGTGCTTCACCTAATTATTTAAAAATGCATTCGTATGGAGAATATATATTTGATCACACTTGGGCAAATGCATTTGAAAATGCTGGTGGTCAATATTATCCAAAACTACTCTCTGCTATACCTTTTACTCCTGCAACAGGGCCTAGAGTTTTAATTGATCCCAAAAATCCTGATAATAATAAAATATTTGAATTAATAATAAATATGTTTGAAATAATAGTCCAAAATAATAATTTAAGTTCTGCACATATTAATTTCATTACAGACAACTTAAATAATAAGTTAAAAAATGAAAAATGGATTAAGCGAAAAGGACTTCAATTTCATTGGCATAATAAAGACTACGATTCATTTGATGATTTTTTAAGTAAGTTAAAAAGTTCTAAAAGAAAAGCTATTAAAAAAGAACGAAGAAATATTCTAAATAATGACTTAGTTATCCAAAAAGTAACTGGTCTTGAATTAAATAATGAAATTTGGGACTCATTTTATGATTTCTATCTTAATACTATAGATAAAAAATGGGGTGGAGCATATTTAACAAAAAGCTTTTTTTACTTAATCAATAAGACTATGAAAAATAAAATTCTTTTGATCATAGCTAGGCAAAATAATAAAATCGTAGCAGGTGCGTTAAATTTCATTGGTAGTAATACTCTTTATGGAAGAAATTGGGGCTCTATAGTTGACATTCCATTTTTGCATTTTGAACTTTGTTACTATCAGGCTATAGAATATGCAATAAGCAACAATATTAAAACAGTTGAAGCAGGCGCCCAAGGCCATCATAAAATACAAAGAGGGTACGTAGCTGAAACAATATACAGCAGTCATTTTATTCAAAACAAATCTTTCGCGAAAGCAGTTAGAAATTTTGTAGAATTAGAGTCAAAGGAAATTGAAAAACAGATAGAACTTATTAATCAACAAGGTTCGCCATATTCTAATATCTAAATTAAGTTAACTCAGGTGTGTCTCTATTTTTAAATTTAGAGCCACTAATTTTCTTTTTTTTATCTTTATTACCTAAACCTTCTGTCTTAAGAATTAACTTGTCTTTTGACAAATCTACATTAACTATGCCACCATCAATTAATCTTCCAAACAATAATTCTTCGGCCAACGGCTTTTTGATATGCTCTTGAATAACTCTTCCTAAAGGCCTGGCACCAAATGTTTTATCATAACCCTTGGTGGCCAACCAATCTCGAGCCTTATCTGTTAATACAACTGAAACACCTTTTTCCGATAGTTGTGCTTCTAATTGCATAATAAATTTATCAACAACCATTCTAACTACTTCTAAAGGTAAATATCCAAAGGGAATTATTGCATCTAGTCTGTTTCTAAATTCTGGTGCAAAAAGTTTGTCGATAGCCTCACCGTCAGCACCTTCACGGCTTTCTTGTTTGAAACCAATTGCAGCTTTTGATAACTCTTGTGCTCCTGCATTAGTAGTCATAATTAGTATTATATTTCTGAAGTCTATAGACTTACCATTATTATCCGTTAGTTTACCATGATCCATAACCTGCAAAAGTAAATTAAACAGATCGGGATGAGCTTTCTCTATTTCATCTAACAATAGTACCGAATGAGGATTCTGATCAATCGCATCAGTTAAAAGACCACCTTGGTCAAACCCAACATATCCTGGAGGAGCACCAATTAATCTAGAAACAGTATGTCTTTCCATATATTCTGACATATCAAATCTGATAAGTTTTACACCTGTAGCCTCAGCCAATTGCTTCGCAACTTCAGTTTTTCCAACGCCTGTTGGACCAGAGAACAAGTAACAACCAACAGGCTTTTCACCTTCTCTTAAACCTGCCCTAGATAATTTAATACTTGATACCAACTCCGTAACAGCTTTGTCTTGTCCATAAACCATTCTTTTCAAATCATCTTGTAACTTGGATAGTGCTTTTCTATCATCTGTTGAAACATTTCTCGGTGGAATTCTTGCAATTAAAGCAATAGTCTCTTCAATTTCACCCTTACCTATTATGCGCTTACGTTTCGACTTACTTTTTAACATTTGAGCCGCTGCCGTTTCATCTATTACATCAATAGCCTTATCAGGTAACTTTCTATCATTTATATACCTGGCAGATAATTCAACTGCCGTTTTAATAGCTATATTTGTGAATTTTAACTTATGATGCTGTTCATAACGTGATTTCAATCCCATTAAAATTTTCACCGTGTCATCAACACTTGGTTCTGCAACATCTATTTTTTGAAATCGACGAACTAATGCTCTATCTTTATCAAAATATCCTCTATATTCTTTATATGTGGTTGAACCTATACACTTCAAACCACCATTTTGAAGTGCTGGCTTCAATAAGTTAGATGCATCCATAGCTCCACCACTAGTTGCTCCAGCACCAATTATAGTATGTATCTCATCAATGAATAGTATTGCATTTTCATTAGATTCAATTTCTTTCATAACAGCTTTTAGACGCTCTTCAAAATCTCCTCTATATCTCGTTCCTGCTAGCAATGCTCCCATATCTAGAGCGTAAATTTCAGAATTTAGTAAAACCTCTGGAACATTTCCTTTTACAACCCTATCAGCTAAACCTTCAGCAATCGCAGTTTTTCCAACTCCAGGATCACCAACTAATAATGGATTGTTTTTTGTTCTTCTACACAAAACTTGAATAGTTCTATCTAGCTCAGATTGTCTTCCTATAAGGGGATCAATCTTTCCTTGAGCTGCCTTTTCGTTCAAATTTAGAGCATATTTATCTAAAGCTTTTTCAGTTTTTTTGCTTTCTGTATCTTCAACGTCACCTTCAATACCAGAAGGCGAAGTGGATTTTGAATAATTTGGATCTTTTGCCAAACCGTGACTCATAAAGCTAACCGCATCAAGACGTTTCATATCTTGTTTCTGTAGCAAGTAAACTGCATAGCAATCTCTTTCAGAGAACATTGCTACTAAAATGTTTGCGCCAGTTGCTTCATTTCTACCTGAAGATTGAGTATGTATTACAGCTCTTTGTACAACTCTTTGAAACCCAGCAGTAGGTTGGGTATCAGCTTCAGAGTCTGAAGTAGTAATTGCCTTCAAATCCTCCTTTAAATATTTATTTATGTCCTCTTCTAAAGTTTTAACATTCACTGAACAGGCTTTTAAAACTTCGATCGCATCTTGATCTTTTAGTAAAGCAAAGAGTAAATGTTCTAATGTAGCAAACTCGTGCTTTAAAGAAGCCGCATTTGTCATTGCTCGCCTTAAAGTTTCTTCTAAGGATTTAGATAGCATTATTATTCCTTCTCTAATTGTACTTGTAAAGGATGCTCATATTTACGGGCATAATTCATTACTTGCATTGCTTTTGTTTCTGCTAAATCATATGTATATACTCCACAAACGCCAACACCACGCTGATGAACATGAAGCATAATTTGTGTTGCTTCTTCCCTATTTTTTTGAAAAAATTTTTCTAAAACTTCAATCACAAATTCCATTGGCGTATAGTCGTCATTCATCATCAATACCCTGTAAAGCGATGGAATTTTTGTTTTTGGCTTTGTAGCCAATTTTGTATTTCCATCGATTTCATCATTATCATCATTATCTTTACTCATAACAGATGATGGCATGGTTTTAGTATTATAGTCTATGTGAAACTTTGACACTTTATTACTATTCAATGTATTTGGACTTTCAAATTGATATAAATATTATACTATTAATATAATAATGATATTAACGTTCAACAAGTTTAAGTTAATAATTTTTTTAATATACTCTTCCATAATTGTTGCTTGTATTTTATACTAAATATAGTGTTTTGTTAAAAAAATAATCTAAATGATGTGTGTTTTAGCTAGTTTGGATTATATTTTTTTAATATTTATGCTAAAAAACATTATTAAACTTGATTTTTAGATATAAAGTTTGCTTAGAAATTATATTAATATGGTTAATATCCATAAAATTTTATCGTATAAAAAAGTTGATATGTCTCATTTAAGAAAGCTAAAACTAGTTTCTATATTTATTTTAACTTCTTTAATTTTTGTATCTACTGCTAATGCTAAATATGCCTCTTTTGTTATAAATGAAAACACTAAACGTATTTACCATAATACCAATGCTGATACGCGAAATTATCCAGCTTCTCTAACAAAAATCATGACTTTATATATGATATTTGATGCACTAAAATCTAAAAAAGTATCTATGAACACTAAATTTAAAATTTCTAAACGTGCAACAAGACAACCACCTTCTAAATTAAACCTTGCTTTGGGCTCTAAAATTACTGTTAAAAATGCTATTTTAGCTTTGATTACTAAATCAGCAAATGATGTAGCCACTGTCGTAGCAGAAAACTTAGGAAAATCTGAAAGAAATTTTGCTAAGTTAATGACTAAAAAAGCCAAAAAGCTAGGTATGACTCGTACAATATTTAAAAATGCGTCAGGTTTACCTAATAGGGGTCAATTATCTACTGCAAGAGATATGGCAACTCTAGGTATGGCCATTAGGAAAAATCATCCTAATTTATTTAAATTATTTAAAACTAAATCTTTTGTTTATAAAGGCATTAAATATACTAACCATAATAATTTATTGGGCAGTTACTCTGGTACCGACGGTATCAAGACAGGTTATACTAATGCTTCTGGCTTTAATCTTGTAGCTTCAGTAGAAAGAAACGGTCAAAGGATTATCGGTGTTGTTTTTGGTGGTAAAAAAGCACGATCACGCGACAAACATATGATTAAATTACTTAATAAATACTTTAAAACGGTTCCTTCAAAACCTCTTGTTAGAATAGCAAAACCATCTGAACTCCCTAAAAATCGTCCTAAACTTGCTGTTGTAGATAAAAATATAAAAAGTTTTAGTATACCTTCTAAAGTTATCAATCTTTCATCGTCCAATAGTTTACAAGATGAATGGTTTATACAAATAGGTGCTTTTAAGAATAGGTTAAATGCCCACAAAGCAGCCCGTAATGCTAGAAACATTGTTCCAGAGCAGCTTGGTAATTTGCCAGCTTCTCTAAGTAAAATAACTAAAACTAACAATAAAAATAAAAAATTAGAATATCTATGGAGAGTTAGATTTATTGAATTGGCCGAATACCAGGCGCGTTCAGTTTGTGCAGAGCTATGGACTTCAGGTCTAAGTTGTATTCCTCTTCCTTCAAATAACAAATCTTAGTATTAACATTATCCTATGATACTTTTAATATATCGTTCCAATTTGTAGTATAGAAAGGGGATTTGTAACCAGACCGCATTCTCCATTTGTCTTCTTCTTTTTTTTCTCTTCTTCTTTGCTTTATAATTCCTTGAGAACCATAAAATATTGTCATTTTTCCCATTTTAGCATTTATGCCATCTAAAATTTTCATATGAATATCAGATTGACTAGCATTTATCTTTTCATTTTTATTATATGTGAATAAGTTACTCTGGATGATATAATCTTTATTTATAAAATCTTTTTTTCTTTGTTTTAGATCAAGTAATATAACTCCAATTTTTTTGTAATTATAATTTGGACGATAAAGACTTTCTAATAACTTGAATGCTTGTTGAATTATGACAGCTGTATTATTAGTCAAATCATTAAAAATTAATGTTGCGCTATTATTATATTGTAAATCTTTTTTTCTAAAACGATTAGTATTAATAAAAACACAAATTTCTCCACATAAACAGTCTTGATGCCTAAGTTTCTCTGCTGCTCTTGCTACATGATTTGCCAATGCTTCTTTTAGATTATATTTATCATTAATCATTTTGCCAAAAGATCTAGAAACTGTAATAGATTTTTTATTCACCACCTCTTCTAAAGCAAGACAAGAATTTCCTCTTAACTCATAAACAATACGTTCACCAACAACTGAAATTAACTTTCTTATCTTACAAGGATCTGATTGTTGTAATTGAAGAGGATTATTAATTCCTATAGACTTCAAACGGTTAGCCCAACCTTTTGATATTCCCCAAATATCTTCTAACTGAAGATCATTTAATATATTAGTCAATTGATTTGATATCGTTAAAATATAAATACCGTTAGACGAATATTTCTTAGCCATCTTATTCGCTAATTTTGCTAACGTTTTAGTAGGACCTACTCCAATTGAAACAGGTATACCTGTCCATTGATAAATAGATTGTCTAATTGTAAACATTTTATCTAATAAAGTTTTATTATTAAACTTTTTTAAACTAAGAAAGGCTTCGTCAATAGAATATATTTCCATATCAGGTACAAAATAATTTAGTGAATTCATTACTCGAGAAGACATATCTCCATACAAAGTATAGTTTGAAGAATATACAAAAATCTTATTTTGCTTTATCAGTGTCTTATATAAGTGTAATGGAGCACCCATGGGTATACCTAGAGTTTTTGCTTCATTAGATCTGGCAATAATACAGCCATCATTATTTGATAATACTACGACAGGCTTATCCCTCAACGATGGATTGAATACTCGCTCACAGGAAACATAAAAATTATTACAATCAACTAATCCATACATATCATAAAAAATGAACCGAGCTTGTAACTACTCCCCAAATTTCCATGTTCATATGATCTTGGATTTCAATTGGTTTGTATAAGTCATTTTCTGGCATCAATATTATTTTACCAGAACGCTTATGTAATCTTTTAACAGTCATTTGCCCATCTAAAACAGCAATAATTACTTTTCCATGTGCTGGTTTAATACTTCTATCCACAACCAGAATATCATTATCATTGATACCAGCATTAATCATTGAGTCACCGTTAACACGAACAAAAAAGGTTGCCGCTGGACGTTTAATTAAATAACTGTTTAAATCTAAACTTTTTTCTAAGTTATCATCTGCAGGAGAAGGAAAACCCGCTGAAACTTTAGAGCTATAAAGAGGAAAAGTTTGAGAACGATTTAAGCACGGCTTAAATACTTCTAGCTTATTAGGAGTTTTATAGTGTCCATTTTGGGCTAGGATTTTTTTGGTTACTTCTAAATTCATCATTTTTAATTCCAGACCTATTTGTTCATGTTTTGTTCTCCTATAAAATTAACTAAGAGTCAAGTATTAAAAAAATGTTGAAATATTGAAATATGACTACAACAGAATTAAACAAATTAATGAGTTTTTCCAAAAACTCCTGGTTTCACACCATAGTCAACAGCCAAACCGTAACTAGGATCGTCATCAGCATCTACGACTAACTGACCAGCCTTCCTTAGTAAGGAATGACAGTCCGTTGACAAATGTCTCAATTGTAACTGTTTCTTTCTTTTTTTATATTTAACAGCAAGATCCTCTATTGCTTGTAACGCTGACTGATCTACGACACGACTATTGATAAAATCAACAACCACGATATCAGTATCAGTTTCTATATTGAATATTTCTGAAAAGCCTTGGACAGACCCAAAAAACAAAGGACCCTCTATATAATAAATTGTGTTACCATTATCATCTATCGCAACATTGCCTGTTATCCGAATTGCATTATTCCAAGCGTAGGCAAGAGCCGAAACAATAACTCCACATATAACAGCAATTGCCAAATCGTAGATAACAGTAATGGCAGTAACAATTATCATAACGACCACATCTGTTCTTGGAATACGTTTAATAACCAAAATACTCTGCCAAGCAAAAGTACCAATGACTACCATAAACATAACACCAACTAACGCTGCTAAGGGAATTTGCTCGATAAGAGAAGATCCAATTACAATGAATAAGAGTAAAAACAAAGATGCTGTAATACCAGATATTCTTGTACGGCCACCAGATTTTACATTAATCATTGATTGACCAATCATTGCACAACCACCCATACCGCTAAAAAAACCAGTTACCATATTAGCAATACCTTGAGCAACACACTCTTGAGACGCCCCTCCAATTTTTCCAGTAATATCACCCACTAAATTGAGCGTTAATAAACTCTCAATCAAACCGATTGTTGCTAAAATCAAGGCATATGGAAGTATTATTAAAAGAGTGTCGGTATTAAGAGGAACTGATGGAATATGAAATGTTGGTAGCCCTCCTTTTATGGAAGCAAGATCACCTACACGAGGAACATCTATATCTAGTGATATAACAAGCACAGCTACGAATATTATGCCTGCTAAAGGGGCTGGAATAATAGTAGTTATTTTAGGCATCCCCCATATTACAATCATGGTAATAATTACAAGCAAAAGCATAATTAGCAAAGTTTGTCCTTCCATCCACTGTTTGTTTCCAGATAAATCTGTTATTTGAAATTGGGACATTTGAGCTAAAAAAATAACAATGGCTAAACCATTCACAAAACCAAGCATAACAGGATAAGGAACTAATCTAATAAATTTCCCTAATCTTAAAAAAGCAGCGGTAATTTGAAAGATTCCCATTAATACAACCGTGGCAAATAAATACTCAACACCGTGTAAAGAAACTAAAGCAACCATAACAACTGCTAATGCACCTGTTGCACCGGAAATCATACCAGGCCTCCCTCCAATTAAAGCCGTGATTAATCCAACTATAAAAGCCGCGTATAAGCCTACTAAAGGATGAACTCCAGCAACAAATGAAAAAGACACAGCCTCAGGTACTAATGCTAGAGCAACTGTTAAGCCTGCTAAAATTTCTGTTTTAAACTTTAATATTGATGAAAATTTTAGATTCGAAAATTGTAATTCATTATCTGATATTTTTTGAGATAATTCTTTAAAGATTTTTTGTATAATGCAACTCCTAATTTATCGGCAAAAAACAAAAAATAATATTTGTCTAAATATTAACGATCTTTGAATTTTTTGAATAAATCTTCTAAATTATGATCCACTTGCTCATCAAATCCATGTCGAGAAGAAAAGAAAGCCAAGGACATTAGACCAGAACCTAACAATATAGTAAAAAAAGCGCCCAAAAAGATCGCAATCTTACCATTGTAGCTAATTGCAACGTCTGACATTTGCAACCACAGATTGATCGCAAAAATTGTGATTATTAGAAGAACACATGATGCCACAATTATTAATAATAAAATGTTTTTCATATATGGATATATATTAGTAAACTGTAAACAAGTCTATTAATATTATCTAAGAGGTAATTCTGATTTAACTAATTGCTCCCAGTATGAAATACCTAAAGGTATAATATTATCATTAAAATCGTATTTAGTATTATGAAGCATACAACCTGACTTTCCCTCGCCTGCACCCAACCAAATATATGATCCTGGAATTTTTTCTAACATGTAAGCAAAATCTTCTGCTCCCATGGAAGGAGCCATGTTAGTTTTTACTGAGTCTTTACCAAATAAATTGGACGAAACTTCAATTGCTTTTTCACTAGATTGAACATCATTTACCGTTACTGGATAACCTTTAATAACAGACACCTCTGCTACACATCCATAAGCTAGTGCCGTTGCATTACATATTTCTGTAAACTGTTTATGAACATTTATTCTGGTATCAGGATTAACAGTCCTAATAGTACCAATGAAATCTGCTTTTTGAGGTATAATATTAAATCCAGATCCTGCATTAATTTGAGTTACAGAAACAACAACTGCATCAAGTGGATTTTGTTTACGTGAAACTATTTGCTGCAAGGCTTGAACAATAGCGGTGACTGCTAAAACAGGATCATTTGTTGCTTGAGGCATTGCCGCATGACCACCATTTCCAATTATGGTAACTTCAAACTTATCGGCAGCAGCCATCACAGAACCTTTATGTATAGCAACAGTACCTTCATTCATACCTGGCCAATTGTGCATCCCCCACACACTATCCATTGGAAATTGTTCAAACAAACCGTCATCTATCATTGCAAGGCCACCACCACCACCTTCTTCTGCTGGTTGAAATATGAAATATACTGTTCCATTAAAGTCATTTTTTAAGGATAATAACTTAGCTGCTCCAAGTAGCATAGCTGTGTGACCATCGTGACCACATGCATGCATGCGGCCTTCAAATTTTGATTTATAAGAAAAGTCATTTTCTTCAGTCATTGGTAAAGCATCCATGTCTGCTCTTAAACCAATTGCCTTATTCCCTCCACCACCACGGGTAGGGTCAAGGCCCTTTAAAACCCCAATAATTCCAGTTTTTCCCAACCCCCTATGAATCTCTAAGCCAAAAGATTCTAGTTTTTCTGCAACAAAATTAGATGTCCATTCCTCTTCGTATCCAAGCTCTGGATGTGCATGCAATTGTTGCCTCCATTTTTTAATTTCAGGAACAATATTTATAATTTCATTAGATATTCTCATATAACTCTCCTTGCCAATCATTATAAATACTCTTAAAAGAAAACGTCAACTTTCTAATCATTATGCTACAATCGTAAGAGTTGATATACTAATTTGATCGAATCGAATTTCAAAGTCTATAAATCATTTATTAAAAAATATTTTTTGGAGTTTTACATATATGAGACGAATGAATATTCTTCCTGAAACAAACTTTCAAAAATTTACTTTTATTTTTTTACCTTTCGCTTGCGGATATTTTTTATCTTACCTTTACCGATCTACTAATGCGGTTCTTGCTCCCTACTTAAGTAATGATTTAAGTCTGAATGCAGAACAACTTGGCTTAATTACATCTGCATATTTTTTAACATTTGGTTTGTTTCAATTACCCTTGGGAGTTCTACTTGATAAATATGGTGCTAGAAAAGTGCAAAGTATTCTATTTTTAGTAGCTGCTACAGGAGCTATATTATTCAGTCTAGGAAATGACGTTTGGTCACTTGTCATAGCTCGTGGTTTAATAGGATTAGGAGTTTCCGGCGCATTAATGGGAGCATTTAAAGCTTTTGCCGTTTGGTTCCCCAAAGAAAGACTCCCACTTCTAATAGGTCTATTCATGTCAGCAGGTGGCATGGGCGCTATTGTGGCGTCGACACCCTTGGAAATGGCATTACAAATAACTGATTGGCGAGGAGTTTATTTATTCCTTGGAGTAACTACAATTTTTATTGGATTACTGATTTTTTTCGTGGTTCCAGAAAAAAAGAAAACTCTTAACAATGAAGAAACATTACCGATTTTGAAAGTGTTACAAGATATTTATACTAGCTATGCTTTTTGGAGAATTGGTCCATTATCTGGAATTGCCGGAGGAACTGGACTTGCAATATTAGGGTTATGGGCAGGACCTTGGCTTTCTGATATAGGTAATTTTAATAAAAATGAAATTGCTAACATTCTTTTTATTTCTACAATCATGATGACCATTGGGACAACATCCTTAGGAGTAATTACAGATTATTTAAGAAAATTCAATATTTCTCCCATTGGGGTAATGGGTGGAGCGTTACTAGTTTTTATAATACCATTCACTATAATAACATTTGGGTTAATGCCTAAGGCTATATGGCCATGGGTTGTTTTAAGTATAACATCATTGGCCGCGACATTAGCTTACGCTGGTTTAAGTCAGCACTTTCCAACAAGTTATGCGGCACGCGCGTCTACAGCTATAAATTTAATATGTTTTTTGATGGCTTTTATCGTTCAGTATGCAATTGGATTTATAATGCAAATAATTGAACCAGGAAAACAAAGTGGGTATTCAATAGAAGCGTACAAAGCAGGCTTTGGTTTATTTTTAGGATTGCTAATAATTTTCTATCTTATTTTTATAATAATGAGCTTAATAGAATTAAAGAAAAACAGAGACAGGTCCTAAGGATAATGACGTTTAGCAATCCATTTATTTTTTATTTTTGTAGGCCTTAAAATGAATCTGTCGTGTAATCTAAAATCACCATCTTCCCAGAATTCAAACTCAACAGGCTTTAGAGCAAAACCACCCCAAAAACTTGGGCGAGGTATATCATCATTATACTTGGCTTCAAATAATTTTACTTCTTCCATCAAAACTTTTCGTGATTCTAATTCTTTTGATTGTTTTGATGCCCAAGCACCAATTCGACTACCCTTTGACCGAGATTTATAATATTTGTCAGAAATCTCACTAGAAACCTTTTGTATATTTCCAACCAATCTCACTTGACGGTTTAAACTTTTCCAATAAAAGCAAATAGCACCTTTTGCTGTTTCACTTATTTCTTCAGATTTACGACTTTCATAATTTGTATAAAAAACAAAATTTCCATTAATAATATCTTTTAATAAAACAGTTCTCACTGAAGGCATGCCATTTTTTGATACAGTGGCTAATTGCATAGCATTAGGGTCTCTAATTTCTTTTTTTTCAGCTTCAGACAACCATTTTTTAAATAATTGTATTGGATCAACTATCTTTTTTAGTTCCAACTCTTAACTCCATTTTTATTTTTTATTTTTTACATTATAGTACTAATTTTGCCATATTTCGAGAATATATCATTAATAAATTTATCTTTAAAAGAATAATATGAGGTTTAAATGGTTAAAAAAATTTTTTTATTTTTTGGATTAATAACATTATTTTCAAATAATAGTTACTCTAAAACAAATTTTTATCAGGTAACCGGATCCATATCATCTGTTGAAGTTCTTAAAACATATTCTACACAAAAAGTGCCAAGAGATGAGAAAATATGCTCGATTCAAAGAGTCCCAGTAAATCAAGAGGCTAATAAATTTGGTGCAGATAATTTTATAGGAGCTTTAATTGGTGGTGCTATTGGAAACAGACTTGGCGAAGGTGGAGGCAAGTCAGGAGCTACAGCTTTAGGAGCTTTGATTGGATCAGAAGTTGTCAGAAGTGACAAAGCAACTGCAAACCAAAATTTTGTTGAAAAAGAAGTTTGTCGTATTCAAAAGGTAATACACACTGAAACCACGGAAAGAATTAGTGGATATAAATTAATTATAGATGTAGATGGTCAAACTATATCTTTTAATAGTAACAAATCTTATAATCCTGGTGATTTAATAACATTAACAAAAAAAATAAGTTATTCTCTTAATTAAGTTTCAAATTTTTTATATTAAATATATTAAATTAAAGTAATTAATTATATAATAATATTATATAAGTTAGATTAATTTAGTGAATTTACTAAAGATCAGGAAGTAAATTATGAAACAAGAAAAACTCAATAACGGAATCATGAATGGAAAACGTGGTATAGTTATGGGTGTAGCTAATGATAGATCTATAGCTTGGGGTGTGGCCGAAGCAGTTGCTAAACAAGGAGCAGAAGTAGCATTTACCTATCAGGGTGATGCACTTGAAAAAAGGGTAAAGCCTCTTGCTGAGAAAGTTGGTTCTAATATTATATTACCTTGTGATGTTTCCAGTGATGAGGCAATTGACGAAACTTTTAATTCATTGAGAGAAAAGTGGGATACCATAGACTTTCTAGTTCATGCAATAGCTTATTCAGACAAGGAAGAATTAAAAGGCGAATATCTTGATACAACAAGGGAAAACTTTTACAAAACAATGGATATATCAGTGTATTCATTTACTGCCGTAGCACAGAGAGCCGCTAAAATGATGCCTAATGGTGGTTCAATGATTACATTAACATATTATGGCGCAGAAAAAGTTATGCCACATTATAATGTAATGGGGGTGGCGAAAGCTGCACTTGAATCTTCAGTAAGATACTTAGCAGCTGATTTAGGAAATGACAAAATAAGAGTAAATAGTTTATCTTCAGGTCCTATTAAAACACTCGCAGCAAGCGGTATAGGAGACTTCAGGTATATTTTAAAATGGAACCAATATAATTCTCCATTGAGAAGAAATGTAACATTAAATGACGTTGGTGGATGTGGAATTTATCTTTTGTCAGACTTGTCAGCTGGAGTAACTGGAGAAACACATCATGTTGATTGTGGTTATCACGTCGTTGGCATGAAAGCGATTGACGCCCCAGATATGTCTCCAGAGAAAAAAGAGTATTAACTTATCAAAACTAACCTATTTGAAAGACTTTAAATGGCAAGCAACTCTTTTGGAAATATTTTCAAATTTACTAGTTTTGGTGAAAGTCATGGTAAAGCAATTGGATGCATAGTTGATGGTGTTCCACCATTAATTTCAATAAACGAAAAGGATATCCAGCATTACTTGGATAGAAGAAAACCAGGTCAATCTAAGTTTGTCACACAAAGGAAAGAAAGTGATACAGTTCAAATTCTTTCAGGAACTTTTGAGGGTAAAACAACAGGACATCCTATAGCACTGCACATTAAAAATGAAGATCAAAGAAGTAAAGATTATACTGAAATTGCCAAACAATTTAGACCAGGACATGCTGACATTACTTACCAAAATAAGTATGGAATCAGAGATTACAGGGGTGGTGGCAGATCTAGTGCTAGAGAAACTGCAGTAAGGGTTGCTGCTGGAGCAATAGCTTTTAAAGTCTTAGAGCACAAATTAAAAAATCCTGTAAAAGTAAGAGCTAGCGTTATTCAAATAGGTCCAAATAAAATAAATAGAAAAAACTTTAATTGGGACGAAGTTAATAAAAACCCTTTTTTCTGCGGGGATAGTGAAGCTGCAAAAGAATGGGAAATATGGTTGGATGACTTAAGAAAAAATGGAAATAGTGCAGGTGCTATAATTGAAGTTATAGCTGAAAACGTACCAAGAGGCTTAGGAAGTCCTATATATAAAAAGTTAGATAGTCAAATTGCTGAAGCTATGATGAGTATAAATGCAGTTAAAGGTGTTGAAATTGGTTCAGGTTTTGACCTAGCTTCTTTAACTGGTGAAGAATCAAATGATGAAATTTTTCCAGATAATAATGGAAATTATTATTTTGGTTCTAATCACTCTGGAGGAATACTTGGAGGAATTTCATCTGGGCAACCTATCATTGCTAGATTTATAGTTAAACCAACAAGCTCTATACTTAAGGAAAAAAACTCTATAAATTTAAATAATGAAGCTATTAGAATTAAAACAAAAGGAAGACATGATCCTTGCGTTGGTATTAGAGCAGTTCCTGTGGCCGAGGCGATGATGGCTATAACAATACTTGATCAGTTATTAGAACATGAAAGTCAAATTGGAAAAATTGAATAGATAAATAGACATCTCTTAAGGTTATTTAGTAGCTACAATTACGAATTCTTTATTACCTCTTGTTCCCAACAAAGGACTTTCTATTACACCTAATAAGTTCAATTTCATATCATTTTGAATCCATTTTTTAATGTCAGCTATTACCTCTTTATGTAATTCAGGATCTCTAACAACTCCCCCTTTACCAACAAGGCCTTTGCCTACCTCAAATTGAGGTTTAATTAGAGCAGCCAACCATCCTTTAGTTTTTAAAAAAGTAAGCCCTGAAGGTAAAATTTTTTTTAATGATATGAAAGACGCATCGCAAACTATTGCGTCTAACGGATCTTTT
>QBYJ01000022.1 GCA_003282885.1 SAR116 cluster bacterium AG-325-F22
TTAACTTATTCAGAAAAGAAAATACTTGAATTTGAAAAACAAAAAAAGACACTAGAAATTGAAATGTTAAATCAAAATTTTTATTCATCTAATAATCAAAAACGCGCTCAAGAAGTAAACGTTAATCTCCAAAAAGTGTTAATACAGATAGCTGAAGAAGAAAAAGTTTGGGAAAAAATAGTTGAGAGTATCGAGTTTATAAGTAAATGAACGCTATTGAGGTATATGCTAGTCTTTTTATATCTTCCTTCCTTTCCTCTACCATACTTCCGGGTCATTCAGAGATAATATTAACAGCATTTATTTTTTTAAAGAAATATCCGATTATAGATCTTATTTTTTTTGCAAGCATTGGTAATATTTTAGGTTCAATTTTAAATTGGTGTATAGGATATTTTCTTACAAACCTTAAAGATAGGAAATGGTTTCCTATAAATAAATTACAATTAACTAGAGCATCTTCATGGTTTTTAAAATATGGAAAATGGACATTGTTTTTAAGTTGGGTTCCTATAATTGGAGATCCACTTACAATAATTGCTGGTATTTTTCGCATTCCAATTCACACATTTATATTAATAGTTTCTTTAGCTAAAACAATGAGATACGTGTTTATATCTTTAGTTGTAACAAATGTTTTCTAGAGGATGGCTCCCCGGGACTGATACAAACTCCTCGTTATTTCATTCTAATCATGTGATTTTATTAATGATTATAGTAATATAATTATTCAGTCTACAATTTAGTCTACAATTTGAATTTTACAATTTTCCTATGAAATATAACTATTGTTCTAATTTAACCTTCCTTCAAAAAAACTCTTCAATTGTGAATATGAATAACATAAAGAAATGGTTGATTTTTACTTAGCCCTAAATGTGCAATTTTATGCAGAAATATTTAAAAATAACATTTCATAATAAAAAAATAATAGTCTTACTAAAACAAATTTTATGATTGAAATCCAAGCAACTCCAAAATCAGAAAAACTAAGTTTTTGCTTCAACCAATTTATTTGTTTTTTTCCCAGTTAATATAATATTGTAACATATTTTTACTTCAAATAATTTGAATTAACTATAATTAAAGTCTTAAGCCTATTATGTTCTTAAACTTACTAACCTAATCCATATCTCATAAGTAAGTATTTAATAGGTTTTGCCTGTTGTAAAAAGCTTAAGCCTAAATCTCTTATTCTTCTAATAATTAAATTATCTGAATAAGAGATTTTATTTAAAATATTCACGCTTGTTGTACGTATTTTTACATCTAGTAATCTCTTGAAATTAAATTCTGCAACCATCTCATTAGAGCCTATTGAGTATTGATATTTTCTAATTAAATTGAAAATTACTTTAATGTCTTTAATAGTTAAATTCAAACCTTGGGCACCAATTGGTGGCAAAGCATGAGCAGCCTCTCCTATCAATATCATTCTATTATCTACAAAGTTATCAGCTAATTGTGCGTTGACATTAGAAGATTGTAATTCAGAAATAACCGAAATTTCACCCAACTTATTGCAAGACCTTTTATTTATTTCAGTTTGAAGATCAAACTTATTTAAACCAAGAAGTTTGTCTATTTTTATACTATCATTAACCCAAATTACGGCAGATCTTTTTTCTTCTTTGCTTTTAAGTGGTACAGTTGTAAAAGGTCCACCTGTATTATAAATTTCATACGAAATGTTGTTATGAGATTTTTGGTGTTGAATTATGAAAGTAACAGCTTTTTGTTTAATATCTGTTATTTGTGTTTTAATGTTATGATAATTTCTTATAAAAGAATTTCTTCCATCAGCGCCTATAAGAAGTTTTGTATTAATACTTAGTTTATTTCTAAGATTTATAATTAAATGTTCTTCAAAATTTTCAATATTGACTATTTCATTATTAATATAATTTATCAATTTATCTTTCTTTAATAATTTCATGAGTATTTGCTTTGTTTCGTAATTAGAAATATTACAACCAAAATATTCTTTGGAAATTTCTTTGGCCTTGAACTGGGTTTCATTCAAAACTTGATTGAATGGATAACCATTTTTACTGTTGATGATAGAAAGTATTTTAAGCGGATTTACATTTTTCGAAAGATGCTTCCATATCCCAGTTTTAATTAAGAAATTGATCGATGGAAGTAGATATGCTGTTGATCTAGTATCTTTTATTTGTTGTAGTGAGTAATTTGATTTTTCAATTGTGCAAACAGATATCCCTAATCTAGTTAGGGCTAAACTGCACATTATACCAGACAGTCCTCCTCCACATATAACAACATCGGCATTTATTGTTTTCATTTGATACACTTAGAAATATATTGAAATAAATGTTTCTTTAATTAACATTAGTAATAATGATAACTATTATCAATGAATTTATTTGTGCTAAGGAGTGATTTATGAAGTATGAGAAATTAGAATTATTAATAAATGGAAAATGGAGAGCAGGTTCAGAAAATAAATCGGAACCCGTATATAATCCAGCCACTAATAAAATTATTGGTGATTTACCCCATGCCTCAAAAAATGATCTTAAAGAGGCTTTGGAATCTAATAAAGAAGCGTTCAAATCCTGGAAAAATGAACCATCCCTTAATAGACAAAAAATTATAGAAAATGCATGTAGAATACTTGAAGATAAATTTGACCATGTGGCTACTAACCTTACTGTTGAGATGGGTAAACCATTAGCAGAAGCTAAAATGGAGCTTTCTGTTGGGTTAGATGTATTGAGATGGTACGGAGAGGAGGGTAAAAGAGCATATGGAAGATTAGTACCTTCAAGAATGAATGGATTTTCTCAAACTGTAATTAAAGAACCAATTGGACCTGTAATTGCTTTTGTTGCTTGGAATTTCCCAGTTATGAATGTAGTTCGTAAAGTTGGTGGTGCACTAGCAGCAGGTTGTACAATTACAATTAAACCAAGTGAAGAAACTCCTGGAACTGCTATTGCTATTGGTAGAGCCTTTACGGAGGCTGGATTACCACCTGGTGTGCTAAATATAGTATTCGGAGTTCCATCAGAAGTATCCGAGTATTTATGTAGTTCTAATATACCACGTAAATTGTCATTTACTGGAAGTGTACCTGTAGGGAAACACCTTCAAAAGCTTGCTGCTGAAAATATGATTAGATGCACAATGGAATTAGGTGGGCATTCTCCTCTAATGGTGTTTGATGATATTGACATAAAAAAAGCTGCAAAAATTTCAGTTGCGGGTAAGTTTAGAAATGCAGGACAAGTCTGTGTTTCTCCAACAAGATTTTTAGTACAAGATAATATTAAAGATAAATTTACAGAAGCTGTCATTGAAGAAACTAACAAAATCAAGGTTGGGAACGGTTTGGAAGATGATACCAATATGGGACCACTTATTGCTGAAAGAAGAATAGATGTTATGAATGAATTTGTAAAAGATGCAATTGAAAGTGGTGCAAATATAGAAATGGGAGGAAACCGAATGAATAGAGTTGGAAGCTTCTTTTCTCCCACTGTAATGACAGATGTTAAAGATAATGCTAAAATTATGAATGAAGAGCCGTTTGGACCTTTACTTCCAATTGATTCATTCAAATCAGTTGATGAGGTTATCGATAGAGCTAATAGACTTGATTTTGGACTAGCGTCTTATGCATTTACAAATGATCCTAAAATAATTGATAACTTGCGTTCAGAGATTCAAGCTGGTCTTTTAGCAGTTAATTCAACTGTTGTAAGTACACCTGAAACACCCTTTGGCGGCATCAAACACAGTGGCTATGGTTCAGAAGGAGGCATTGAGGGGCTTGAGGCATTTTTAGTAACTAGATTTATTTCAGAGACTTATAATATTTAATAAAATTAGAACAAATCAGTAAACTTTAATAATAGGAGATAAAAATGAAATTTATAGTTTTAGCAAAATATACTAAACAAGGAACAGATGGTTGGTTAGACAACCCCGATGAAGATCGACGTGCAATGATAAGTGGACTATCAGAGAAGATTGGCGGTAAATTGTTGAATTTATCATACACAAGAGGTATATATGACGTCGCAGCTTTAGTTGAGGCACCTAATGCGGATATAATGACATCACTTAAATTAGCTATGATGAAAACTGGTGCAATTTCAGAATTAATTATACTTGAAGATATTGATTTAAATGCTATAGCCAAAAAAGGATCACAAATGGTTGGATTGTATAAAGCTCCGGGTAATTAATGAAAAAGTTGGCTGAAGTATTCAAAGCATAATATTAAATATTAATAAAAAAATAAAATTAATCGTCAAATTTTTTGGATAAAATGTTTAATTTCTAAAGTAATTATGTTGTTCGCTTTTGTCTAAAAAATAGAAACCAGTTGTTAAACCAATATTTTTTAAGAATTGAGTTAATTGCATTTGATTACTAAGGTCTGAGTGAAACATAAAGGCAGTCATAAAACAAAAAACCATCATGATATATATAGCTATTTTTTTGTAAATATTAAGCAAAATCATAACAGGTATTATTAGTTCTACTAAAAAAAAGTATAATCTTAAATTTGTAAGTATATGAAATCTAAGTTTCACGTAATTTTATTCTTTTTTGATATAGACATTAGCTACTTGTCCGACACGAAGATGTTGAAATGGAGTTTGATATGACATTGTTTAATCCTCATTTGTTATAAATGAGATAAACTTATTTGAATTTTTGGGAGCAATGTACGTTAGTAAAAAATAAAATTTAAATTTAAACACTAGTAATAAAAATTAAAAGGGTAACTTTTAGAGTTACTTTATAATTATGTATTGTTAAAAAGTAACAAAAACAAGAGGTTAGGGACAATAAATGGCTCCCCGTAATGGAGACTACTTTGGCTTCCACTCTCGATAAGACTGGTGCTGTTTGACAGAGTTTGTCAATGAGTCACTTGATATTTAGAAACTGACAAAACCCATAACTTATTTGTTAATCCAATTTTAGATTTAACAAATATATAAATTATAATTGAATAATGATGTTATTATGGGTATAAGGAAAAGAGGTATTTATAAACCAACTTGTACACCTTGACATTTGTCTAAAGTACTAAAATGGAGGTAAAAATGAAAAATAATTTTATTTTTTCAAAATCAAAACTCTCACTCAAAACATTAATTAACCAAAAAGATTATTTTCTATCTAAAATTTCTAAACCACTTCTTTTAAGAGAATGTGATTATGAACCACTATTTTTAAACAATTGTAAAAAATCTTTAGACAAAGATTTTTTGTATATGCGAATTTCTCAATTACTTGCTTATACCGTTTTAGGCCTAAACAAGCATACTTTAGATATAAATGAAAAATATCATGCTCAAGAAATAAAAAATATTTGTACAAAAACTTTAGATATTTTGAGATATAAAATTATAAAAGCAATAGGCAGGGCAAAACTTTATGATTTACGTTGCTCTCAAATAGTATGGATGGAATCGTTATCTCTAAAGACTTTACAGGATAGAGACTTTTGCATTACAAAAATTACAAAGGAAGAAATTATTGGAAATTATGAAATGATAGTTGATCATTTAGAACCTTTTTGAATTAATAAATTAGAGTCTAAACATATATTAAAAATAATTATTAACTTTGTAACAATCCGATCAAGGGGTATTTTCAATGGATGAGATAGATTATGACGAAGTCAAAGAAAAAGGTTTTATAATTGAACAAATGACGTTGTCAAACGGTAGTTGGTTAAGTGTTTTCGAGTATAAAGATTTATATTATTATTTTGATGAAGCTCAAGAACTTGGTCCATTTGAGGATTATGAAGAAATAGACGAAATGTTAGTTAAAATCGAAAATCATGTAAATAATGATCCAGGTAATAAAATAGTTGATAGACAGGTAAAAAATGTTACTAAGGTCAGTTTTTTTAACCACTCAAAGAAATAGATGTAAAGCGAATAAAAAATATTTAATGAAGAATTGAAGAATAAGGTATAATAATTTTAATTTATTGTTTATCAATTTGTGTTTAAGATATTGATCAATTTATTAATTCTGTATTTGATTTAATGCCATCCATACTTTCATATATGCATTACTTCTAATTCCATCATCTTTAGAAACAGAACTTTTAAAATTATCGTAGTTGATATTCAAAAGTTCTTCACTGATTGTATTAGCAACAACTTCTCTATCGATATAGGTTCTGTATTTATAATCTGCATCTATATCTTCAAAAACATCTGCATCAGGAAAAACTTTTTCAATATCACCATTAACTCTTGCTCTAACAAGTAACTGGTTTTCATTATTTCTATTTTTAACAATTGATAAAAAACTCTTATTTAAAACTATCCACATTAATTCTACTTTCTTAAATCTATTTATGATATTTATTAAACATATCTTAAAATCGACTAGTTATTACATACAACTATCACAGTTTGTTGTAATGCTATTTCAAATAGTTTTTCAGTTGTTAATGGCTTGCTTTTTTTAGACCAATTAGAAATCAAACCAGCAGTATTTAAGAATTGCTTAACTGTTGATGCTTTTATTCCAAAATTTATATTTTCAGGAAGTGAGCCCATAGATTTTGCAACCTTTAATTTATCTAATTGTGCAACTACAACTCCAATTATGTTCCCATACCTATCATATATTGGGCCACCACTATTTCCTGGTTGAACTGCTGCATCTATCTGAAATTGCCCAGTGTCATCCTTATATCCTCTTGTTGAACTTATAATACCTTTTGTTACCTTTATACTTTTACTAACCACATCACCATAAGGGAAACCTGCAACTAACACATCCTCTCCACCTCTAACGTTATTCTGTCTTATCAAACCATTGGAAGCTAATGGGATATTATTTACTTCAAGGTTATTTATAAAAAATGAAGTTTCTTCAGTCTTATTCTTTAAATTAGAAATTCTCAATAAAGCTAAATCGTTACTTTTGTCTGTGTCTAATAATTTTGCTAACATCAATGTATTTGTATTCTTACCAACATGAATTTGTTTACAATTTTGAACGACATGCTCATTTGTAATAATATGACCAAGTTTAGATATCAAAAAACCAGATCCTGAATTGTTTTGCTTCTTAGCAAATTTTCTTGTCTTTTGCGAAGAATTTTTTGGAACCACAACTACTTGCCAATTATTACCATTATAAATTCTCTTACCCATAATGATAGTCAGTTTTAAAACTTTTCCCCTTCTAATAATAGTTAATGGAACTTCTTGACCAGGTATAGTTTGAGTTGCTACTAGATGGGCTACATCCTTGTAAAATTCTATATTTACATTGTTGAAATTTGTGATTATATCATTTTCTATGATTCCAGCAAAATAAGCAGGTGTTCCTTGTCCTACAGTTTTAACGGTTGCTCCTGAGTTATTTGGAGTGGCGTCAATCAAAACTCCCATCCAAGGCAATTGTTTCCTTGCATCACTGTGTACTAAATTACTCACTATAATTAATAAAATTGTAAGAGTGATTAGTAGGAATTTATTTCTGTTTAATATCAAATTTATATTACCAATTAATTAAATTTAAAAATCAAAAAATAACCTATAAATTATTTCAACAAGGAAAATTTCTAAATCACTAAAATTTATTCCTAAATCTGCAAAGTTTTTATTCATTTCAATAAGAGTATGGGACATATTTTATTATATGATATTATCGACAATAATTCAATATAATAGCCTTAAATGATATTATGCAAATGGACTTATACAAATTTTTAAAGAATGAAGAAAAGGATTTTCAGGGAAGGTTCTTGTCAGATGTTTGGAGCTTTACTGATGACGAAATTGAATATAATCATGATTTTATTCAACTTATATTTCCCTTAAACAAACCAAGTGAGGCAGTTGACCATAATATATATTTAAAAGACGTAAATGAGTTTTTAAAAATTAAAAGTGATGAAATTATAAAAAAAAATATAATTAATTCTAAAGAATGGTTTATTCAATTTTTAGAGCGAAACAATCAATGGAAATCATATTCAGATCACAATCAACTTCGCATTACAAGAATAATTGAGTGTTTGAGACTTTTAATTTCAGATGATGAAGCTGACTTATTTTACTCCACAATATTATCAATGGTTGGGAAGAAAGTGAATATAAATGAAATAACCCTTGATTATTGGTCAAATGCGTAAGGTGTAAATTTAAGATACTTTTGATATATTAACTTATCCTCAATCGAGTTAAGTTCAACGCTTGCTGAAGCCGTGATGTCGTATGCTATGTTCCATGCAAGCGAAAAGAAAAAAGAGAATGACGATTAATCATCCTCTTTCTTTTTGATTTCCAAGTCGTAACCTATGCTTTGTAACACTGCCCTAAAATTATATAGGTTAGGAATGTTGTTAGTTTGCCACCTTAAAATGGTACGAAACCCTACACCTGACAACTTAGCCACATATTTAACGGCGACATCTTTGCCATCAATCAGGTGCAGTAACTCCTTTACAAGTGGGTCACACCTTAGATCATCGACCTCTATTGTTCTCTTTCTACCCAGTCGCATAGTTGTCACCTCGTTGGCAACCATAGTTTGCCAATAGTTTGTCAGCCAAGTCGTAGAGTTGTGTTACATTGATGTCGTTGGTTGTATTGGTCGGCAAAAATTTAACGTCTGGAATACAACTGAGGGACTCGAACAAGTCGGAGTACTGTTTGAGGCTCAGTAAGGGTTTGAGGGGTGTTCGAGGGTGAAAATGGCTCCCCGGGACGGATTCGAACCGCCGGCCAGACGATTAACAGTCGTCTGCTCTACCGCTGAGCTACCGGGGAATAATGTTAATAGCTACTTTATTAGATGTTTTTAATGTAAATAATATAAATTGCAACTAATTAATACTAGTATACAAAGAGTAAAATATTAAATATCTTTGATTATAGAATTTGCAATTTTTGTAATTTCTGAAGAATTAAATGACAATGGTTTTATTTCCTTTATGACCTTTCTGTCATTTTTAATCGTATTTGAAGAATATGAGGGATCGTAGTGATTTTCCAAAAAACTTGTTGTCAATTCTTGCCATTTTTTTTGGTTTATTAATTCTTTCCAACTATCTACTAATTGTTTACTTAACCTTTTTTTCAAGCCAAATATAATTGGATTTATCAATTCTGGATTTTTGCACATATATTCATAATCTTTTACAAGAAAATTAGACCTTAAATGAATATCTGCTTTTATTTCAATTCTGGGAGAAACTATCATTTTAGCCCAAATAGTTTTAGGTATATGAATATTTCCTATTTTACTACTCTCGGCCTCTACAAAAATTCGTTTTCTTAGATTTAGTTTTTTTAATTGATAATATAATTTACTTTCAAAAAATTTTTGAGAAGGTTGATTAAAATTAGGTATTTTTCCTAATAGAGAACCTTTATGATTAGCAAGTCCTTCTAAGTCTAATATCTGGCCACCTTGTTTCGCTATACTGTGTAAAATCTTTGTTTTAGCCGACCCAGTTTTTCCACTTATTAAAATTATTTTAAGTTTAGAACCTATATTATCCATAAACTCAAGAACATGATTTCTATATTCTTTATAGCCTCCTTCTAATTGTTGAGTTCTCCAGCCAACTTCAGATAAAATAAGTGCAAACGCTTTTGATCTTTGCCCACCCCTCCAACAGTAAACAAGAGGTTGCCAGGAGCCCTTATATTCTGAAAACCTTTCTTCAATATGTTTAGCTATATTTCTTGCAGTTAATGAAGAACCAATTATTTTGGCTTTAAAAGTACTCTCTCTTTTGTAAATAGTACCAACTTTCTCTCTTTCTAAGTCGGATAAAACTGGACAGTTTATAGCCCCAACAATATGGTCCTCTACAAATTCAGAAGGAGATCTGACGTCAATTATTGTATCAAATTCTTTATATTTCCAATTTTTTTTTATTTTATATTTCTTAAGCATTATCTTTATGAAATTTTAATTTTATTTTCTAAATCATTCACATAACCAATTTCAGTAAAAGTGATTTTATATTTTTTTAAGAGTTGAAATTGTTTTTCCTTTTCTTCTTTAGGTATTATAAAAGCTAGTCCCCCCACTGTCTGAGGGTCATATAGTATTTCATCAATACTATCTTCATTTCGACTATAAACAATATTCTCTTTAGCTATGAGATAATTATTATCAAATAGTGATGACTTCACTCCTTTTTTTATAGCTTTTTCAACGCCTTTAAATGTTGGTATCTTTTTAGGAAATATAGTTAATCCAGTTTTACCATTATCTCTCTTGATTAAATTTAAAAGATGATTGGCAAGTCCAAAACCTGTTATGTCAGTCATAGATAAAATTTTTAATTTTTCAGTAATATTTCCAAAAGCTATATTACCGTCTTCCATTTGCTTAATAACTTCAATTTGAAAATAACTATCAATTAAATCATTATTAATTCCAGCAAAAACAATGCCTGTGCCAATTTTATTAGTTAAAATTAAAATGTCATTAACTTTTATATTTCTATTTATATTTTTAAAATTTAAAGGTTCTTTTTGTTCACCTGTTATTGCAAATCCAATAACTGGATCTTGATCTTTACCAATCATTGTATGTCCACCATCTATAGAACAGTTGTAAGACTCAAATATCTTATTTGCTCCAGATAAAACTTGTTCTAAATCTCTCGAATTGATAATAGATTTTGATAGAGGTAATTGTAAAATCATCATAGTAGAAATTATTTTAGAATTTACAGAAATAATATCACTTATTGCATGATTTGCTGCAATTTTTCCTAAAACATAAGGGTCAGATATAATTGCGTTTATCATATCAACACTTTGAAATAAATTAGGATAATTATTTATAGGAGTGGCGTCTTCGGAAGTTGAGATTATTTTTTTTGACAAAGTATTTTTAAGAGCATTTAATGGAACTTTTGCGGCACAACCTTTGCATTGCATTTGGTTAATATCGTTGTTTTTATAAATATTATTTATTTTAAAAGTTTTATAAATATAACTTACAAAAATTTTCTTTATTCTAGAAATTTGGTTATGATTTAGTTCATTAAATTTTTTAATAAATCTTTGATCAATATATTTTTTTAAATAAAAGTTCAGTTTCGTAGAGTATGAAAAATTATATTTGCTAGCTATTGCCAAACCATTTGATAATCCTATCAAGGAAAGATAATGCTTATTAAATTTATATGTAAAATTTTTCTTGTTAAGAATATAGTTTCTAATGCTTTTGGCCAAAGGTTTTCCTGACCTTACGGCAAAAACACCAGTTTTTTTTAAATTTTCTTCATTAAAATCAACAATATCGCCTGCAGCAAATATAAATTTATGGTTAGTTTGAAATGCGTTATTTACAACTACAAAACCCTCTTCATTTAATTCTAAATCTGATTTTTCAATCCATTTAGGTGCCATTGCATTTGTCGATAAAATTGATTTTTCGACATTTAAAAAAGATCCATCAGACATTATCAACTTATCCTTTTTCACTTTAACAACTTCTTTGTTGTTTATTAGTTTGATATTAGCTGTTCTAAGAGCATTTAAAGAAAATTTCTTAGTTTTATCAGGGAAAGAACTTAAAATTCCATTTTTTCCAGAAACGATAGTTATTTCAAAATTATTTTTTGTGTCCTTTAGCCGTTTTTTTAGAGCCAGAGCTAATTCTACAGAGCCCGCCCCACCACCTATAAAAGCAATAGAATTAAAATTTTTAATTTCTTTTAAAAAATTGTTAGCTAATTTTGAAATAGGTTTAACTGGAACACAATTTCTTTGTGCTCCTTCAATTTCTTTATAATTACTTTCTATACCAGAATTAATTGATAACACGTCAAATTTTAATTTTGGCCTTCCTTTTAAATAAATTTCCTTTTTGATGGCAGAAATTTTAGTTACTTCAGAATGGATAAAACGAATATTTAACTTTATACAAAGTTTATATAAATCAATATGACTCTCTCGCCAAGAATATATACCTTCAATAAAACCGGGTATCATTCCAGAATAAGGTGTATCAATTTCATTGCTAATTAGAGTAATCCTATTACCTTTTAATGGCTTCTTAGATAGTTCCATAATTACTGATAAGTGAGAATGACCGCCACCAATTAATACTAGATCATTTGTAATCGGTATGTATTCATTATTAATCATTATGATTTCATCTGTTAAATGGAGGCCCGAAGCGGAATCGAACCGCTGTTAACGGCTTTGCAGGCCGCTGCATCACCACTCTGCCATCGGGCCAATAGTTAGGATGATTTCTTTCTATAACTCTAGAATACCATACAAGCAAATAAAAAAATATTATGGATTTATATTTTTTTAATACTAAACACACTTAGCAAAATGTTTTATATCTTGGATAAGAATTTACTTTTCAATTATATATTTAATGTGATTTAATATATCATGTATTATTTTGAGGTCTAAATGTTTCTCTTTTCTGGAAAAATAAATTTTCTCAGTATTCTGCTGTTTTTATCTGTATGTTTTAATGTATCCAAAGTTGTAGGCTCTGATTTTACATTTGAAAACTCTATACATCTAGCTTTAAAAAATAGTCTTGAATTAAAAGCTCAAAATTATAGATTAGCTGCTGCAAAACATTCACTTGGAGAAGCCAACTCTTCGAAAGATTGGACGAATTCTTTTTCTACAGTTTTCAATTCAACTAATAAAGACGCTAACTCAGATGGCTCATTTGAAACGAATGATACTACTACCTCAACGATTTCTATAAGTAAAAATATATTTGACGGTGGAGAAGCATTTGAAAAGCACTCAATAGCTGAAGATACTTTAAAGTTACAAAAAGCAAGCTTAATTAAAGTTAAACAAAAGATAATTTTAGAGGCTATAAAAGCTTATTTGGATGTTTATACAAATCAATCTGTTGTAAGATTAAGAAAAAGAAGTTTAAAAAGATTTGAAGAAAATGTTGAAGCTACAAAACTTAAACTTGAAGCAGGTACAGTTACTCCAACCGTTTTAGCAGAAGCCCAATCAAAATATGCTAAAGCAAAGTATGAATTAATTTTGGCTGAGGGTAATCTTAACAATCATACATCTAAGTTAAAAAGTATCACAAAGATAAGTAATATACCTATTAATCTAAAACTTCCTAAATTAAACTTTAGAATACCCAAAACAGTAAATAAGGCAGTTAAAATATCATTAGAGAGTAATCCTATAATTTTAGTTGCAAAACTAGAAAAAAAAATAGCTAAAAAAAATGTTGATTTAAAAAAATCAAATAACCGACCTTCACTTAAGATGGAATTCTTTGGGAAAGATAGTCAGTCATCAGTCAACACATCAACTAGTGACTACCAGAGCTATGGTGCAAACCTAACTTTTAGTACACCTTTATTTTACAATGATTCTACAAAAGATAATATTAGGCGGCTTGATAAATTATTTATTGCGACATCTTTTGATTTATCGGAAAAAAATAGACAAGTAGAATTAAGTACAATTTCTTCTTATCAAAATTATAAAAGTACTCTGGCTAAAACTTCTGCTTCTAGAAGTGAAAAAATATCGTCCTTACTAGCTTTAAATGGGATAAAAAAAGAAGCACAGTTTGGTATTAGAACTGTCTTAGACGTTTTGGATGCAGAAGTTGAGTATTTAAACGCATCTACAAATGTAATTAAGAGCGAAGCGGACGAAATTTATAGTCAGTTTCATATAAAATCTATATTAGGTAACTTGTCAATTAGAGATATTAATCGTCAAATTAAAATTAATGATGATTTAAAAGAAAATAATTTAAATTTTACAATATTGGACTCTAAGGCGTTTAACTAATTCAAAATCATGGATAAATTCAAAATATGATGGATAAAAGATTTGATTCTAAATCTATAGAGGATAAATGGTATAAAATATGGTTGGATAGTGGAGCTTTTTCGTCTAATAGCTCTTCAACTAAAAAACCTTATGTCATAATGATGCCACCTCCTAATGTAACTGGCTCATTACACATTGGTCATGCGCTAACTTTTACTATTCAAGATATATTAATAAGATTTCACAGAATGCAAGGGTTTGATGTTTTATGGCAACCTGGTACTGACCATGCTGGAATAGCTACTCAAATGGTTGTTGAAAGAGAGTTGGCCAAATTAAATCTTACTCGTCATAGTTTAGGTAGAGAAAAGTTTGTTGAAAGAGTATGGGAATGGAAGGAAAAATCAGGAGGAGAGATAACAAACCAATTGAAAGCACTTGGGGCATCTCCTGATTGGGAAAAAGAACGTTTTACAATGGATGATGGATTATCCAAAGCAGTTAATCTTGTTTTTGTAAAATTATATAAAGAAGGTTTAATATATAGAGATAAACGTCTTGTTAACTGGGATCCAAAACTATTTACAGCAATTTCTGATCTTGAAGTAGAACAAAAAGATATGCAAGGTAAGTTCTGGTATTTCAAATATCCTGTTGAAGATAGTGATGAATTTTTAACTATAGCTACTACCAGACCAGAAACTATGTTGGGTGACACAGCTGTTGCTGTAAACCCAGAAGATGACAGATATAAACATTTAAAGGGTAAGAATGTTATTTTACCCATTATGAATAGACCTATTCCTATAATTTTTGATAACTATTCTGATCCGGCAAAAGGCTCTGGAGCTGTAAAGATCACACCTGCTCACGATTTTAATGATTTTGAGGTAGGAAAGCGACACAAATTAGAAATGATAAATATTTTTAATTCAGATGCCTCTATTAATGAAAACGGTCCAGATATATATGTTGGGTTAGATAGATTTAAAGCACGAAAAAAAATAATAGAGCATATGAAATCATTAAATTTGTTAGTAAAAGAGGAAAATATTACACATACAGTTCCTCACGGTGATAGATCAAACGTAATAGTTGAACCTTGGCTTATGGATCAGTGGTATGTAGATGCCAAAAAACTAGCTGTTCCTGCCATAAAAGCCGTAAAAAATGGTAACACTCAGTTTGTCCCTAAAAATTGGGATAAGACATATTTTGAGTGGATGAATAATATCCAACCTTGGTGTGTTTCGAGACAACTATGGTGGGGCCATAGAATACCTGCGTGGTTTGGGCCAGATAAAAAAATATTTGTCGAAACAGATAAACAAGAAGCAGAAATAGCTGCTGAATTATACTATGGAAAAAAAGTAACTCTTAATCAAGACGAAGATGTTTTAGATACTTGGTTTTCTTCAGCTTTATGGCCTTTTTCTACCCTGGGATGGCCCGAAAATACAGTTGACCTAAAAAAATATTATCCAACAGATGTCTTAGTGACCGGATTTGATATCATTTTCTTTTGGGTGGCTAGAATGATGATGATGGGAATTCATTTCATGGATAAAGAAGTTCCTTTTAAAGAAGTTTATATTCACGCACTAGTAAGAGACGATAAAGGTCAAAAAATGTCAAAGTCAAAAGGTAATGTTTTAGATCCTTTAGATCTATCTGAAAAGTATGGAGCGGACTCTTTAAGGTTTACTTTAACAGCAATGGCAGCTCAGGGTAGGGATATTAAATTATCAGAGGAAAGAATTGCCGGTTATAGAAATTTTAGTACTAAAATTTGGAATGGATGTAAATTTCTAGAATTCAACAATTGTATTACTGAATTAGAAAAAGATTTACCTACTATTAACCTTGAAATAAACAGATGGATAATTAATCTTTATAATAAGTTAAATTCAAGAGTTAAAACCTCTATTAAAAATTATAAGTTTAATGATGCAGCGGATGCTTTGTATCAATTTATTTGGAAAGATTATTGTGATTGGTATATTGAGTTTATTAAACCTATTTTAATAAATACTAATGATTTAGAGGCGCTTAATGAAACTAAAAATGTCTCTGTAAATATAATGAAAAATGTTTTGTTAATGTTACATCCCATAATGCCATATGTAACTGAAGAAATTTTTGATAAACTTTTCCAATCATCTGAATTAGCAATTTTATCGCCATGGCCCAAAATTATTAAAACTAAAGACACATTAGAAAATGGCATAGATTTATCAATTCAATTAATTTCCGCAATAAGATCATTAAGAGTTGAAAAAAACATTCCTTCAAAGTCTAGACCTTCCATTATACTAAAAATGTAGATCCAGAAAAAAAGAAAATTATTATTGAAAATAAAAAACTAATTATTAATTTAGCAAAATTAAATGATATAAAATTTTCTTCTGATAAAGTTTTGAATGATAAATTTATTGTGACTACTGTTGAAAACATTACTTTAATGCTTCCACTTGAAGGTTTAATTGACGTTAATGAAGAGAAAAACAGGTTAAACAAAGAACTTAAAAACATAAATCTTGAAATCGACATCATAAATAAACGATTAAATAATCCAATGTTTATAGAAAAAGCACCTTCGAATGTTATAAATGAAGTTAAAACTAAACAAAGAATTTACACTCAAAGAAAATTTGAAATAGAAAAAGCTTTATTAAACATATAAGATAGCAAATTGGAGGAAAAGATGAAAAATTCTAAAACAGTTTTAATTGATAAAAATCCTGGAAGAAACTCTCAAACATTTGGAGTTGCGAGGAATTTAAATACGGACTTAGATTTAATTCATGAACCTTCAATTGGAGTTGTGGGTAATAAAGGTGACTCACAATGTTATTTTGGCGTAGAAGAAAAAGTTAGAACAATACACGAGTGTTTAAGATTAAGAATAGGACAAAAACCAGGCGATATTTTTATGCGTTTAGTTCAACCTGAATACACTGTAGCGACATCAGACGGCATTAGAAATGGTACAAAAGAAATGCGTTACTCCTTAATTGGGCGAGAGGTTACTAACGACACATTATGTGAACACCTCAGCGCATCAGGACTTGAAGGAACTATTGCCGTAGTTGCTTGTGATAAGCCTCCTGTTGGAACCTTATCTGCTATTTTAGAACATAACAGGCCAGCAATAATTATGTCTGATGGATCGATTAGACCTGGAGTTGATTCAGTAACTAAAGAACCTATTGATTTAATTACAGCCTATCAACTTGCTGGAAGTAATGATGAAGATTTAAAAAAAAGAATAGCATGTGAAGCATGCCCAGGTCATGGAAGTTGTGGAGGTATGTTTACATATAATACCATGCAGACTTTTATTGGTGTCGTTGGCATGCAACCATTAGAAATGGTTTCACCTGCTTCTGAAGATCAAAGAAGATTAGAAGATTTCCCAAATAAATTAATTACTTATTTAGATAATATGATCAAAAATGATATTAAACCTAGAGATATAGTTACAAGAGATTCTATACGAAATGCTATTATTGTTGCCATGTCTATAGGTGGTTCAACTAATGTGATGCTACATGCACCAGAATTAGCTCGTGCTGCAGGGTATAATAACTTTAATGAAGACATTATGAGTTTCGAAGAATTTAACCATTTATCAAAAAAGGTTGTTCCAGTTTTAGTTGATGCCAGACCTTTTGGTAAATATTCAATGGTCGATATAGATGCTAAGGGTGGTGTTCAAGTTTTTATAAAAGATTTGCTAAATTCTGGCTTGTTAAATGGAAACACACTTACATGTACTGGCGAAACATTATATGAGCAAATTACTAGATTAGACCCTAAAAGTCCTGATGGTAAAGTTATATACCCTGTAAAAAAACCTTTTAAAGAAACAGGTGGCCTCAGACTGCTTGGAGGTAACTTATCTCCTGAATACAGCTCAATTTTAAAGTTAGCTGGTGTTGAAGGCGGTCTAGAAAATAATGTGTTTATAGGAAAAGCCAGAATATTTGATGGTGAACAAAAACTACTTGATACTCTAGAAAATGAACCAGAAAAATTTATGAATAAAGATATGATAATAGTTAGATATGAAGGACCAGTGGGTGGCCCTGGTATGCCAGAAATGTTGGATTCAACTTCTAGAATAACTGCATTATGTAGAGAGAGGGATATTATTGTGGGCTTAATGACTGATGGTCGCTTCTCAGGAGGATCAGTTGGTCTTGTGATTGGCCATGTGGGTCCCGAAGCTGCTGTTGGGGGGCCTATTGGCCTTATTAAAGATAAAGATGAAATTATTGTTGATTTGAATAAAAATACTCTTACTTGTACTGAATTATTAGATAAAAATATTTTGAGGGAAAGAAAAAATGAATGGCAAAAAATTGTAGATGATAACAGTGGGTTACACCCTGCAGTGGGAATTGCTGATACAAGACTATTAAATAGAATGAGAAGCTCGGCTGTTTCAGCTATTTATGGGGCAGGGATGCATCCCGACAGAAAAGTTTGGATACCTGACCCACGTGAGGTCAAAAAGTCAGATTTTATGCCAAAAAATATTCATAAAAATTAATTTAGAAATTTTCTATTGTAATCCAAATTGGAGTGTGATCGCTAGGTTTTTCTTGTCCCCTAGGACTTTTATCTATGCCAACATCAATTAAGGTATCTACTATTTCTGGAGAAATGAGAAAGAAATCAATTCTTATACCATCATCTTTTTGCCAAGCCCCAGCCTGATAATCCCAAAAACTATACTCTTTTAAATTTGGATATTTTAACCTGTATGAGTCAATTAAACCTATGTTTATCAACTCTTTCATGTATCTTCTTGTTTTTTTTAGGTACAGAGCATCATCCTGCCACTTTGAAATATCATAACAGTCATTATCTCCTTGAATAACGTTAAAGTCACCTCCTAAAATCAGCGGTTCATTTTTATAATAGATATATTCCGTGTATTTTATAAGACGCTTCATCCAATTGATTTTATAATTATATTTAGGACCAGGAGCTGGATTACCGTTTGGTAAATATAAACAAATTATGTTTATATTCTCAATTTTCACATGTAAAAATCTTGCTTGATCATCTTCAATCACATCCTGATTATAAAAAGGTAGTATACGATTTATTTCTTTAATCTTAAATTTACTTGCAATTGCAACGCCATTATAAGATTTTTGCCCAGATGCTATTACTTCAAATCCTATTTCATTAAAATCTTTGAAAGGAAAGTTTTCATCAATTGTCTTAGTTTCTTGCATCAGAATTATATCAATTTCACTTCGTTTGATCCAATTGATAACATTTTGTAAACGCATTTTAATTGAATTGACATTAAAACTTGCAATTTTTAAGGACATTTATTTTTTTAAAAAAATCATATTGAAAAACTAGTCCCGCAACCACAGTTAGCTGTGGCATTAGGGTTCTCAATTCTAAAATAAGCACCTGCTAATTCAGATATATACTCTAAAGTACTTCCATTTAAAAAATCAATTGATATTTTATCAACTAAATAATTAATTCCACTTTCTTCAAAAACTAAATCATCGCTACTTGGTGAATTAACAAAGGAAAAGTCATACTGGAAACCAGAACACCCCCCACCCAGCACAGAAATCCTAAAGTAAGAACCCTTTTCATTTTTTAATAAAAATTTGATTCTATTTATAGCCTCTTTAGATAATTTAAATTCTTGGTTATTAACTTCATTCATTTAAAAAAAACCTTGCAAAATTTTAATAATTGAAAGAGCAATTACAAATGATAATGTATATATCATATAATTATATATAAATGAATTAATTATTGGAAATATTATTGAAAAATAATGATGATAATCGATATCTAAGTCCCTTTGCTTGTTATAGTTCTGAAAGTAGAGGTAGAATGTATTCTGATGAACATCTTATATTAGGACGCTCAGAATTTCAAAGGGATAGAGATAGAATAATTCATTCCGAGGCTTTTAGGCGGTTAAAAGATAAAACTCAAGTTTTTGTATATCATGATGGAGATCATTATAGAACTCGCCTTACACACACACTTGAAGTTTCTCAAATTGCAAGGTCAATTGCAAAAGCCCTTAAAATTAATGAAGACTTGGCTGAGACTATTGCACTTGCTCATGACCTAGGACATCCTCCTCTTGGCCATAGAGGTGAAGATGTCCTGAAAAAACTTATGATAAACTCAGGTGGTTTTAATCATAATGAACAATCTATAAGAGTTGTTACATTACTAGAAAAAAAATATCCTAATTTTAACGGTTTAAATCTTACTTTTGAAACATTAGAAGGATTAATCAAACATAATGGTCCATTTTTGGATAATAGAATAATACCGCACACTATTGACCAAATTAATAAAATATTTCCATTAGATTTAAATACTTATCCCTCTTTGGAAGGTCAGGTAGCTAATATTTCCGACGATATTGCATACTTAACTCATGACTTTGACGATGGTCTTCGTGAGGGCCTGTTTACAATAAATGATCTTTCTAAAATTAAAATTATTGACGAAATTTTACACAAGTTAAAAAAAGAATTTGTAAATATTAAAATTGATATTTTAATTCATCAATTTATAAGACACTTGATAAGTTATTTTATAAATGACGTTGTTTCGAACTCGTTAGCTGTTATCAATGTAAACAATTTTGAAAATGTTAACCAAATTCGTTGTTTTGAAAATAAAATAATTAAACTTAGCCCGATTGCTTACAGCAATATGGAAGAAATTAGAAATTTTTTATTTATAAATATGTACAATAACGAAACTTTAATAAATAAATTACAAAATAATTGTTTAATGATAGAAAAATTATTTTTTCTATTCCATAAAGATGCCAACTTGCTACCAGAACAGTGGAAAAATTTAAAAGAAAGGCTCTCGGATTCTAAACAATCACGATTGATTACAGATTATATTGCATGTATGACAGATGGTTATTTAAAAAAAGAATACCAAAAATATTTTGATTAGGAAATTAAAGTATATGAACATTTATAAAATTTATTTCAATCACATTATTGAATTACTTGATAAGTTCAAATTAGATTCTAATTATAACTTCGATAATACTGAAATATTGAAAAAGATTACATTAGAACCTCCAAAAAATAATATTAATGGGGACATGTCTACTAATTTAGCAATGCTTTTAAGCAAAAGTTTAAAGTTAAATCCGCAAGAAATTGCTAATAAACTTAAACCACATATCTTAAAGCTACCAAATGTTGTACTTGTTGATATAGCTGGACCTGGTTTTATTAATATTACATTAAAGCAAAACACTTGGTCAAATTGTATAAAAAATATACTTTTAAACCCTGACAATTGGTACAAGCAGGATCTTGGAAAAGGGAAAAGGGTTAATTTAGAATATGTTTCTGCTAATCCAACTGGTCCTTTACATGCTGGTCACGCTCGAGGTGCAGTTTTTGGTGATGCACTTGCTTCTCTTTTAAATGAAGTTGGGTATCAAGTCATAAAAGAATATTATATCAATGATGCAGGAAGTCAGATAGAAAAATTAGTAGAGTCTTCTCTACTAAGATATGACGAATGTAATGGAAAAAATATAAAAGAAATTCCAGAGGGCCTTTATCCAGGCGAATATTTAAAGGAGGTTGGAAAAGCACTTTTAATAAAATATGGAAAAAACTTAAAACAAAATTCAAATGAAGATATTTTTGATTTAGTTAGAAAAGTATCTTTAGAAGTTATAATGAAAATGATTAAAGAGGATCTTTTTAAATTAGGTATAGAAATGGATGTATTCACTAGTGAAAAAAATATCATTTCAGGAAATTTGTTGACCAATATATTAACCATACTCGAGGATAAAAACCTGACTTATTACGGTACTCTTGATCCTCCAAAAGGAACAGATCCAAAAAAATGGAAAAAACATAAACAATTTCTATTTAAATCAACTAAATATGGTGATGATTCGGATAGGGTCTTAAAGAAGTCAGATGGAAGCTGGACTTATTTTGCAACAGACATGGCTTATCATTTAGATAAAATTAATAGAACGAATGGAGATTTAATAAATGTTTTAGGCGCTGATCATGCAGGGTATATATCAAGAATTAATGCAGCAGTTAACGCTCTTTCTGATGGTTCAATTTCCATAGATACAAAAGTATGCGCTTTGGTAAACCTAATGGAAAAAGGTAAGCCTATAAAAATGAGTAAAAGATCAGGTAATTTTGTGACTCTTTCTGATATAATTGATGCAGTTGGAAAAGACGTGATTAGATTTATGATGTTAACCAGAAGAAATGACCAATCTTTAGATTTTGACTTTAAAAAAGTTACAGAAAAGTCAAAAGAAAATCCTGTGTTTTATGTTCAATACGCTCATGCTCGTTGTAATTCAATTTTTAAATCAGCAAAAATTTTAGAAGATAATCTTAATATTGAAAACACAGATTTATTAGTTAGAAATGACGAGATTGAATTGATTAAATTTATATCTCAGTGGCCTAGAACATTAGAATTAGCTGCCAAAAATCATGAACCTCACCGAATTTGTTACTATCTAATAGAGTTATCAAGCATGTTTCATACTTTATGGAATAAAGGTAAAGATAATTTTAGTGCTAAATTTATTGTTGAAAACGATATAAATTTAACGAATGCCAGATTATCATTAGTAAAAGTAGTTGCTTTAACAATCAGAAAAGGCTTAAGTATTCTTAAAATAAAGCCTATATTTGAAATGTAAATTTATGAAAAATTACTTAAAAATAACCATCATTATTTTTTTAAGTACAGGTATTTTTTTTTCTGTAGGATTATTTGCAATGAAAATAATTTTTGAAGAAAATATCTATGATGAATTGGTAGTATTAGGTCCTGATAATAAGGATATTTTTACAATTCCTAAAGATGTTGGTGGTAAGAAAGTATCAAATCTTAATATAGAAATATTAAACAATAAAAAAGCTTTTGTTAATAATGACAAACTGAGAATTCCTCCAGCTGAACCTGAGCTTTTACCTTTAGACATAATTGAAGAAAAAATTAAAGACCAAACAAAC
>QBYJ01000023.1 GCA_003282885.1 SAR116 cluster bacterium AG-325-F22
TATTAATATTAAAAACTCAATGCTTAATAATAGTTCTGTAATAGTGCATACTAATAAGATCTATGACAATTATAGCATTTTATTGACTTTGAATGATAATGTAAAATTAAGTAATTTAGATAATATGATTGTAGAATTTGTGGAGTAAATAGATGAAAAAAAATCAAATTTTTTACCTTTGTTTAGTTTTTATTTTTTTCTTTTCAAAAATATCTTTTTCAGAACCTTTTGTAGTATTAGAATACAGAGGTAATATAGATAGAGGCGATTTAACCTCTGATAATTCATTTTTGAAAGATTTAAATTATAACGCAAAACATGTAGTAGTAAAAAATGAAACTTTAAGTGATATTATGCTAAATTATTATGGTTCAAAATCATTCAATAATAACATTTTAAGCTTAGCTATTGTTCATTTTAATAAAAAAGCTTTTGTAAGAAATAATCCAAATTATCTATATTCAGGAAAAAAATTATATCTCCCAAGCATTAACGAGATCAAAGATTTAATTATCAAAAAAAATAATAATGAAGAAAATAGTAAAAAAAATAATTCATCGATTACATCTCAGATATATTTTTTTGGAGGTTAATTAATGTTTAAGATATTATCTATACATTTGCTCACCGTTTTAGTGACTATTTTATTGAGCAAAGCAACAATAGCAATGACGGGAAAAGATATCTCAGAAAAAGTTTCGAAATGGCTTACCTCAGAAGGAGTAAATGGAAAGCCTGTTTTTTCAAACACTAGTGTATATAAGGACTGTAATAATAATCTTGAAATTAAAAAAATTTATAATGATTATAAAACAGTAAAAGTAAATTGTTCAGATAAAAATGGGTATCAGTTATTAATAAGGGTCAAAATACTTAGTGAAAAACCTAAAAATAATTTTGTATTAGATACAAAAATTAAACAAAACAAAATTTTTAAAAAGAAAAAAGTAAAAGTAGAAAAAAAATTATTTAAAGCTTTTAGATTAAAGAAATCTTTAGAAAAAAATGCTATTATAAATTACCATGATGTAGAATTAGTAGAAACATACAATACTTCTCAAAAATCATTTTTTTCTTACAAAAAAGAATTAGTTGGAAGAAAATTGAAAAAAAATTTAAAAATGGACCAATTATTGCATCCTAGACATCTATATGAAAAGTTCGAAGTAAGTAGTGGAGATGTAATTTCAATTGTTGCAAATATAGGAAATGCACTAGTTACTGTATCAGGTGAGGCACATGGTTCTGGAAATTTAGGTGACTTGATAAAAGTAAAAAACTTAAGAAGTGGAAAGATTATTAAAGGTTATATTAAAAAAAACAAAATAATAAAGATATTTCGCTAAAATAATTAAACATGTTGTCGTTATAAATACTGTGGAGTTAAATAAAATGGATAAAATAACAAATAATATCATAAATAACCTTTCTGTAAATGAGGTTAGAGATTCTAAAAAGTCCTTGAATGACTTGGCAACTTCATCATCTTCAATTGATAAAGCCATGTCTTCTAATATTGTAGATATAAAAGAAACTAAGAAATTAGTTTCTGAAATGGCCAAATCAGCACCTATAGATGGTGACAAAGTTGCAAAGATTAAAGAAGCAATTTCGACTGGCAAGTATCCACTTGATTTAGACAAGCTTTCAGACGCTCTTATGCAAGCTTATAGAGAAATGAAATCTTAAACTTATTTTGTTATTATGATTGAAAAATTAAATAAACTTGATTCAAATTTATTGAAATTAGAAGAATTAGATAAAGATCGTTTTTCTTTTAATAATTTCAAAGAAATTAATATACAACTTGAAAATGTTGTAAATGAAATAATGTCTTCAATTAATACTGACTTAGAAAAAAGCCTAAATGCTGATGAACAGGTGTATTTAGGACAAATATTAAGTAAAATAGAAAAACTTGAAGCTAAAATTCTACCTAAAGCAAATCTTTTAAATTCTTTTTCAAAATCTATTATTTAAATTATTTATAGTAATTTTGTATAAAATGATGAATATATGTATATAATGTTTGTAGATTATTTATTATCCAATTTTGAAATATTTATTTTCTTTTCTATCTGTTTACTAATAATAGGTTTCTTTCTATTATTTTTATTTCAAAATCTAAAATTTCATAATAATAAAGTTTCAATAACTGAATATGCTAATGTTTTTCATAAGACTAATAAAGAAATTAGGGAATATCTAATTGTTGTAGGTAATTTATTAGAAAGTCAGAAAAAAGAAATTGCCAGTATTTCAGATAAAATAGACTTTATTGAAAGAGAAATTAATAGGTTGGGAAGTATAAAAGGTTCAGAAGATATGTTAAGCGTAGCTATTGATATGGCTAAAAATGGTAATGATAGAGACGAAATAATTAATAAAACCAGTCTTAGAGAAGATGAAGTTGAAGCTATTTATACTTACTATAAAAAATAATTTTAAGCTTCATCTTTCTTTTCTAAATCATCAAGCAAAATTGCTTTACTACCTTCTATCATTTTCTTGGCATCCTCATCAGTAACATCTATTTGAATACCAGAAGGGAAACGAACTCCATTAACTTCAGTAGTTTCTTTTATTTGAACTCTTACCCATTCAACAGGAAGGTTTGTAGGTTTTTTGGATCGTTTTATAATTTTTTCAACAATATTGCTATTGTCATTTGTTTCTTTAATCGGAAGGTTGTCATTAGCAGTATTTTCATCAATAAGAGCTTGTATTCTCTGGTTTAGCACTGACACTCTAGCGGCCAAACATGCCATTTTGAATATCAATCCATTGTCACGATTGGATGCTTGTTTTATTTTAACTGCAATCTCCTCAAGCGTTAATTCCTCAAATTCGTCTAAAATTTCTTCTTTTTTATCAATAATTTTTTCTGATAAATCCATAACTATATCCTACATCTTTTATTTATTACGACAATTAAAAAATTATTAAAGTTTTATTACTAAATAATTTAATTTTATCTTCAATTAAATTGGCATTCAATTTGCAATTATTAATAAAATTGAGTTGAAATAAGAGTTTTTAAAATGGATACAATTAAAGATCAACTATCTTTTTATTCATCAGCCTTACAATTAAGAGGTAAGCGTAATAATATTTTAGCTTCAAATATCGCTAATGCAGCAACGCCTAATTATAAGGCAAGAGATATCAGTTTTGAGGATGAAATTAAAAAATTTGATAAAAACGGACCTGTTATGACTTCGCATGCTAATCACATCGTATATAATTCAGGTAAATCAATTAATGAAACGTCATATAGAGAGCCACTTATAACATCATTAGATGGGAATACAGTTGAACTAGCAGTTGAACAAATGCAATTTGCAGAAAATTCAATGAGATATTCTACAACTGTAAATTTTCTAAACGGGAAAATTAATAAAATAATGTCGGCAATTAGGGGCGAATGATGGATATTAAATCAGTTTATGATATTGCTGGTAGGGCTATGGCAGCTCAGTTAGTAAGATTAAATACAGTGGCTTCAAACCTTGCTAATGCAGGTTCTACCACAGGGGATCCTGAAACTACTTACAAACCTTTAAAACCAATATTTGAAACTCAATATAGTGATTTAGTTAAAAAAAATGGTGTTGCAACAGTTGATGCTGTTGAAGTCAAAGAAATTGGAAGAGAACCTATTAAATCTTATATGCCAGGACATCCAGCAGCAAATGAGGATGGATATATATATAAAGCACCAGTAAATGTAGACGAAGAAATGGTAGATATGATGGAGGCAGCTAGGCAATACCAAAACAATGTAGAAGTTATAACAACTTTAAGAGCTCTAACAATGCGAACACTTAATATAGGAAAATAAAATACCATGTCTGAAATAAATTCATCAAATCAATCATTAATTAACATTTTGGATAAATTAGGAATTAACTCAGCTAAAGAAAAATTCACACCAAAAGAGACTAAAGATCAACTTGGGCAAGAAGATTTTCTTAAATTGATGACTACACAATTACAAAATCAGGACCCATTTGCACCTGTTGATAATGCAGATTTTATAGCCCAAATGGCTCAATTTTCTACTGTTACTGGAATTACTTCTATGGACGAAACTATGAAGTCTGTAAGTCAACAACTTTCTGAAATGAGAATTGCATCAACAACCCAATTAATGGGTCACTCTGTATTAGTTCCTGGTAAATATGCTAGACCAGACAAAGAAGGTATCATAAGTGGTGTTGTAGATTTACCTGATACGGCTTCTAACTTAAACATAATATTTGAAAATAGTGATGGTGAGGTTTTGCATCAAGATACTCTAGGTATGCAAAAGGCTGGCTTAGTTGGTTTCGAATGGAAAGATTTACCTGAGGAAATAAAAACTTCAAGTTCACCCATAACAATAAGAGCATTTACAGGAAATATAGGTGATACTGGCGAGCTTTCAACCCAAGTTTATGCAAGTGTCTCTGGAACTACAAAAACTGAAAATGGAGTTATGTTGGAAGTTAAAGATTATGGGACAATTGACCCTTCACAAGTTGTCAGATTCAAGAATTAAACAATTAAAATATACTAGGAGAAATTAGAGATGTCATTTTATACTGCTCTTACAGGACTTAACGGATCACAGGCTGATATTTCAGCTACTTCAAATAATATAGCAAACGTTGCAACAACCGGTTATAAAAGAAGTAAAGCTGAATTTGGTGATATCTTCGCTACCTCTCCTTTGCAGAACAGCTCATCTTCTATTGGTTCTGGTACTATTTTGAAGGGTATTAAACAGCAATTCACTCAAGGTAATGTTTCTTCATCACTTAATGCTTTAGACATGGCTATTTCTGGACAAGGTTTCTTTGCTTTGAAGCCATCATTGACTACTAACCAAACTGTCTACACTAGAAATGGGTCTTTCTCAGTAAATAACGATAGGTATGTTGTGGACTCTGCTGGACAGTTCGTTCTTGCGCTTCCAGTTTCTGACGATGGATCTGTTCAAGGTGGTGAAATTGTAGATGCAAAGCCACTAAAATTAGAACTGGAAGCTGGTGAAGCTAAAAAAACTGATAATCTAGAGTTGGCGGTAAACTTACCTGCTTCTTCAACAGTTTTTTCTTCAGCCACAGATTTCGATCCAGCCAATCCAGCAACATTCAATTCTTCAACATCTGTTACTATTTTTGATAATTTAGGTAATCCTGTTATTGCAACTGCCTATTTTATTAAAACACAAGCGGCATCTGGGGATGAAGTAACTCATAAATACCAGACTAAATTTATTGTAGATGGAAGAGAGGTTGAACCTTCTTTGACAGAAGCAATATCTCCAACAGGTCAAACTTTAGTAGTTGATAGGTTCGGTCAAATTATTCCTATGAATGAAAAACCTCAAATCATATCTGTTGCCCAAACGCAGCCGTTATTTTTTTTAGATGATTTATCTAATAAGACTGTTTCTAAAGCAGCTACAGTGACGTCAACTGTACTTGAGGACGCCGCATTCACTGCTACATCACCATCCATAACTGTTGTAACAGATCCATTGCAATATAATACTACATATGAAGCTAACCCGACATTGAATAAATCTACTTATTGGGGAAAAGATTTTCTTACAGTCCGTGTTGACGATACAACTGGTAGCGCGAGTTTTAAGAGTATAGACATAAGACCGGGAACATATACAGCCGCAACATTAGCTTCAGAAGTTCAGAGGGCAATTAATGCAGGTTTGGGCGATGATGCAAAACTATCTATTGATCCTGTCACAGATGGAAGTTTTTCTATTCAATTTAACCAATTAGATAACAATGATGAACTCCAAACCTTGACAGCAATAAAGGTAGATTTAATGCAAGATAGTTTCATTACTGAAGATTTATTCTCTGCTACTAATGGTATAGAAAATGTTGCGTCTCCAAACTTTACAAGAGAAGAATTTCTTGCACATGCTCAGTTAAGAATAAATGATGCACTAAATAGAGCTGCTGTTTCAGCTGATGGAAATACTAATAATTCCTCAACATATGGAGTAAGCTCATCATTATTTGCAAGGGCGACAGGTAGTAAATTAACAGGTGCTATAAAAGAAACTGAAGTTTTAAGTTTTAATTATAAGCAACCTGCAACAGATTTAACAGATGAAAATGCTATAACCAATGAGACAAAGTTTTTACTTCACAGTTACTATAATTCTTCACCTACATTAAAAGTTTTTGAAAATTCACTAGATGTAAAGGCTGTAAGTGGTAACACAATGGTTCAAGATGCTAGTGGTACATTAAAGGTTTACGTAAATGATCCAGGTTCAACGATTTCAACCACAACATTCCCTACAGAGGTTTATATAGCTGGAGAGTTTGATACAACTACATCAACTGTAAATAATTTAAAGTATAACGGAGCAAATTTCTCAGTGTCTAGTGCGGGAATAGATGCAAGTGGCAATACCTTTTTAAATTTAAAGTCTGATTCAACTTCCGCAATAAATATAACGGATACAAAAATAAACATTTTACATACTGCATCAAAAGATGTATCAGCATATTTTGAAGGTGGAACTGAAATTTTTGATAATCAGACAGAACATTTTGGTAGTAATAGAATAGTCCTAAAAGAATTAAATAAACACGCTTATTTAAACAAGGATGCAAAACAGCCTAATACACTGATTAATGTTAGTGGAGGTATAACAAGTTCATCACCGGCCGATTCTGGTGTTTTAACTGTGGACACTACAGCGGGATTTCCAGAAAGTGGGACATTGTTGGTAGGTTCAGAAGAAATAACTTATGATGGTATAACATCTACCACGTTTACTGGTATTGACAGGGGAGCGAACAGTACTACTGCAGCTGCAGCATTAGATGATGCAACAGTAAAATTAGCTTCATTTTCAAATGATATATTCAGTGGTTTTAAAGATCAATTACGAGGCACATATGCAGTAGCAAAAGTAACAAGTACAAGCGCAGGCGATACACTCACGGTTGGCTCTACCGACGGGTTTCCTGCTACGGGAACTATTCTCGTTGGTAATGAAAAAATGACTTACACAGCTAAGACTGCAACTACTTTTACGATTGGAGCTATACAACAAGGACATACAAGTTCTTACACTGCTTCTGAAGCAAAACTTAAAACTGCTATTACAGCCTCTAGTCCTGCAAATGGTGGTACAATGACTATTGATAATTTAACAAATGCTGAATTTCCTCAAAGTGGAACGTTATTGGTGGGCTCGGAGCATATTACATATACAGGTTGGACAGCCGATACAACAGATAGACCTCTTAATGCATCCACTGCAAACACTCTTACCTTATCAGGCATTACAAGAGCTGTTAATGGTACCACAGCAGCAACAGGAGCTGACAATTTAGATATTGATCTTCTTGCAGATGTAAGTCTTGTTACTAGCATAGAAACAATGGGCCTCGAGAAAAGAACAACTGAGGTAAATGGTGCTATAAACGACACAGTTACTAGTGTAACAGTAGATTCTACAACAGGTTTTGAAGATTCTGGATTTATTAGGATAGGAACCGAAGTAATAGCTTACACAGGAAAAACAGCCACTTCATTTACTGGTTTAACTAGAGGTGCAGCAGGAACAACAGCTGCGTCACATAGTGATAATGCAGATATTTTTCAGGAAATTTCAATTACTGATAATTGGGTAGATGAAGCAGATCCTGCTTTGAAAATTACTTATGATTCTTCAGGACAAAATTTTACATTGCAAGGTATTCCTTCTAAAATAGGAACATCTACTGCAAGTAAGATGTTTTCTTTCTCGGCCTTTGCCCCTGGTGAAGGAAACAAGGCAAATGCAATTGGTTTAAAAACTCAAAGTAATAAAGCCTCGTCGAATATTGGTGGTGGTGCATTATTAAAAGCTGAATCTGTTTTGTTCACTGGAGACCAAATTGCTGCAGATACCCAGAGAGCATACGGTGTTGAAGTTTCATATAATAACTTAACTCGTAAGTTTAGCATTGCTAGTGGATCAACAGGTGAAAATATTCCAGCAAACTCAGCTGTAGGAGTTGGTGACGGTGGTCAGGCATCCTCTAACATTGAAATTGGAAGATTAGCTATTGTAGATGGTGTTGCAACTGCTTCATCTGCTGGAATTGGGGGTACAAGTGCTTTATTAGGCATTAATGCAACAAATGCCATCACAACAGTAACTGCTGACACTTCTGGTAAAGGTTTACAATCATCTGCGGCTGTATTAAATGGTAAAACATCAAATGAAGATTTGTCAGAAGACTTCTTTCTTTCTGATGCAGCTGAAGAAACAATTTTTGTTGTAAACGTAAATGACATCACTGCAGCTATTCAAGTACCTGAAGGCGTTTATAATGGAACATCTTTGGCAAGTGCATTAGAGTCTAGAATTAATCAAATGGAAGATAGTGCAGGTAATACTGTAAATGGTGTTACAGTTGGTTATAGTACGACTAATAATTCATTTACATTTACTACAGGGACTACAGGCTTAAATAGTAAAATATTTGTTTCAGGAAGTGCTAGAATGGGGTTAGACGACCTTGAGCTTGTAACGGGTACAACTCCGTCTTTTGTTGATATGGCGACAGCTACAGCAACTTCTGCAACTGGACAATCTCTGTATGTGAATGATGCTGGTACTACGACAACATTAGCACCAGAAAATTCTTGGACCGCTACTACAGATGGTACCTTTGCAAAAGTGTTTTTAAGACCTGGTGAGTTAACATTTGACACTCAAGGAAACTTAGTGAGTCCTATTCAAAAAGTTGGTTATAAAGGTGACTTTGCTGCAGATGCAGCTGCAGGTACTAATGCATTATCTATAGACTTAGATTTAAATTTTGACGGATCAACCCAGTTTGCTTCTGATTTTAATGTTAGATCTGTTACCCAAGATGGACAAACTGTTGGTAAACTTGATGGTTTGGATATTGCTGCTAACGGACTTGTAAGTGCTAACTATACAAATGGTCTTAATATTGCTTTAGGTAGATTAGTTATGGTGAACTTTAACAACCAAAATGGATTAAAACAAATTGGTAACGCAACTTACGTTGAAACTTCGGTTTCTGGAGTAGCGGCAGTTGGTGAAGCGGGAGCAGATGGATATGGAACTATCTTATCTGGTTCTCTAGAGAGATCTAATGTTGATATTACTGAGGAGCTTGTTAACTTAATTACTGCTCAAAGAAATTTCCAGGCAAATGCAAAAACAATTGAAACTAATACAAGTCTAACTCAAGCAATAATTCAAATTAGGACATAATTGGTATTTACTTAGAAGGAAAAGATTATGGATCGTAGCATTTACACAGCTCTTAATAGTATGAGTATCCTAAGAACCAACCAATCTGTTACATCCCAAAATTTAGCTAACAGTAATTCTACGGGGTTTCAAAAAGATAATAATACTAACTTTTCATCTGTGTACCTTGACCGAGATAAGGGATTAGACCCCAGAGTATTGGCTATCCAAGATAGTAGCAGTTTTGATAGCTCTCAAGGTCCTAAAAATCAAACTGGAGAACCTCTAGATCTTGCTATTGATGGAGATGGATATTTTTTAGTCAAGCCAGAAAATGGAAAAAATGCTTTGTCCAAACGAGGTGATTTTAAAGTTTCCGCAAATAGTTTATTAGTAGATGGAACAGGCACTGCTGCATTGAATATAGATTTAGAAGTCATTACAATTCCTCCTCATAGAAAAATAACTATAGCTCCTGATGGAACAATAGAAATTGAACCATTAAATGCTCCCGTTGGACAAAAAATTAAAGTTGGTCAATTGGCTACAGTTTCAGGGTCTGAGGTCCCTCTAGCTAAATTTGAAGATGGTTTCGTTCGAACAATTAATGAAACTGTTCCTGAACCAGATAATAAAGTTAGATTGTTAACAGGTTTTCTCGAAGGATCTAATGTAAAAACAATTGACGAATTAGTTTCTAACATTGAAAATTCTAGATCATATGAAATAAATGTTAAATTTATTACAACCGCAAAAGAAATAGATGAAGCTACAGCTTCCTTAATGAGAATGCCTAGTTAATTCTTCACCTTCAAATTGGCATATGTATTGCATTATACTTCTATATTAATGATAAGGAGTTTAATATGTCTAACGCGATGCATGTTGCTAAAACTGGTCTAAATGCTCAAAATAGTAGAATGCAAGTTATTGCTAATAATTTAGCTAACGTAAACACTACTGGTTTTAAAAGAGATAGAGCAAATTTTGAAACACTTTTATATCAGGTCATAAAAGAATCAGGTGCACAAACTTCTGGGGAAACCAAATCAAATTCAGCGTTTTCAGTTGGAACAGGCGTTCGTATTATAAATGCAGATAAACTATTTTCTCAGGGAAATATAGTAGCTTCAGATAATGCATTGGATGTATCAATAGATGGATCCGGTTTTTTCCAAGTTTTAATGCCAGATGGAAGAATTGGCTATACAAGAAATGGTGCGTTTGGAAGAAATGCTGAAGGTCTTTTAACGACCGCATCTGGATATGTGATTCAACCAGAGGTTGAAATCCCAGAAGGCGTAACAAGTATCAATATATCAGCAGATGGAATTGTCTCTGTTCAAAATCCAGGTGAAGTCGAGGCCGAAGAAGTAGGTCAGTTTCAGTTAGCAGATTTTGCAAATTCTAGAGGTTTACAGCCTATAGGACAGTCAATGTTGGTGGAGACGCCAGCGAGTGGTCCTCCTATTGTTGCTAATCCTTTTGAAAATGGTTTTGGTAGTTTAGTTCAAGGTGCTCTTGAAAGTTCAAATGTAAATGTTGTTCAAGAATTAGTTGATATGATTGAAACTCAAAGAGCTTACGAAGTTAATTCCAAAGCAATTTCTGGAGTTGATGACATGCTACGATTTATAAGTCAAAATCTTTAATTAGAGGTTACGATGAAAAAATCAATTATTATTGCCTCTATATTATTTTTAAACGCTTGTTCAACGTATGTAGAAGAAGTCAATAATAAACAGTTTAAACCACTGATGCCGTCCTTTGAGGAATTTAATAGAGAGGACCCTTCAAATGGTTCAATATTTAGTACAAGTTCTGCAGGTCTTTTTTCATCGGATAGAAGAGCAAAGAAAGTTGGCGATATTTTATCAGTAACTTTGAGTGAGACTTTCTCTTCTAATAAAGCAGTTACTAATTCATCTGGAAAAACTGATACTATTGGTGCTGAAATTGGCCCAACAGGGATAATGAGAAATTTTGCGGGATTAGGTGGGAGTGCGTCTAAAACAAACTCTTTTTCGGGTTCAATGGCCACAAATCAATCAAATAGTTTAAGTGGAACGCTCTCTGCAACTGTAGTAAGGGTTTTTCCTAATGGAAACTTAGAAATAAAAGGACAAAAGAAGCTAAGGATAACTGAAGGAACAGAATACATAAGATTAAGTGGTATAATTAGGCCTCAAGATATATCTACCACAAATTCAGTTTCTTCAGCTAAAATCGCAGAAGCACAGATTGAATATGTAGGTGCTGGAATACTTGATAGCGCGACGAAACCCGGATGGGGAAGTAGTATATTTAGAGCAATTTCACCTTTTTAGGATATTCACGAATGAAAAATTTAAAAAAAATTATATTATTTAATTTCTTATTCTTATTCATTTCCAATACAGTGATGGGTGATAGATTAAAAGATATGGTTAGTTTTGCAGGAATTAGAACTAATCAACTTATGGGTTATGGGATTGTTGTTGGACTTGATGGAACAGGCGACTCTTCTCTAGGAGTTACTCTTCAAAGTATGCAGTCAACCATATCTCAATTTGGTATGAACGTGGATGCAGGCAGTTTGAGTGGAAAGAACGCGGCAGCTGTGATGATTACGGCTGACTTGGATCCCTTTGTTAAAGTTGGACAAAAAATTGGTATAACAGTTTCATCTATGGGTAAAGCAAAAAGCTTAAGAGGTGGAACTCTTTTAATGACACCCCTTAAGGGTGCTGATGGTAAAACTTATGCAATTGCACAAGGCAATCTAGCAGTAGGTGGTTTTGGTGTAGAAGGTGCAGATGGTTCATCAATGTCAGTTAATATTCCAACTGTCGGTACCATTTCTAATGGTGCAACAGTAGAAAGAATGGTTGATGCACCATTCATTAATTCAAATAATTTTGTTATGAACTTGCATCAAGGGGATTTTACTACATCTAACCGAATTACCGAAGAAATTAATAAAGTATTTGGACCTGGTGTTGCTAAAGCTTTAGATCATACTTCTATATCAGTGAGGGCACCTAAAGATCCATCTCAAAAAGTAAGTTTTATGAGTTTACTAGAAAATATAGAAGTTGATCCTGCGGCCCCAATTGCTAAAGTAGTTGTAAATGCTAGGACAGGCACAATCGTAATAGGTGGTGATGTAAGGGTAACTCCAGCAGCAGTTAGCCATGGCAGTCTTACAGTAAAAGTAAATGAAGATACTAAAACCACCCCTGGACAAACTTTATATGATGACGCAGGAAACGTAACAACAAATACCCAAGCAACAACTGAAGCTGATACAGAAATAAAAGCAGGTGCGGAGACCGCCTCAGCATTCGTTTTTGACGCAGGGACATCATTAGCTGATGTCGTAGATGCAATTAATGCAATAGGCACTACAAGTGCTGATTTAGTGGCAATTTTAGAGGCCTTAAGGGCTGCTGGTGCTTTAAGAGCTCAAATGATTATTATTTAAAGGTAGTTAAATGGACGGTCCTATTTCAAAAATAAATCAGATCAATTTCTTGGCTACTAAGGTATCACAAAACCAGAACAATTTATTGCCAAAAGATGAAAACAATCAAGACTTAAAAAATGTTGCAGAGCAGTTTGAGTCTATTTTTGTCCATCAAATGTTAAAACAGGCAAGGCAAAGTAAGTTAGCAGAAGGTATTTTTAATTCTGAAGCTCAAGACACTTTTAATAATATGCTTGATATAGAATATTCTCAAATTTTATCAAAGAAAAATAATTTTGGTATAGCAGATGCACTTATTAAGCAGTTTGAACCACATTTTAAATCCAAGAAAGAAAAGTAAATGGCTTCCTTATTTGAGATTGGTAAAACTGGTGTGCAGGCTTACAGACAAGCATTATCTGTAACAGGTCAGAATATAGCTAATATAAATACTGAAGGATACAACAAAAGAAGTGCAGATATAAATGAAGTTGCTGGAGTGTCTGGAGGCCCTACTAATGTGTCTGACAGTTCTGGACTTGGAGTAAGAGTAACTAATGTTAGACGTTCTTTTGATTCTTACTTGTCTGATAAAACTAGGTCGTCTCAATCTGAGTATGAAATGTTAAACGACTTTGTATCTAAATTAAGTGATTTAGAAAATATGTTATTACCTTCTGGAAGTGATTTAGGAGTTTTTATAGGAAGATTTTTTGATTCACTTCAGGAAATTGCGAGTAATCCAGATAGTATTTCAGCAAGAACAGTTGCATTAGAATCTGGAAAAGCCTTAGCATCCTCTTTTAATAGTTATGATGATCAGCTAAAAAACTTTAAATCCAGTACACTTCGTCAAGTTGATGTTAAAAATTCTGAAGCTAATTTATATATCAATCAACTTGTTCAAGTAAATAAGTTAATTGCGACTAGTGGTTCAAAAGAGGCTTCAAACGACGTTTTAGACGCAAGAGATCTTTTATTAAAGGATTTATCAAAGTTATTTAATTTTACCGTAAATTATTCCGATACAGGAGAAGCAATTGTCCGACTAGGTGATTCTGGAAACGGAGCATATTTAGTTAACAGAAACAAAGGGGCAATAGTCTCATCTGCCTCAGATGGAAAAAATCTTTCAATAATTGTTAATAATGATGGAGTAAAAACAACTGGTATTTTCTCTTCAGGAATAGTAAGTGGAATTTCACAATTTTATAACTTGGTCGACTCAGTAAGTAGCGAAATAAGTAGATTAGCAGAACAGTTTTCTAATGAGATCAACAGCATACAGACATCTGGAATTGACTTAAAAGGTAATTTAGGAAAGTCAATGTTTTCCGTTAATTCAATGTCTCCAAAAGCTAATTCTAACAATAAGGGGACCTTAAACTTCAATGTGGTTGAGGGTGATCCAAGCAAAATAGCTCAAGAAAAAATTCTAGTAAATTACTCTCAAGCAAACAATAATTGGGAAATTAGAAATTCAAATGGTCTCTCATTCGCTTATGGTAATAAAATTAATTTTGATGGATATCAAATAGACATTCTAGGACAACCTCAGGATGGAGATGGATTTGAAATTACACCAATATTGACTAAAGCTGGTGCTATGAAATTTAACCTAAAAAGTGCGGAAGATTTTGCTGCAGCATCTCAGAGTTTAATATCAAAAAATTCTACGAATGTTGGTGATGTTGAACTCAATGTTATTGGTTCAGGAGTTTCCCAAAATCTTAACTATCCAGAAAATATTGCAGATGTTTTTACCTCTAGTAACGACCCCTTGATTGCAACCTCTTTTTTAAAAGATGGACCAGTGTCAACAATTCCATCATCAACTAAATCAATTAGTTTAAGCTCATTAGGAAATCAATCATCCGGTACCTTCTCGATTTCCGATGCCGATATTAAGGGCTTCTCTTCATTTACTATTAAATTAGCAAATGCAAATGAAATAACAATTACTGCTGCATCTACTGATCCAGGTGATGGTATAAAATCAGTAAAAGAATTTGCCGATTTATTAAATTCTGGGTTGATGTTAGATGGTAAAAGCCAACATGATTTTAGAAATTTTGGTTTATTTGCGTCAGGTTCTAATGGATATCTTACGATTGCGTCATCTATATCAGATATTTCAAGTTCATCTATACTGTCAAAAGGTAATTCTTATACTCCTACGATCTCAAATATTTCTGCCGAGTCAGCAGAAGCTAGCAATCTTCAAGTTTTCACAAGAGATGGAAGACATGTGTCTGGAAAATCTTTAAATACATCTGAAATAGCTTCATTAATTAAATCAGAGAACGGATTTTTAGAGACTGCTGAATATAGAAATGATTATTTAAACAATAATTACAGAGGAATAAACTTATCACGAAAAACTGTTAGTGGTGATTATATACGTAGTTTTGGTTCAAATGTAAGTTATAATGAACAAGCCACAGATGTGGATGGATTGTTGACTTCTAAAACACTAACAAATGGAACCATCACGCTCGATGGAACAAAAATATATTCAAAAGAAATCAACTCATATGTTTCTATTGTCAGTGAAAAAGACGAATCAAGTAGAACTTTTACTGTAAGAGGTTATGACTTAGACGGACTCTATCAAACGGAAACTATACCAGGTGGTAATATAACAACAGTAACTGGTAGCAAAGTATTTAGTAAAATTAGAGGTATAGATATCGATGGTAACTCAAATGGAAAAGTTTCAATAGGAACGGAGTCAGTTGGTTACTCTTTAAAGGTTAAAAACAACGATAATGTAGAAAAAACAACTAATGTCCCAGTAGGATCTAGTGCATATTATTTAGCCAATAAACTTAAAACTGAATTAGCGGGAACAAGTGTAAATGTATCAGCAAGTACTAAGGTTTTGCTTGGTCCATTTGAAGATGGTGTTAGTGGATCAATTACTTTTGATTTAAAAGGAAAAAACTCTGAAGCAGTTCCAATAAATGCAAGTATAGCAGCAAGTGATATCTCATCACTGGCTAAAAGGATAAACGAATATACATCTCAAACAGGATTGGTAGCAAATGTAACTAATGATTTCAAAAAAATTATTATAGACTCAAAGGATGGTTATGACATCAATCTTAAAAATATTACAGCTCCTTCTGACTTTTACATAGAAACATATGGACATGATTTTGAAAAATTAAGTGATAACAACTCACAGAGAAATTCTAGGTTACTTATAGATGTTAGCAATAGTAAAAAAGTTTCAGCTAATATAAAAGGTGAGTTACTATTTTCATCTAGTGAAACTTTTACAACGCAAATTAACTCAGGTGTAATTAACTCTGCCTTAACAGATTCCTTAACAAATGGATATATAAACTTAAACAGAAGCAAAACTGGTGAAACTATAACAGTAAAACCTGAAGTTTTTGAAAATCTAGATAATAGTTTAGGATCATCAGACGGAAAAAAAGCTGTTGTAGGCTTGTCAAAATATGGAATAGACATTAACCAAGAAAATTATAAATTATTCGTGAGTGATGATGATAGTTTGTACTCATCTGATAGACCTGGTTCTTCGGGAACTATTACACTTGATGGAGCATTAAAAGATGCCAATGATTTAAACGCCGTTGTCACTATACATTGTTCAACTGATGAAACTGGTAATAAGTTTACAGTTACAGGCACAAATTCAAATGGAACAACCATTGTTGAAGAGATTGATGGCGTAAATAATGGTACTGCAATTGGCTCTACAAAATTTACTACTATAAGTTCTATTAGCTCTAATGTTAGGCCAGGTGGAAATATAAATATTGGAACAGTTGGTCATAATGATATAAACGATGACGATAGTTTGGTTGAATTAACCACTTTCTCATCAGGGGCCATTACAATGGATGGTGTTTTATCAACATCAAGCTATCTTGGTGCAAAGATACAAATAAAAAGTAGGCAAGACACAACGGGTACAAGTTTCGTGATTGCTGGAGTAGGATTGAACAATGAAGTTATTACAGAAACTATAACTGGATCTAATGGAGGTGTAGTTACAACTTCTAACATTTTTAAATCTTTAACATCCATTAATTCCTCAGGGACTAGTAACGGTTCTATTAGAATTGGTACTAAGGCAGCAGATGGTAATTGGAACACAACTATTGATGCAAATGCCTTAAATATCGATAGTCAAAAGGATGTATCTGCAGCATTATTATCTTCACTTAGATCTGAAACGCCGACATCTCAACTTAAAGGTATAGTTCTGAATTCACTACCAAAAGATGGACAGTCTGTTGATTTAAGTTTTGAAGGTCAGACTTATACCCTAAAAATGATGTCAGGTGAATTATTAGTTGAAGGACCTGAAGAAAATAGGATAAAGGCTAGATTTAATGGCACATCAGAAAGTATTGATAATTTAATTGCAATAGCTCAGTCAGGCACAGCATCTACTGCTCTAACAATAAATGGTTTAAATTCTGTTGCAGCTGATAGCGACGGATTAGTAGATAATGAGACACTTGGAAGTAACGGAAACTTTACTATAGACGGAGCCTTAGCTTCAGTGGCGGGTTCAGATTTAAAATCTACAGTTAGTATCTCTAGTTTAAACGATAATTCCTCCGTAACCTTTACAATTACTGGTACAGATGTTGACGGTACTGCACAAACTGAAACAATCACAGGTGTAAATGCAAATACTGTAAATGGAACTAAGTTTTTCAAAACTATTACACAAATTTCATCAGATGCTGCTGCAAGTGGAATTAATGTAGGAACAAACCCCGGTTTTGGATCAACTTCTGGAACTAGAGTATCAATAACATCGACGGGTAATGAAAGTGAAAATACTTTTACCATTGTTGGGACTGACACTGATGGATTAAGTAAAACTGAAACAATTACGGGACCCTCTTTGGGTAAAACTGTTTCCTCAGTAGGTTTATTCAAATCAATTACATCAATAACTCCTACTTTAAATACAGTTGGTAATATTAAAATAGGTACTTCGCCAGGATATGAATTATTAGCAACTGCGGAAGGTACTATTGAAGGAGCTCAATTTAAATTAGTGTCAAATACCGATAATGAAATAAATTCGGCATTATTTGGATTAAAGACGGCAACAACATCAATTATAGGAAATTTTGTAGTTCAACCTAGCAATTCAGATCCTGCAATTGCTATTGAAGTAACAGAAAACGACGTAGTATCAAACTACTCTATAAAGTTTAATACTGGAACAGCTGATACTGACTCGATTTCCACTTCTCAATCGGGAACAGCGTCTTCAGCATTAACATTAAATGGTACATCTATAAGTTCTGGTTCGTTTACGGACAATGCAGGTAAACTTATTTCAATCACTAGTGCGAGTGGAAATGAAAGCGGTTATACATTTACTGTTGTTGGAACAGATTTATCTGGAAACGCCCAAACTGAAGTAGTTACTGGGCCTGCTGCTAATGCAACTGTATACAGTTCAAAAACTTTTAAAACGGTCACTTCTGTTACGCCGTCAAGCAACTCTACCGGTTCAATTACAGTAGGTACTACTAGCAATATACCTGCTTTTTATAACAGTGATGGATCAGATGTTAGTGGCTCACCTCCAACTGACATAACCATGTCATGGAGTGAATCATCTGGTCTCTCAGATGATGACTCATTATTTAACTCAGATATGTCTGCAGGTGTTGCTATTATAACAAGTGGGATTTTATCGACAACTGAAGATGAGAGTCTTTTTATCAGTAAATCAGCAACATCAGGTGATTTACTGTTGGATGGTCCACTTAAGACATCTAAAGCGTTAAACGGAAAAATTACAATTTATTGTAATGGTAATGAAACAAGTAACTCTTTCGTAGTAAGTGGTTACGATCTTTCAGGAGTTTACAGGACAGATACAATTTCTGGCGTTAGTGGAAGTACTGCTACAGGAAGTATATCTTTTAATGAAATTATATCTATTTCAGTAGCTAACAATACTGCAAGCACAGTCAAAGTTGGAACTCAAGCGACACAAATTACAATGGATCCTCAAGTTATTACGATAACACCAGCTGGTTCAGATGTCGGAGAAAAATACACGATAACTGGTTTAGATCAATTTGGAAAAAGTCAAACTGAAGTTATTACTGCCCAAGGAGCAGGCGTAAAAGTTGTTGGCGAAAAAGTCTTCAAACAAATCTCGTCAATTGTTCCAACAAGTGCATCTGCTTCAAACGTAAAAGTAGGTACTCAAAGGGTTGGAAGGTTAACATTGAGCTATCCAGTTGATAAACTTGATTTTAAGATTGATAGTAATCCAAATGCAAATAATATTTATGGAATTAAAACTCAAAATATTAGAGCTATTTTAGATAATGAGGGTATAAAAGTATCCTCTTTTTCAGGTGAACCAGTCAAAATCGACATTCCAGATAATTCTATACAAAATTCAGTTGCTGAAAAAATAACTTTGGATAACCTACCACCGGAAGACTTAATAACGATTGTTATGGGAAATGGAGCAAAGAAAATTAGTGCACAATTTGATCAGTATTCTGAAAATGATAATATTGAAGCTGCTTCCGCCCCAGAATTGACTATAAAAGTTGATGCTACAAATAATAATAAAGTTGAAATTTTTGATAAAAAAACTGGACATTCGATTGCATCAAGAATTTTAGACGTTAACAGAGTATTTGAAGTAAATAATACAAAGTTCCAATTTTCTGACACTGCTATAGTAGATAATAGTTTTGATTTTTCAAACAATACAAAAGGAATTGGTGATAATAGTAATATTTTAAATATATTGAGCTTGCAGGGTGAAGATAAGTCAGGTGGTGATAAAGGTAATTTCCAGGAAATATTTAACACCACAGTTTCCAAGGTTGGATCAAATGTTCAAGCAAGTAAGTTGTCATTAAATTCCGCATCAAGTACTCTAGATGCTGCTGAGGCAAGTCAAAGTGAGTTCGCAGGAGTAAATTTAGACGAAGAGGCTGCGCATTTATTAGAGTTTCAACAAGCTTATCAAGCTTCGGCACGTATTTTGCAGACTGCTAAAGAAATGTTTCAATCTCTTATTGAGGTTGTTTAAAATTTTAATGGTTAAAATATGAAAATAAGTTCAAAATTATTTAATCAACAACAACTTAAACAGTTTTCATCTACTACTGAAGAACTTCAAGATATTCAAAATAAGATTTCTACAGGCCAGAATATTTTAAAAGCCTCAGATGATCCAGTTGGAGCGGTTGAATTATCAGGATTAGATGTTGTAAAAAAACAGATTGAGCAATACGAGCGTAATGTAAAGTCTGCATCTAACAGATTATCTTTATTAGACAAAAACTTAGAAAACTTATCTAGTATAATGATTAGAACCCAGGAATTAATTATACAAGCCTCAAGTGATACATTAGGGGCAACTGACAGAGAATCTATTGCTCTAGAAGTTGATGAGATGAAAAAAGAAATAATGAATATTGGAAATACTCAAGACGCAAATGGAAGTTTTTTGTTTAGTGGTTTTAAAACAAAACAACAACCATTCACAGAAGATTTGTCTGGTAAGATTATTTATAACGGAGATAGAGGAATTTCTTCATTGTCAATATCAGAGTCTCGTATGATGAAAACCACACTTGATGGAGGGACTTTGTTTCAAGCAATTAAGGATAAAAATGGTAATAGTATTTCATTATTTACAATGATAGAGGATATATCAAATTCTATAAGAACTGCCACAGGAGGAGTTGAGACAGTTCAAGCAACGGGAAAAGCAGAACTTACCTTTCAAAATCTAAACCCTGGGTCTTGGTCATTTGATTTGACTGGTAATTTAGGAACTAAAACAATTACAGCAGAAATTACTGGGGAAGATCCTTCAGAATTTGTTGAACAAATTAATCTGAGTAGTGTAGGGATTGTGGCATCAATAAATGAGGACGGTAAAACTATAACGTTATCTGATACAACTAATGGACCTATGAAAATTGAAAATCTATCTATATATGGAATAAATGCTGCTCAAAAAGAACCATCTTCTTTTTTCAATGTTCAACCCATTGATGGAGCTGGTAATAATATTGGGAAATTACAAAAACTTTATGATAATAACCAACTACCGTCTAAACAAATTGATAATGTACAATCAACTCAGTTACATATAGCTAATAAGATAGGAGAGGTTGGAGCACGAACAAATTCTTTAACTAGGCAGTCAGATGCTTTAGCAAATAGAAGATTAGCCGTTGAAAGAGACGTTAGTGAACTTAAGGAAGCAGATCTAGCAGCTTTAGTTACTGAATTACAAAGCAAGATGACATCGATGCAAGCAAGTCAACAATCTTTTGTCAAAATTTCACAGTTAAATTTGTTTGATTACTTAAGATAATTTAGTAATTAGAACAACTCAGGTTCTTCATTAATAACCTCTCCAATCCAGTCTATGTCCTCTACATCAGTTATAGACCAACCAGGAGTAGATTTAGGTAAGGCGTCGTTTCTAATACTGAAAACAGTAGCTTTGAAAATTTTAAAGCATTTATCTGAATTATAGTCTTTCAATTTTTGAGGATCAAAAGCTGAGGAAAACATTCCAGATAATTTTCTCTCGCTTCCATTAGCTTCAAAATTAACTCTATAATGAATATAATCATTTAAGTAATTTACAGCCTCTTCCCCAGCATTTATTTCGGATAAAAATTGAAGAATTTTTTCGGCTAGATCCGTCACTTCCTCAAATTTAACTTCGTTATATCTTTCGGTTATTGCGTTAGAATATTTTCTAGATATGGCAGCTATCGAATTATTAGTAGATAGGAATTCTTTACTCGTTTGAGCTGAAAGTACACCAAATATCCATTCTGGACAGAATTTTGACATTTATCACCTATAAATAATATTTCAACTATAAATGATAAATAAACATTTTGATGATTAAATCAATAGTATTATTTAATTTGTTTCCAACCGTCCAAGATTTCATCAATTGGAGGTATTGCATCGTATATTATTTTTGATTTTTTTTTCATAAAACCTTTCATTATTCCCTGCTTACAAAATTCATATATATTAAATAAATTTTCTGCTATTTCTTTTCCCTCTTCAAAATTCAAACTAGATTGAAGAATATAGATAGCTGTCAGAGATTTTGAGAAACTATTTGATTTCAAAGATGATACAACAGGTTCATTATCCAGAGAATAAGCTAAAGTCTCCATATTTTTTCTTAAATCTTTTAAAACTTCTTCTATGATTTTGTGTGCATTTGGACTGGCAGTTTTAGCCGCAATATCATCTGTTATATAATTTTTGATAGATGCATTGAAATTCATTGGGATCCCCAAAATAAAAAGTTAAATTCATAAATAGTGTTACGGAATAATTTTTAAAACATTTAGTTTAAATATAAATTAATGTTTTTCTATTTGGTTAATTTCTTCAGAAATTTCTAAATACGCTGTTAAAACGTTATTTTCAGAAATAATCCCAAGCATTTCATTAGTTTTCTTATTAACTACTGGTATGCTTTCACCAACAAAATTTGATAATTTTTTTATAACAAATAAAAGATTTGAGCTTGGATCGATAATCATAGGTTTTATCTCAATGTGTTCAAGTAAATTAGCCCCTGTCTTATTGATCAAATTAATAAGACTTACTTTACCAATAAATATATTATCCTTTGAAACTATATATCCTTCTGTGGTTTTCTTTTTAATCAAAAATTTTATAGCATTTTCAATTGAAGAATTAGACATAATTTTTGTGTAACTTTTTTCCACGTAATTTAAAATTAAGACTTCATTTAAAAGTATTTGCTCACGCCCTTTTGTAATTGCAACTCCTCGTGATATGAGTTGTTTATCAAAAAGGCTATTACCAAAAAATCTGCTAGTTATAAAAGAGCATAATACTATTGGTAAAGTAGATGCAATTGCATATTCATAAGAGCCAGTAAGTTCTAAAACTAGAATAATAGCGGTTATTGGAGCTCCAATAACCGAACTTGCAACAGCTGCCATACCGGAAACAGCAAGGACTGATACTAAATCTGCATTATTGGATGTTATTGGAAGTAAAAATATCAAAGCTCCTAATACACCACCCAAGAAAAGTGCAGGTGAGA
>QBYJ01000024.1 GCA_003282885.1 SAR116 cluster bacterium AG-325-F22
ACTTACCAGTTGATTCCAAAAGCTACAGCTGATGGTGTAACAGTTTATTCAACTGGATACGGAAGGACATCTGCAGCAAACGGTAAGGTTTTTAAATGGATATTTAATGCTCCTGCAACTTATTGGGATGGTGCCACCCATATGATACGACATATAAAGAAAGAAAACTTTGGAAATATCAAAGGCAAAAAAGTAGCTTTAATTTACCACAACTCTGCTTACGGAAAGGAACCAATTAGGACACTTCAGGAAGCAGCTAAAAAACATGGTTTTAAATTAAGTTTATTACCAGTTGATCATCCAGGACAAGAGCAGAAAGCTACTTGGTTGAAAATACGTAAAAGTCGTCCCGACTATATTTTTATGTGGGGATGGGGTGTTATGAACCAAGTTGCTATAAAATCAGCCGCTTCTATTAAATTTCCAATGGACAAATTTATTGGAATTTGGTGGTCAGGATCTGAAAATGATGTTTTACCCGCTGGACAAGGTGCACATGGTTATAAAGCTTTGACATTTAATGCTCCAGGGGCTAATTACCAAGTGCATAAAGACATTCAAAAATATGTATTCGCAAAAGGTGAGCAATCTGGAGACGGATCACACTTTGGAACAGTCTTGTATAATAGGGGATTATTCCAAGCAATGGTTCAAGTTGAAGCTGCTGTAGTTGCTCAAAAAATACATGGAACCTCTAAGATAACTCCTGCGATGTATCGTGATGGAATGGAAGCGGTAGATCTAAGTGCAGAAAGAATGTCTGAGTTAGGTTTCAAGGACTTTGCACCTCCATTTAAAAATAGTTGTGAAAACCACGGTGGTAGTGGACTTGCTGCAGTTCAACAGTGGGATGCTAAAGCTAAAAAATGGAACTTAATTACTGAGTACATGTATGGTGATAAAAGCATTACTGAGAAATTAATAGCTGAAGATTCAGCTAAATACGCTGCAGAACAAAAAATTGCTGAGCGTTGTAACTAAAATAATTGAGAGCCTAATAAATTAGGCTCTCTTTTACCAAATAGGAAAAATAATATGGATGACATTAAAGTAAATAAAAAGTCTAGTACTGTAGAAGACATTCTAATAGTTAATAATATAGAGGTTGTTTACAGCCACGTTATTCTTGTTTTGAAAGGTGTAAGTTTAAAAGTCAAAAAGGGAGGAATAACAGCTTTACTTGGTGGTAACGGTGCTGGGAAAAGTACAACTCTTAAATCCATATCAAATTTATTAGCTTCAGAAAGAGGCGAAGTTACGAAAGGTTCTGTAACATTCAGTAATCAATATATACATGATCTTGATCCAGCCCAATTAGTTAAAAGGGGCGTCATTCAGGTTATGGAAGGAAGACATTGCTTTGAGCATTTAACAGTTGAAGAAAATTTACTTACCGGCGCTTACACAAGAAGTAACAATAAGGAAGTTAAAGATGACTTAGAAAGAGTATACAACTACTTTCCTAGACTTCGAGATAGAAGAACTTCTTTGGCAGGCTACACTTCTGGTGGCGAACAACAAATGATAGCTATTGGAAGGGCTTTGATGGCTCACCCAACAATGATATTACTAGACGAACCTTCTATGGGACTTGCTCCTCAACTCGTTAAACAAATATTTGAAATAGTTGCTGAAATAAATAGGAAAGAAGGAGTAACAATTCTGTTGGCAGAACAAAATACTAATGTAGCTCTTCAGTATGCAGAATACGCCTATATTTTAGAAAATGGTCGAGTTGTTATGGAAGGTTCTGCAGAGTCAATGAGAGATAATGAAGACGTAAAAGAATTTTATCTGGGTATTTCTGGAGAGGGCCGACAATCATTTAAAGATGTTAAACAATATCGAAGACGTAAAAGATGGTTGTAAGAAAAAATGATAAAAAATAAATTTTTTGATGATTTAGAAGTACGTTCTACAGATGAAAGAATTTCAGATCATTTAAAAAAATTAAATAAATTAATTGAAAAAGCAAAACAAAATAAAAATCAATTACTGAGATTTAATGTTGAAATCGAAGATCTAGATGATCTTAGTCAAATTCCTTTATTAAGAAAATCCGATTTAATTGACAAACAATCTAAGCAACCCCCTTTTGCTGAATTAAATGTAAGTGAAATTAGAGATTTTGCCCATATCTACCGATCTCCTGGGCCAATATATGATTTGGATGGCCATGCACAAAATTGGTGGAGATTTGCCAGGGCATTACATGCAGCTGACTTTAGATATGGTGATATTGTACAAAACTGTTTTTCTTACCATTTTACTCCCGCAGGCGCTATGTTTGAAGAGGCCGCAAAAATTTTAAAATGTACAGTGTTTCCAGCAGGTGGTGAAAATACCGATTTACAACTAGAAGTAATGAGTGATATTGGGACAACTGCTTATGTAGGTGTACCAGATTTTTTAAAAATTATCTTAGAAAAAGCCGACGAAAAAAAAATATCACTTTCAAAATTGACTAAAGCCATGGTAACTGGTGGACCTCTTTTTCCTGCAGTTGCTAGAAATTTTAAAGAAAGAAATATTCAAGCAAGACAATGTTATGGAACTGCAGATTTAGGCCTGGTTGCTTATGAAGCTGCTGAAAGTGAAGGAATGGTAATTGATGAAGATGTAATATTAGAAATAGTTAAGCCTGGCACTGGAAAACCTGTAAAAGACGGTGAGGTAGGAGAAGTTGTTGTAACCGTTCTTAATAATTATGAATTACCAATTATTAGATTTGCTACAGGTGATCTATCGGCAATAATGGAAGGTGAAAGTATTACTGGTAGAACTAATAAAAGAATTAAAGGTTGGATGGGTAGAGCAGACCAAACAACAAAAGTTAGAGGTATGTTTGTACAACCATCTCAAGTCAATAAAATTCTTGAAAATCTGAAAATTGATAATGAAGCTAGAATGATAATAAGCAGGTCTAATGATAAAGACGAACTACTACTTAAAGTAGAGTCTAATATAACAAACAGCTCAGAAATTGAAACAATGAAACAAAAAATTTCAGATGAAATTAAAAATGTAATTAATTTAAGAGGAACTTTAGAAATTGTTCCCGTAAATAGTTTACCTAATGATGGAAAAGTGATAGACGATACTCGTAATTTTGGAGAATAAGAATGAAAATTGAAAATGTTAAAGCAATTATAACTGGTGCTGGAAGTGGTCTTGGAGAAGGCACCGCAAGATACTTAAAGGATAGAGGAGCAAAACTTCTATTAATAGACTTAAACGCCGACGGTCTAAAAAAAGTAGCTAAAGAAACAGATGCTAAATATTTCGTTGGAGATGTTTCAAACGAAGAAGAAATGAAAAAAGCAATTGAAGATTTTGATGGTATTAATTGCTTAGTTAATTGTGCCGGAATAGCTGTTGGTGCTAAAGTTATATCCAGTAGAGGGATGCATGATTTAAGTTTGTTTGAAAAAGTTCTCAAAGTAAATTTAATTGGTAGTTTTAATATGCTTAGGTTGTGCGCTGACAAAATGCAGGCTAATCAACCTGACCACGAAGGTGAAAAAGGTGTCGTTATAAATACAGCTTCAGTTGCAGCTTACGATGGACAAGTGGGACAAGCAGCCTACTCAGCTTCAAAAGGTGGTATTGTTGGAATGACTTTACCTATTGCAAGAGAGTTGGCCTCAAATGGTATAAGAGTTAATACAATTGCTCCTGGTTTATTTGCTACTGCTATGTTGTCAGGCATGAGTGATGAAGTACAAAAAAGTTTAATCGCAACTACTGTTTTCCCAAAACGTCTAGGTACACCTCTAGAATATGCGATGTTAGTCGAAAGTGTTTTAACTAACGTATTATTAAATGGTGAAACAATCAGACTTGATGGGTCGGTTCGTTTAGCTCCTAGATAAAAGTATTTTAAGTAAATTTCATTAATGATATTAAAGCCAAAATATTTTGAAGATTTTGAAGTCGGTTTAACCTTTGAGTCTGAACCCTCTTTCATTTCTAAAGAAGAAATTATTGAATTTGCTTCAAAATACGATCCTCAATCTTTTCATTTAGATGAAAAAGCAGCAAATAATGGTCCATTTGGTCAACTTACTTCAAGTGGCTTCATGACTTTAGGTAAATCTTTTACACAAATATTTGAAATGGGAGTTTATAACGGAACAAGTATGGGAGCTTGGGGTATTGACGAATTAAGATGGACAAAACCAGTATATCCAGGTGACTATTTGAAAACAAAAATAGAAGTCCTGGAAGCAAAAAAATCAACTAAAAATCCAAAACGAGGCACTGCTAGGTTAAAACATACTGTTACTAATCAAAATAATGAAATCGTTATGACTTGGATATCTAATCAAATGCTAAGAACCAAAAGATAAATTAAAAGCCTGTTATAAAAAAGCTTTCATAGCAGCTATTAAAGCAACTCCATAAATTACCATAAATATTAATAATGTATTGATTGAGAACCCCTTCATAAATGAGGCTTTAGCTAATTGTGAAGCTTGAAATATTAAATCTGGCCAGGTATAGGACACAAAGTCACCTTGGGTAAAAATAACTTTAATTTTTCCATCGGCATCCACTACAGGTAATCTTCTAAACCTATCATTTGACATTATCCTTAACCAATCAACTACATCATCATTCTCATTGGCAACCCTTGGATTGAGGGTCATTATATCCTCTAATTTAGTTGTTTTTGGAGACATATTGTTATTTACCAATTTCTTCACAATATCTCGTTCAGTCACAATTCCGACAACTTTATCTTTACTATCTACAATTACAACTGAACCATAATTTTTATCAGCCATAACAGCAATTGCTTGGGATACTTTATCTTTACCTAAAAAAGTAACTGGTTTTGGTTTAGTTTTAAATTCTGGTCTATCTATTAGACGACCACCTTTGCGAGTTTCCAATTTTTACCTCTTATATTTTATCAGGGTTTATCTCAATATAATACTTATTATAATATAGACAAGTTAAAGAAATATTACTTCATATAAAAATTTTATGTGTTTTGGGTTATCCAACCCGAATAACCCTCATCCATACTGAAAACATTTTTAAATCCATGATGACTAAAAAAATTTGCAGCAGATTGACTTGAATGACCATGATAACAGTAAATCAAAATTGTTTCATTTTTATCTTTATCTTGGAGAAATTTATCGATATTTAAATCTTCAACATGAATAGCCTTTTCAATATGACCTTTTGAAAATGAGTTGTGATCTCTTATATCAATTAAGATCAAATCATCATTTTTAATAAGATTTTTTGCTTCTTTTATTGAAATGCATTCAAAAGACATTCTTGTTTACAAAGCCTCAATAATTACTGCTATTCCTTGACCTCCACCAATACACATAGTTGCAAGACCATATTTACCTTTACGCTTTCTTAATTCATAAACAAGTTTTGTCATAATTATTGCTCCCGTTGCGCCTACTGGATGACCTAGGGCAATTGCACCGCCATTCACATTTACAATTTCAGGGTCTAGGCCTAATTGTTTATTAACAGCACATGCTTGAGCTGCAAACGCTTCATTTGATTCAATTAAATCTAAATCTGATACATTTAACCCTGCTTTGTTCAATGCCATTTTTGAAGCTGGAACTGGTCCCATACCCATTTCATCAGGGTCAACACCACCAAATCCATACGAAACAATCCTGGCTAATGGCGTACCTTTTTTGGCCTTTTCTTCATTAGCAAGGATCAAGGCTGACGCGCCATCATTAATTCCAGAAGCATTACCAGCTGTAACCACTCCATCTTTTTTAAAAGCTGTTCTCAGACTAGATAAAGTATCTATGCTAGTATCTGGCTTTGGATGCTCATCTATTTCAAAAATTTCAATTCCTTTTCTAGTCTTTATCTCAATTGGTAATATTTGCTCTTTAAAAGATCCATTATCAATTGCCTTACTTGCTCTTTGTTGACTACTTAAAGCAAATTGATCTTGCATGTCTCTACTAATTTGATATCTGCTTGATATATTTTCAGCCGTGATACCCATATGACCATGACCAAATGGATCATGTAATGCACCGAGCATCATATCATGAACTTTTCCGTCTCCCATTCTTGATCCCCAACGAAACCCATCTACAATATGTGCCCCATTAGACATAACTTCTACACCTCCAGCTATTGATATTTTCGCATCCCCTAATATTAATAGTTGAATAGCACTTACAATAGCCTGAAGTCCCGAGCCACAAAGTCTGTTTACTGTTAATGCAGCGGATTCTTTACCCATACCAGCTTGAAGAGCTATAACTCGACTTACGTACATATCTCTTGGCTCAGTATGAATTACATTCCCAAAAACAGCGTGTTCAACCTCTTCAGCGTCATACCCAGATCTCGCAATTGCTTCTTTAGCGACCAAAGTACCCAAATCTACCGGGCAAAAACTTTTCAGTGTACCCCCAAATCCTCCAATTGCAGATCTGTTTGCAGACATAATATACACATCATTCATAATACTTTCCTCCAAGATAATCTTTATTCTAATTAGTTAAAACTAAATCTAAATTTCCTAATACTTCAAAAAATTTATTAACTCTACCTTCATCAACATCCTTAATATTAGATGGTTGCCAGTTTGGTTTTCTATCTTTATCAACGAGCATTGCTCTAACACCTTCAAAAAAATCACCAATGTCCAGACAACGCTGAACCATTCTATATTCCATTATCAATTCATCCTTTAGTGTCATTTTACTAGCATCTCTAATTTGCTTTAAGGAAATTTTTAATGACGTAGGTGATTTATGTTTTAATTCTTCAAATTGAGCATTTAAAAATTCATTTCCAGTTATTGAGAGAGATTCACATTTTTCAAAAATATGTTCAATTGTATCAAATGAAAATGCATCCTTAATGATATTTTCATTTGTTATTAAAACACTGTCTTCTGAATTTGGATTTGAAGAGAAACCATTAATTATACTATCAACTTTGTCATTTGTACTTGGTGAAGAAGAAATTAATGTTTTTTTTAAATTCCCTATTTCACTTGAAGAAACATAGTGAGTTATGAGTTTAAGTTTCATTAGATCATATGCTTTAATTCTTGCCCCAACTAGAGACAACCAAGCGCCTATTCCTCTATCCAATTGACCTAACAACCATCCACCACCAACATCAGGAAACAAACCAATAGCTGTTTCAGGCATTGCAAACATAGTCTTTTCAGATGCTACAACGTGACTTCCGTGCATTGATACTCCTACTCCACCACCCATAGTGTATCCATTGATTAATGATATAAATGGTTTTTTAAAATTACTAATTTTAAAATTTAAAGTATATTCGTCGTAAAAAAATGACTGGGATAAGTTAGTGGGTGGACCTCCATCCTCTAAGACTTCTTTTCTTAGTTTAATAACATCACCACCTGCACAAAATGATTTATCGCCTGCTCCCTCAATAATTACACAATTTATGTTTTCACGTATTTCCCAAGAGTTTAGATTTTTATTTATTTTTTGGACCATTGGATAAGTTAGGGCATTCAATCGATCTGGCCTGTTTAAGGTTATTATTCCAATCCCGTTTTCTTCAGTAAATATAACTTCTTCTGACATTGTTAATTTATCCTATATTAATTTAATTACTTTTTAAGTCTCTTGAAATAATTACTCTCATTATTTCATTTGTTCCTTCTAATATCTGATGTACCCTTAAATCTCTTACTAGTCTTTCTAAAGGAAAGTCTTTTAAATAACCATAACCACCATGAATTTGGAGTGCCATATCACATATTTCAGAACAAATATCAGTTGCATATCTTTTGGCCATAGCGCAAAGTTTAGTAGCTTTACTATCATGAGTATCCAGACTGCGCGCAGCTCTTAATACCATTAATCTAGCTGCTTCTAATTCAGTTGCCATATCTGCTAGCTTGAATTGAGTAACTTGAAATTGATCAATAGATTTTCCAAATTGCTTCCTTTCTGCCGAGTAGCTAATTGATGCTTCTAAAGCTGCTCTTGCGCCACCTAATGAACAAGCTGCAATATTCACTCTACCTCCGTCAAGACCTTTCATTGCTATTTTAAAGCCATCTCCCTCATTTCCAACTAAGTTATCAATTGGAATTTCACAATTATCAAAATTAACCATGGATGTATGCTGACTATTCCATCCCATTTTTTTTTCTTGTTTTCCAAATGATAAACCTTTTGTTCCTTTTTCTACTAGCAGACAAGAAACCCCATTTGCTCCTTCTTCACCTGTACGGCACATGACAGCAAAAACATCACTAGTAGGACCGCCTGATATAAAACTTTTGGACCCATTTAATATATAATGACTGTTCCCTTTTTTCGAGGCACTCGTTTTTAAAGCCACAGCATCTGATCCAGAACCTGCTTCAGTTAAACAGTAACTAGACATAATTTCCATTGTAGACAATTTATTAATAAATCTTTCTTTTATAGCATCTGATCCATGCGCATCTATCATCCATGTTACCATATTGTGTATCGATATATAAGCAGCCGTAGAGACGCATCCTCTTGATAATTCTTCAAATATAATCGCAGCATCTAATCTACTTAGACCCGAACCTCCATGTGATTCATTCACATATATTGCCGCCAAACCTAGTTCAGCAGCTTTTTTTAATGTCTCTACTGGAAATATTTCGTTTTGATCCCAATCAGCAGCATAAGGCATAAGCTCAGTTTCAGAAAAACCCTTTGCCATATCTTTTATAGCTAATTGGTCTTCGTTGTATTCAAAATTCATTTTTCTACCTCTTAACTTCCATATCAAATAGATATTAAATTTAATTTGAGTTCAAGATTATTTCTGATGCTTTTTCAGCAATCATTAGTGTTGGAGCATTCGTGTTGCCAGATGTAATGGTAGGCATAATAGACGCATCTGCAATTCTTAACCCTTCTACACCCCTAACTTTTAAATTACTATCTGTTACTGAAGAAGAGCCTGGGCCCATACCACATGTTCCTACTGGATGAAAAATAGTAGTACCAATATCACCAGCAACTTTTTTTAATTCATCTTCCGACTGAAACTGAATTCCTGGCGCATATTCTTTTGGATTATATTTTTTCATTGCTGGTTGAGTGATAATTTTTCTTGTTAATTCTATAGATTGTGCCGCCACAAGTTTATCTTGTTCTTCAGACAAATAATTTGGATCAATGGACGGTGCAATTTTAGGATCTTTTGATGTAATATGGACACTTCCTCTACTATGCGGATTTAGATTACATACACTTGCTGTAAGACCCGGAAAGTCATGAAGTGGGTCTCCAAATTTATCTAAAGATAATGGTTGCACGTGAAATTGAAGATTAGGCGTTTCATAAGATTTGTCTGACATTGCAAATATGCCTAATTGACTAGGAGCCATAGACATAGGACCAGTTCTTTTAAGAGCGTATTCTAAACCTATAGCAATTTTACCTAATAAAGAATTAGCTTTTTGGTTTAGAGTTTCTGCATTTTCTAATTGATATATTACTCTTAATTGAAGATGGTCTTGAAGATTTTCACCAACATTTAGGCTTTTTACTTTGGTTTCAATACCTAAATCAGAGAGCAAGTGAGGATTTCCTATACCAGACAACTCTAAGATTTTAGGTGAACCAATTGAGCCAGCAGATAATATTATTTCTTTATGTACAAAAATATCTTCAATTTTTCCATTTCGTGTAACTTCTACCCCTTTAATTTTATTACTTTCTAAAATTAATTTATTCACTTCACATTGACTAATGATATGCAAATTTTTTCTATTTTTTACTGGTTTGATAAATGCCTTAACTGTATTCCATCTAAACCCAGAATTTTGATTGACTTTAAAATATGAAACTCCGAAGTTGTTGCCTTCGTTGAAATCGTCAACTTTAGGTATTCCGGCCTCTACAGTAGCTTCTTGAAAACTATCTAAAATATCCCAAGATAGTCTTTGTTGATTTATCTTCCATTCTCCACCTACACCATGAAATTTATCTTCTCCTTCATAGCTATCTTCCATATTTTTAAAGTAAGGGAGAACATCATCCCAACTCCAACCTTCATTACCCATTTGCCTCCACTGATCATAATCATTTGCCTGTCCTCTCATATAAATCATACCATTTATTGATGAACAACCACCCATGACCTTGCCTCTTGGATAATTTAAAGCTCTACCATTTAAACCTTTTTGTGAGGTTGTTTTGTATAACCAATCTGTTCTTTTGTTTCCCATGCAATATAAATAACCCACAGGAATATGAACCCAATGGTAATTATCACTTCCTCCTGCTTCCAATAAAGCTACAGAAAACTTACCATTAGCAGACAATCGATTAGCTAGAAGGCATCCAGCTGTGCCTGCACCTACTATGATAAAATCGAATTCTTTAGACATAAATTTACCTTTTTTAAATTCAAAATATATATTATCAACTTTTTACTCATTCCATGAAGGTGATCTTTTATCTAAAAAAGCACTAATGCCTTCATAAGCGTCTATTTCCATCATATTCATAGCCATAACCTCAGAAGTATATTTATAAGCCTCATCAATCGGCATCTCAACCTGCTTGTAAAAAGCCTGTTTACCAATTTTGACAGTAGATAAAGGTTTTGAAGCTATTATATTTGCAATACTTAGTGTTTTCTGATGAAGCTGATCAAGAGGAACACAATGATTTATTAAACCATAATCAACTGCTTCTTTTGCACTAAGTTTTTCTCCAGTCAGAAGCATTTCCATAATTTTTTTTCTGCTAAGATTTCTGGAAACTGCTACCATCGGTGTTGAACAAAACAAACCAATATTTACCCCAGGCGTCATAAAACCAGCCTGATCAGATGCAACTGCTAAATCACAGCTCGCTACTAATTGGCATCCTGCTGCAGCTGCAATACCACAAACTTCAGCTATAACTGGTTGGGGCAAGTTCATAATTGTTTGCATTAAATTTGAACATTCATTGAATAATTCGTTAAAAAATTTCTTATTGTTTTTATTTTTTCTTAATTCATCTAGATCATGACCAGCAGAAAATCCTGGTCCTTCCGAAGATATAATTAATACCTTTACTTTCTTTTGTAATGAAATTTGTATTAAAGAGTTTGTTAATTCTTTGATTAATTCTAAAGATAATGGGTTATGTTTGTTTCCATTAACAAGCTCAATTTTGAGGATGTGGTCAGTCTCATTAGTTATATTGAAAAGTTTCTGCATTTACTTTTTCCATCTTAATATAATTTTTATGTATATATGAAACAAATTTATATTTCTGGTCAATTAATAATCTTATTTATATTGATTGTTTTACTTAATATCTAAATACTAAAAAATAAATTACAAAAGAATTATATTTTGGAAAATAAACTTAACCTTGAAGTTTTAATATTAATTTTGACTGGCACAGCTGCTCTTGCATTAGCCGTTGGTATTGGAAGATTTAGTTATACACCAATTTTGCCTTATATGTTGGAAGAATTGAATATAAGTAAAACTAATGGAGGTTTAATAGCCTCATGGAATTTTTTTGGTTATTTATGCGGATCATTACTATCAATTTTACCAATATTTAAAAAAAAAATTAAAGTTGTTTTTTTTATATCTATTGTTATTTCCTTAATAACCACATTAATAATGAGTTTAGGTAATGATATAATAATTTTTATTGTTATTCGATTTTTTGCTGGCGTGTCTAGTGCTTTTGTTTTAATTTTTGCTACAGCTTTAATTCTTCCTTCTATGCAATCACTTGGGAAAAAATCGCTAAGTACTTCCCATTTTATGGGTGTTGGTTTTGGAATTGTCTTATCTTCGATTTTAGTATCTCTTTTAGGAAATTTTGGATTTGCTTGGAATGATTTATGGATTGGAGTTACTATTTTATCAATGGTATTAGCGATACCCATTTTTCGTTATACCCCTGACGAAATTGTTATGGATATAACAATAATCAAATCTGAGACAAGCAACAATGTAAGTTTTAGTTTAATTACTTTATCCTACGGCCTTTATGGTTTTGGATATGTGATTTTAGGTACTTTTATATCCACTATGGCAAGAGAAACTGTAGGGTTAGAAACTACTGAAACATATGTTTGGCTTTTAGTAGGTCTAGCCGGTATTCCAATGGTAATATTGTGGCCTTGGTTTGGTAAGAAAATTGGAAACGACATAGCCCTTTTCTTAGCCTGTGCGATTATGGGTTTTGGTATATTAATGCCTGTAATAATAGAAGATAAGTTTGGAATTATTTTAGCATCTATTCTATTGGGTTCGACTTTTATTCCAATAACTGCTTTAGCCTTGTTGGAGGGGCAAACTAGATATAATGGATCAATCAGAGTTTCAACAGCTATACTCACATCATCTTTTGGTGTGGGTCAAATGATTGGACCTTATTTTGGGGGCATAATTATAGATTTATTTTTTTCTTATAAAATAGCTCTCTCGATATCATCTGTTTCACTATTTATTGCATCATTTTTGATGATTAACCCCATAAGATATATACCAAGTAAGTTCACAAATATTCCTTAAGTATTTGAGCGCCCAAATTAGCAACAGGTTCAGCTTGTTCTCCAACCTCATAACCATTTTTACCCGCATTATTGCCATCGATTACTCTCTTAGCTATACCTTGTAAAATTCCAGTGAATCTAAAACTATTAAATGCTAATAAATATTTCCAATATTTTGGCTTATCTAAGCCAGTAATATTTAAATAAGTATCTAAAATATTTTCTTCAGCTGGTATTCCTGATTTTACTAATAATTTGTCGTCACGACCTATACCTGCAATAGGCCAGTCTTTTTCAAATTTTAACATTAGTATCCAATAAGATAAATCAATGAAGGGTGTTGATAATGTGGACAACTCCCAATCTAATAACCCTATGACTTTTTCAAATTTATTATTTATTTTTAATATCATATTATCTAAGCGAAAGTCACCGTGTAATAAACATGGTGGGAGTATACCTATTTCTTCTGGAATATTTTTAGGAATATTTTCTATCAAATATTCCATGCTTTCAATATTTTTAGTTTGTGAAGCTCTATATTGTTTTATCCATAAGTTAATTTGTCTTTCTAGATATCCTTCAGGTCTACCAAATTTTTCAAGGCCAACATCTTTTAAATTTAGTGATGCTAATTCCGCTAAAATTTTTATCTTATTTCTATAAATTTTATTTCGTTGGTCCACTTCATAATTCGGCAGAAGTGGGTCAATTTCATTGTTACCTTCTAAATATTCCATTATATAAAATTCGCTACCTATTAAATCTTCATCTTGACAATAACCAAACATTTCAGGAACTGGTATAGTTGAAGCTTCTAAAGAAGACATTACTTTAAATTCACGATCAATACGATGTGCTCCAGGTAATAATTTACCTGATGGTTTAGACCTTAATACAAAATTTTTATGTACAGATTTTAACAAATAAGTAGGGTTAGATTGACCTGCTTCAAATTTTTTTATGGACAAAATATCTGCTTCTATTGTTGTATTTTTTTTGATCCAATGGTTTAATATATTAATATTTTTTTTAACTAACATTTTGAAATATTTATTCTCACATAAATTTTTAAAAGTATAACTTAATTTTATTTGTATTGTAATTTTATTAATGAATGATTCACTTGATACTATTTTAATAACTGGAGCAAGTAGAGGACTTGGTGCCAATTTTGCTAAAGTTCTTGCGAATGACGGATTTAGAATTATTGGAATTGGAAGAAATAGAATTAATCTTGAAAAAGTAATTTTTAATTTACCCAATCAACAATTGAGTCACCACTTCTTTGAACTTGATATTACAGACGAGAGTTGTGTTAATGAACAATTATCTGATTTAAATCTATATGGTTTGATTAATAATGCAGGCATTGCTAATACCAAATTATTGCATAAAGAAACGTATACGGATTTATCTAATATTATTGATACAAATTTACTTGGATCATTAAACGTCTCAAATGCTGTAATTCCAAAAATGATTATTAATAAAAGAGGCAAAATTATTAATATAGCTTCTACGCTTGGCTACAGACCGTTGTCATATGTTGGGGCTTATTCTGCTACAAAAGCAGCTTTGATTCAAGTTACTAAATCTCAATCAATTGAATTAGCTAGATATAATATTTGTGTTAATGCACTTGCACCTGGGTATATTTTGACTGATATTAATAGAGATCAACTTGAAGGTGAAACTGGTGACTTATTGAAAAAGAAAATTCCTCTCAAAAGGTTTGCCACTGTTGATGAATTAGATACAATTATTTCTATGTTACTAAATACTAGTAATACTTATATGACCGGCGCCATAGTGGCTGTAGATGGCGGACTTAGCACAGGTCTTTAACTTTTAGGTGATTTATATGGATTTTTATCTACCAGATAATATTAATAAACTAAGAATTAAAACACGTAATTTTGTTGAAAAGCATATTATTCCACTTGAGTCTTTTCCTTCATCATATGATAACCATGAGAATATTAATGAAACTTTGTTAGATGAAATAAGAGATAAAGTTAAGTTAGAAGGTCTATGGTCTCCACAAATGCCCAAGTCTAGATCTGGATTAGGTCTTGGACCTATTGGAATGGCAGCACTCTATGAAGAAATGAATAGATCTATTTTTGGACCAGTATGCTTTAATTGCGCAGCGCCAGATGATGGTAATATGTATATATTAAATAAGATTGCAACTGAAGAACAGAAAGTAGAGTGGCTTGATCCAATAATAAATGGTGATGTAAGATCTTCTTTAGCAATGACTGAACCAGCTCCTGGTGGAGGGTCCGATCCTTCAATGATCAAAACTGAAGCCACTTATCAAAATGGTAAATGGTTAGTTAATGGCCTCAAATGGTATATTACAGGGGCCGGTGTTGCTTCTCATTTTATACTTTTAGCTAAAACTAAAGATGGATTAACAGCTTTTCTATATCATAAAGATCAACCAGGTTGGAATATTAAAAGACGAATTCCTATAATGGGTCCTGAAGAACATGGTGGTCATTGTGAAATAGAGTTTAATGGCCTTCAAATCCCTGATAAAAATAGGTTAGGTGATGTTGGTAAAGGACTTAAAATTGTCCAAATCAGACTAGGCCTAGCTCGTTTAACTCATTGTATGAGATGGATTGGTCTTTCCAGGCGAAGTTTGGAAATTGCCTTAAATTATGTGTCTCATAGAGAAGGATTTGGTATAAAACTATCTGATAGAGAGTCAGTTCAAATTAAACTTGGTAAAGCTGCTATGGATATTGATATTGCTCGGTTACTTGTAATGAGAGCAGCGTGGAAAATTGAAAATGGTAGTAAATCTAGACAGGATGTTTCCATGGCTAAAATTCACGTTGCAGAAACATTGAATAATGTATCAGATACTGCTATCCAACTTAATGGTGCTAAAGGATATAGCAAGGATATCATTTTAGAATGGATATATAGATATGCTAGGCAGGCTAAGTTAGTGGATGGTGCATCGGAGGTACATCAAATGATCATAAATAGATTTTTTAATAATGAAAAATCAAATTTTTGGCATTGGGGTATTGGACACGACGTTTAAAACTATATTAATTCGTCAATATTATTTAATGACTTTACAATTGCGATTGGTTTACCAGGCAGTCTTTCTAATGTACCGTCAAATCTATTTACCCATATTGTTTTAAAACCGTAATTTGCTGCGGCATGCATATCCCATGCATTGCTAGAAAAAAAAGTTACGTTATCTTTTTTTATATCAGTTTTTTTTTCTACAAGATCGTATACATCGCTTGATGGTTTATAAATTTTACATTCTTCAACAGATATAACTTCGTCTAATAAATTTTCTATTTTGGCATTTTTAACAGCACTATCGAGCATTTTCTTATTTCCATTTGAAAGTATTCCAGTTTTATATTTTTTATCTTTTAGTTTCTCTAATACTTCTTTTACTTCTGGATACGCTTCTAACTTTAGATATAATTCCAATAATTGTTTTTTTAATTTTTTATTTTCGATATTTAATACCTCCATTGCATAATCTAATGCACTAGATGTTATTTCCCAGAAATCAACATACTCTTTCATAGAATTTCTTAGCCAAGTATATTCTACTTGTCTTAATCTCCACAAGTTTGCTAAGTTTTGCCATTTATAACCTACATCCAAAGACAGCTCTCGACATGCGGCATTAACGTCAAAAAGTGTCCCATATGCGTCGAATATGCATGCTTTTGTATTATTCATTTAATTTTCTCTCTCATTTAAATATTCATAGAAGCTTCTATTATTATTATTTATTTTCCATTGATTGTATTTAATATTTTTAATTCGCCTTATTGCAAATAATCTTGCTATTTTAAAGTTTTTATTTTTCAGTGATTTTATTTGATATTTAACATAAGCCAAATTAATTTTGTGAGCAAAACCATCCTCCTTCGTTACTGATTTTCTTTGTAAATTTAACTTATAATATGCTCCTTTTATCATACTGATCTTTGTATTATGTTCATTTAGAATGCAAGCAGTATTATAAACATCTTGGCTTAGTATTGCCTCAAATTTTTTCTGCTTATTTCTAATTATAAATGGATGAAAGCTGCACGGTATATTTCCAATATCATTTAAATCAAGATATCCTTGCCTTTTACCTTCAAAATGTTTTATTAAAATATTATTTTCATCATATACTCTGGTAGGTGCAAACCCGACCCCATTTTTTTTAACCAATTCTAACATCTTACTTAAGTAATTTTCAGACCATTCATCATCTGCATCTAAGTAACCAACAAATTCACCTTTTGCTTCATCTATACCAAAATTTCTAGCATTACCTGGACCAGTCTTAATACCATTTGTTTTTATTATTCTAATTGTTATTCCTTTTTTTAATTTTGGGATTATTTCTTTATAATTTTTTCCATCATCTACTATTATTAATATTTCTACTTTGAAAGTATTAATTTTTATATTCTGATTGTTTATAGAATTTATAGCTCTTGGAAGAGTTTTTTTTGCGTTATAAACGGGAATTATTACTGATAACTTTATTTTCATTTGATTTCGTACAATTTTTGTTATTATTAACTTTAATTGTTAATAGTGCAAAACTTTTTTAATAGGATTTTTCCTAATGACGCCTTTATTAATTCATCCTAATAATTGGACTGATTATTCACTTATCGATAGTGGGAATGGAAAAAAACTTGAAAAATTTGGTCCATATACTTTTTCTAGACCTGAGCCACAAGCTATATGGGCGCCAAGATTAAAAGCTAAAGTGTGGGAAAATTCATCAGGATCATTTCTAAGCTCATCATCATTAGAAAATGAAGATCCAAAAGGCAAGTGGGTTATAAAGAATAATATTCCAACTAAATGGGAAATGTCATTCGATAAGGTAAAGTTTTTTGCGACCCCTACTCCTTTTAGACATTTAGGATTCTTCCCAGATCAGTCACCGCACTGGGTATGGGCTGCCGAAAAAATTAACAAATTTAAAGCTGTTTCAAATCAAGCTAACTACCCTAGAGTACTAAATCTTTTTGGTTATTCAGGTATAGCATCTCTGCATGCGGCCTCAAATGGTGCATCTGTAACACATGTTGACGCAAGTAAAAAAGCCATTAATTATGCTTTTCAAAATCGAAATCTTTCCTCTTTCCAAAAATTACCTATTAAATTTATTCCTGACGATGCCGTTAAATTTGTTAATAGAGAAATTAAAAGAGGTAACAAATATGAAGGTATTATTTTAGATCCGCCTAAATATGGAAGAGGGCCAAATGGAGAGAAATGGGATTTATTTAATGATCTTCCTCTATTATTAAAATGTATTCCACAAATTTTATCTAATAATCCAATCTTTATTATACTTAATAGTTATGCAATAAGGTCTAGCCACATTTCTTTAAATCATGGGCTAAGTGAAGTGATGAAGAACTATTCTGGTATAGTGGAATCAGGTGAAATATCTATAGTAGAGAACCAAGTTAATCCCCGTCAAATTAGCATGGCTATTTTTGCAAGATGGGAAAAAAGATAAATTAATTAGGATTTTTCCTAATTGATTCATATAGTGCCACCCCCGTTGAAACAGCTAAGTTCAGGCTGTCTGAACGGCCTAACATTGGTAACTTTATTAATTGATCACATTCATTTAAAATATTTTGTGATAAACCTTGTTGTTCATTACCCATAGCTAAAATAAATGGTAATTGCCAATTTGTTTTAGTATAATCATTTGAATTAAATAAAGATGTTCCAATAAGACTAATTTTATGTCTTGATTTCCATTTGAGAAAATTTTTGCTACTAGATGCTATTATATTAACGTTGAAAATTGCACCCATACTTGCCCTAACTGATTCATAAGAGAATGGGTCTGTGCACTCATCCAATAAAATACAATCAGTCGCACCAACTCCATCCATTGTTCTTAATATAGTCCCTAGATTTCCTGGATCTCTGACAGTTTCTAAAGCAACAAAGGTTTTATCTTTTATTATACTGGGTAAGTGATTCCATTTTTGACAAATAACACATAAAACATTTTGAGGGTTTTCTTTATGAGATATTTTGGAAAGTATTTCAGAAGTTACTCCTATAACATCTGTACCTAAACACAATACATTATTAATTAAATTTTCAATCATATGAATGTCTATATTTGAGTTATCATATAAAAGATATCTTATTTCCCAACCATTCTCTGCAGCTTCTCTACAAATTCTGATACCTTCAGCAACAAATAAGTTATACTCTCTTCTATATTTACGATGATGCAAGCTATTGATTAATTTTACTTTATCATTCGCTAAACTAGAAATTTGATATCTATTACCGATATTCGTCAAATTTAATCCTTATACTAGTTTAGACTTAGCCACACTTTTTATGGATGTGATAAGAGAAGATAAACCATTTTTTCTAGTTGGAGATAGGTGCTCATCTAAACCTATCTTTTCTAGGAAATTTATATCTGTTTCTATTATTTCCTGTGGTTTTTTTTCTGAAAAAACTTTAAGCATTAATGCAATTAAACCTTGAACTATAGCAGCATCACTATTTGCAATAAATGTAATTGTTCCATTATCATTAAAAAAGTTACTAAAATAAACAACAGATTGACAACCTTTAAGCTTATTTTGGTCTATTTTCAAATTTTCATCCATTTTGGGAACACTTCTACCTAAATCAATCAAATACTGATATTTATCTTCCCAAGATTCAAAATAAGAAAAATCTTCTATTAATTCATTTACTTCTTTATTAAAACTCATTCAAAACTCATCAATATTTATTAATTATTTAAACTTATATTATAAACAAATCAAGAAAGTATATATGTACTCTTTCTAAAATAAATTATGATATTGTAATTTAATTTAAATTAGAATATTTTCATCACTGGGGATATTGAAATGTTATCACTCAGTAATACGAATGAAAAATCAATAATACTAAGCAGTCCAGTAGTTCTCCTTACACTAGTTTTAATTACCTTGGTTAGAATATATACTTTATTTCTTTCACCCATAGAATTGTCTGTAGATGAAGCTCAATACTGGCATTGGTCTCAAAATCTAGATTTTGGCTATTTTACAAAACCACCCTTCATAGCGTGGACAATAGGATTATCAACAAAAATATTTGGAAATGAAGAATGGGCAGTAAGACTATTGTCCCCAATAATTCATTTCTTTATCTCAATGATTTTATGGACCTCAACTCAGTTTGCTTTTGGATTAAAAGCAGGTCGTGTTGCAGCTTTATTGTGGATATTTACTCCTGCCGCCTCGTTAGGAAGTTTTATTATTTCAACTGACACGCCTTTGTTGTTATTTTGGTCATTAGCTTTATTATTTATTTTCAAAACATTTAAAGACGATTCTTATATATCAGCTTTATTCGCAGGAGTTAGTCTTGGACTAGCATTCTTATCTAAGTATGCTGCTTTATACTTCTATGTTTTACTAATTTTATGGTGGGTAATTTATGACAAAGGTATAGCATTAACCGTTAAAAAACTTCTACTAGTTTTGATCTCAAGCTTGGTTATAGCCACTCCAAATTTATATTGGAATTACTCCAACGATTTTGTAACTGCGCGTCATACTATTTCAAATGCTAATCTTTCAGAAATTATTATTAATTATGCTAATGTAATTGATTTTTTATCATCACAGTTATTAGTATTTGGACCTATAATTTTTTTATTATATTTATTTATAATTTTTAATAGTTTTTTAAAAGACCAAAAGCTCGCTCTATTAGGCATGCTTTCTTTGCCAATTATTACTTTAATGATAATTCAAAGCTTTTTAAAGATAGCTAACCCTAATTGGGCAGTTACTGCATATATTAGTGCGACATTAATGATTAGCGCTTATGCAATTATACAAAGACATAAGGTGTTAAGACTATTAACTAAATTTGGATTGTTTATAAATTTCATGCTATCTTTATTAATTTTAAAAGTAACTCTAACTGGAAATTTTTATCCTATAAACTTAAAATCAGATCCTTTGAGAAAAAACTTAGGATTTGAATTACTTTCAGCAGAGATTAAAAAAACTTTTGATAGTAATGAAATATCTAAATTAGTTTTTTTTAATAGAGGTGAAATAACAAGATTTAATTACTATCTAAATAAAGTCGATAATAAATTTAAAAACAAAATATTTCTTAAGACAAATAGCATCTCTCCAGGGAACTTCTACGAACAAAATTATAATTATGACAAAACAAATCATAAGAAAAATGAAAAAATTATGATTATAAATCGTAATTTAGATATTGGATATGATTTTACCAATCTTACTGAAATTAAATTTATCCGTAAAATATCAATAGAGACAATAAAAGACTTTAAAAGGATTTATTATCTCTTTGAAGGTAAAGTTAAGTAAAAATCATTTTCTATTAAATTTTTGAAACACACTTAATGTCTCTGTACTTACATGATGCTCTAGACCTTCAGCATCATTTTTTGCAACATCTTCATTGACACCAATTTTTAATAAGAAATTATACACTATTTCATGCCGTTTTTTGCAGTAATCAGCTAGTAATTGGCCCTTCTCAGTTAAAAATATAGATCTATAGGGTTTACTTTCAACCAAACCCTCTCTTACTAAACGTCTTATTACACTATTTACTGTTGGTCCAGTTACTCCAAAATGCTTTGCTAAATCGACTGCCCTAGCTTCTCCAGTTTCCTTAATTAGATCCGCTATCATTTCTGTGTAATCTTCAGCAGTTTCAGTGTTCCTTGCGCTCCTTACTTGAGCAAACCTATCAGAATTAATCTCGAATTCATTATTCATGACTTAAATTTCCAAAGTTAGCTTATGCTAATATTTATTTTACCTTTTTACAAACTATTAGTTATTTCTCTTTGTAAATTGTTTTGATGAGATACTTATGCTAAAAATTATGAAAAATTATGGGATAATATAATGGATAATAACAAGAAATTAAAAATAGACTCAGACGTGTTAAAAAAACTTTTAATCCACCTTCAAAATAGAACTGATGTACAAAATATTGACTTAATGAACCTTAGTGGATTTTGTAGAAACTGTCTTTCCAGATGGTATACTGAGGCAGCTTATGAAAACGGAGTCGAACTAAATAAAGACGATGCTAAAGAAATAGTGTATGGAATGCCTCATTTAGTTTGGAAAGA
>QBYJ01000025.1 GCA_003282885.1 SAR116 cluster bacterium AG-325-F22
GATTATTGTTGGTGGTAACGCGCCTGGAGCTGTAGGGCTAATAGCAGATACTTATGAAGGTTTTTATACATTAGAAAACGTGGATGGATCGGCTGTAACAATTGAGTTAGGAAACCTAGCTAATGGTTATGTACAAGCAGCTACTGCTACTCCGACTAGTTTGGGTCAATATGGTTTAAATGAAACAGACGGTAAAGTTACTAAAGGAATTGCCGTCACCAATGCCATCTTATCAACTACAGATCAAATTAAAATAAATGACGTCTTGATTGGTGCTACTATATTAAACTCAGCTAAAGCAAAAGCTGCCGCTATTAATTCAGTTTCAGCGCAAAGCGGCGTAACTGCTACTGCATCTACCACAATGTTTTTGGACTTAGACTTTGACGAAAATGCAACTGACTCATCATTTGAGGTTAATGGAACAGCTATTGCTGTAAGTTCACTTAACTCAGTATCTGACGTTGCTGCAGCAATTAACACTGCAAATGTGGGAGTTGTTGCAAGTGCTTCATCTGCAGGTCTACTAAAGCTGTTTGATTCAGCAGGAGGTAATATTACTATTGACCTTACCTCGCCCACAGCATATGTTTCGGCCGCCTCAGATGCAGATAATACTTCTCTTACTGTTGCAGCTAATATTACAGCCCGTGGTAATATTGAACTTACGGCAACCGATGGAGGCTTTATAAAATTAACTGACGGAGACTTGAATAATGCTGGGTTAGCTAAACTTGGCCTAGAAGGTCAGAGTGCAGTAGGAACTGCCGGAGTAGGTGGCGTCAATGTATCTACTCTTGTTGGAGCTACTTCATCTTTGGCTACCATTGACATTGCAATAGACAAGGTGTCAGGTTTTAGGGCTTCCTTCGGTGCTGTTGAAAATAGGATTAACGCAAAGATTAATAACTTAACAACTTTGAAAATAAATACGAAAGCCGCTCAATCAAGAATTGAAGACGCAGATTTTGCCGCAGAGACAACTAATATGGCAAAGGCGCAGATACTTAGACAAGCAGCAACTTCAATGTTAGCTCAAGCAAATGCATCTAAGCAAGATTTGCTAACTCTTCTTCAATTATAATTTTAAGATTTAAAAATGAGACCATCTTAATCAAGACTCCAAGCTTGATTTAGATGGTTCTATCTTATTATTTATTAAATTCATAAAGCAATTGTTGTAGCACTTAGGTGGGACACAAATGCGTAAAAATTAATCACTAAAAGCCGGATTCTTGCTAAGCTTGTTCAATGTTTTGTTAATCTCACAAAATTAATTTACATATTAAATATGTCAGAATATGTATTAGATATTTTTTTAAAATTTAATCTTATAAATGCTTGAAATTTTAGGTATAACTACCACTTTTTTTGCTATTATTGCATTGGGAGCATTTACTAAATATATAGGCTTATTTGATGAAAAAAGTAGTCAAACATTTTCTAATTTTGCATTTTATATAGCTTTACCTCCAATGATAATAACTTCAATTATGGCAAATCCAGTTAAGGGTCTAATAAACTTTGATTATATTGTAAGATTTGAAATTGCTACATTAATCATATTTATATTATCTTATACGGTTGCAAAGTTTATATTTAAGCTCAAAAGTAATGAGAATTCAGTATTTGCCCTGAACGCAACTTATTCAAATTATGGTTACATTGGAATTCCTTTGGTAATATTACTATTCGGACAAAAGGCAATTGTTCCTGCTGCTTTAATTTTAGTTTTTGATATTGCTTTTGTACTAGCTTTAGTTGCTGTTTTCTCTAATGATATTAAAAATAAATCAGCATTTTTAAATTTAATAATTGCATTAAAATCAATACTAAAAAATCCTGTTATCATTTCTTGTGTAATAGGATTATTATTATCACTCTATGACCTCAATTTAGGTAAGCTTCCAAAGGAGACATTAAACATTTTGTCAGGTGCCGCTGTCCCAACGGCTTTATTTGCCATAGGAATCATAATAGTAAGTAAAAGTGTAGAAAAAGCTTTTTCAGAATTAATATTTATAAGTTTTATTAAGTTATTTATACACCCTTTATTAGTATTTTTATTATTTGTTTTTTGGTCAACAGATGAACTTAAAATGCTTGATAAAATGTGGATACAGGTGGCTATAATATTTTCTTGTTTGCCTGTTGCTGCTACCGTGTTTCCGATATCTCAATATTATAGAGCATATGTTTTAAAAACTTCATCTGCTATAATTATCACTACAATAATTAGTATAGTAACAATTCCAATAGTATTGCTTTTAGTTTCAATTGAGAAAATTTCTAATTTTATTTAAATCTCTAAAAAATTTTTAAAAATTAAATTATATCATTGACATTTTTCGTACTATCTATGCATTTTACTGTTAAAATAATAAATATTTAGTAAGAAATAAATGTCTAAATAAGATTGTCTAGTGGCTTTGCAATTATTACAAGTTATTAAAATCTTTTTGCAGTATCTTGTATTTTAATATACACACAGAGGTTTTTAAGACATTAACTTATATTGAAATTAATTTTGAAGTAACTGGAGTACATTTTGCTGTATTTTACCAGCTTGCGCAATCATGGCCATAGCAGATTGTTGTAGTATTTGATGTTTAGTTAATGCTGCGGACTCTTTAGCAAAATCTGCATCTTGAATTCTTCCCCTTGAAGCAGCTGTATTTAATGCAACGTTTGACAAGTTGTCAATTGCTTTTTCCATTCTGCTACTTAGAGCTCCTAATTTTGCTCTTTCCATATGTATTCTATCTAAAGCTCTATCAATTACTCGTAGAGCATTTATTGATGCTGTTCTGGTTTTCACGTGTACACTTTCAAGTTTGTCTAATGAAGCAGCGCCTGGTGATAATTCAAATAATCCTTTTCCATCTTCTCCTATTACAGTGAAACTATTACTTGACACCATTTCCAACTGACCACTCACAATTACTGAGTCAGCTGCTTTTACACCTACAGTGATAGCAGCAGCTGTAGCTGCGGAGGGTGTAACTGAATGTATTTCTTTAAAAATTCTTCTTCCAGTAACAGTTTTACTTGCAGCAGGACCAGTAATAACCTCAGTTAAAGCTGCACCATTCATATCTGTTCCCACAACAGTAAAGGTTTTGCCAGATTCATCACCAGATGCGCTTGTAATGGTAACAAGAGCAGCTTGATTGACTACCGCGGGTGTAGTTCCTATTTCAACAGATCCTGAATTTCCATCAACAGTTATAGCGCTGACAGTTTTAAATACTTTACTCCCAGTTGCTACAGCAGCGTTGCCATTAACGCCTTCAATAACTTCTTCTAATGAATTACCATAAACATCTGTACCAGTCACAGTATATTTAAATGATGTATTGTTGACAGTATCTCCATTTGTTATAGTTATTCTCGAATTAAGAGAAGTACTAGTTGCTAGTGCTCCACCAACGGTATAAGATCCAGCACCTGACACATCTTGTGCAGTAACTAAACCATTAGGATCAGCCGTAACGGCAGCAATGCCTGATGAGTTTAATGTCAGTGCCGTACTTGAAGATGGAGTTTGAGATGCAGCAACAGACGTAGTTGATGTTGTAGTTACGTTCGTGTCTCCAAGCATTACCGCATCTCCAGCAGCTACTTCTTCGTTATCTAAACTTGTAACTAAAAGAATTCTTTGAGCACCAGTTGTAGTTGTATCACTTGCAAAGTTTACATCACCTAATTTAATATCATAACCTTCATTTTGAACTAAGATTATAGATGAAGTATCGCTTGACAAAGTAGCTGTAATGCCAGTGGTTGTAGTATAATTATTTATTGAATCTCTAAGACCTGAAAGTACCGAACTTCCTTTGGCATTATTTAAAGTTATATTAGCTGAAACTGACGTAGCTGTTCCATTTTTACCTTGTATTGAAAATGAAATGCTATTTTGTCCATTAAAACTACTATCAAGTGTTTGAGCTTCTATTTTTAGTTGTGAAGAAGCAATAGCTGAAACTCCAGTTGAGTCAAATATAGCATTTACTGAAGTTGCAATATCTCTAATTGTTGAACCTGCTGCTGCAGTAACTGTTGAGCTTCCTAGAATGCCATGAACAGTAAAAGTCTCTGCTTGTATTAAATTAGCTTCAGTTGTATCAGCAACTGCATATGCATTTAAAGCTAGATTATCATTTTTATTACTATTACTACTACTATCAGTTTCAGTTTTATCAGAAACAGCTTTAAAAGCACCTAAGGCATCAATTCGCATTGAAGAAACAGATAACTGTGCAAATTCCCTTTCATGTGTACCTATTTGAAATCTTCTGTCAGCAAAAGAGCCATCTAAAACAGCTATTTCATTAAATGTTGTATCTCTTGTTACCCGATCTAGTTCAGCCAACATTTGAATAACTTCAGCATTCAAATATGATCTTTCCTCTGCATTCATTATGTCTGACGCAGATTGAATAGCTAGTTCTCTAATTCTTTGTAATATATCTGAAGATTCGTCAAGTGCTCCTTCAGCAACTTGTGCCATAGAAATTACATCCCCCGCGTTTCTAACAGATTGTTCTAACCCTCTAATCTGTGCTGTCATTCTATCAGCGATAGCGGCACCAGCAGCGTCGTCTCCTGCATGATTAATACGTTTTCCAGACGATAATCTTTCCATTGACGTAAGCATGTCTCTCTCAGTCTGGTTTATCTTATTAAGTGCGAAAGTAGATGCACTATTAGTATTAACTGTTGGCATTTTTATCTCCAAAATTTTGGAAATTACTGCAAATGGTGTGCCAAGTTGGACAGAATTTATATTAGGCTGTTATATTAACTTTTTTAATCTGAGGTAATATTACAGGGATCGAACTTATCATATTATATCGTGTAACAACTTCATTTTGCATATAGGCAGGTGACAATGAAGCACGAGATCTAATAAAACTTTCAGTTAGAGACCCATGTGAGGAGCTTTGTTCATTATTATAAACTTTTCTTATAAAATCTGGATACAGATTATTATTAGTTTTCTTTAAAACATTAGGCTCTTGAATAGCTTTTTTTGTGATTGGCATAGCGTTTGCAGAAATAGATGAAGTTTCTTCAACTAAAGGCTTTAATGCATTTATTGTAGGGATTGAGTACTGACTATTTGTAATATTACTAACCATAGTAACTAATATACACATAAATGTATGGAAATAGCAAATTTTTGACAAAGTAACTTTTTAAAATTCAGTTTGAAGCATGAACAATATGACAAATAAAGAATATATTACAGCTTATCAAAAAACAAAGTTTTCAACAAACTCTGTTAAATCTTCGCATGAAGTTATTCGTGAATTGATGTTTCAACTCTCAAATTCACTTCAAAAAATTATTATTGATATAAATGAATATTCAAGTGACCAAACTAAAAATCAAAATATATCAAAAAAAGAGGTAGCATTAAAAAAATCAAAAAATATGAGTAAATGTTTAACTATTATCTACGGTTTACAAACTTCTTTAGATTTTGATAATGCCCCAGATATTGCAGGTAATTTATTTCAACTTTATGAATTTGCAAGACAACAAGTGATAAAAGGTTTCACGAAAAAAGATGCTAGTGGAGTTCAGCAAGCATTAGAAATTATTGGAGAAATTCTTAATGGGTGGAAAGATATATCTTTACAAGTGAGAACATCATAATGATTAAATATGAAGAAGATTTAAAGAAATTAGAGGAGATTTCGATACGTATTTCTAATTTGATAAACAATAATGAATATGAAAAAATCTTAGAACTAGACACACATAGAAAAAGAATCATAAATGAGATTAGTAAGTCATCTGGTTCTTCTTCCAAAAATCGAATTAGTAAAATTATCAATCTAAATAATATTGCGATTAGAGATTTAGAAACAGAAATAGTTCAATTAAATACAAATCATAACAAATTCCAAAAAAGAATTAAATTTTATTCTTTATCTAAGTAACTGAAAATATTAAATATTTTTTCTAAAATCTATTAAATTAAAAAAAAAATTAAACAAATGTTAATTTCAGTCGTAACTACTGCTGTAATTTTACTTAATTTTAATTTAACCAGGATATAAAGATGATTAGTATTGTAAATTCTTCAAGCACCCAATCTATTCAAAGGAGTTTGTCACATCAAATCAAGCAAGTTTCTGAGTCTAGTGAAAGATTATCGTCAGGAAAAAGAGTTAATTCAGCATCAGATGATCCTGGAGTTGTTGGGGTAATTTCAAAATTAAATGCAAAAATATTATCTATCTCACAAGGCTTGCTAAATGGTTTTCAGGCTATAACTTTAACTCAGTCTGCTGAAAGCGGGCTTTCTGAAATCAATAACTTATTGAGTATGATTAGAGCATTAGCTGTTGAGGGAACAGATTCAACTTTGACTGATGCCGACCGAACAACTTTACAAGTTGAAGTTGATGCTTATCTCAGCGAGATAGATACAATTACAACAAACACCAAATATAATGATATTATTCTACTAGACGGTTCTACTTCATCAGCTTCTTTTAATATAGGTGATGATGCTGCCTCAAGTTTATCAATAAGTTTGGTAGATTCGGATAGTGTTGCTCTTAATCTTTCCGCTACATCTGGTGTGTCTGAATTTACTAGTGGGAGGGTTACTAGTTACAATTACAGTAGTTCAAATTTAGCAGCGAATGATATTTTAATAAATGGAGAAAATGCGCTCGCTGCAACATTAAGCACTGATCTTACCTCTGGAAATAATACTGCCACGGCTCTTGCCACAGCAATTAATGCTAACTCAAACACTCATGGTGCAACCGCAAGTGGCTTTAATAGTTTAACCTCTGCAGTTATTTCAAATTTAAGTATGTCAAACACCTTCACCATTAACTCAAATACAATTTCTATTCAAACAAGCCTTTCAAACTTAGTTACAGAAATTAATCAAGCAGCATCAGGAGTTACAGCTCTATTAAACTCAGATAATTCAATCACTCTTTCAAATACTACTGGAAATGATATTGTTATAGGAGGAAACGCTCCAAGTGATGCCGGATTTACCTCTGGTACATATTTAGGGTATTTAAAACTAACAAACAATGATGGAACTTATGTAAAAATTGAGGCTAATACGCTCGCCAATGGATATGCTAGTAATCAAGGAAACATTGACGATCTTGCAAGATTTGGGTTTAACGAAGTTGATTCTAATACTCAAATAAGCTCCGATTTAGTTACAAGTAATGCACTTACAACTTCACATGATATTAGAATTAACGATACAGCTGTTGGTACATCTACAAGTTCATCTGCGGCTGCAAAAGCTGTTGCAATAAATGCAATTTCATCATCAACTAATGTAACTGCATCTGGTTATAACTTAGTGACAATTGGAATAGATAATTCTGAAAGTTCCTCAGCTGCTTCAAATATTAAAATCAATGGAAATGCGATAAATTTCTCTAGCGCAAGCAATTTAAACCTTACTATTTCAGCAATAAATAATGCTGCAATAGGAGACATAGTTGCTTCTGCTAATTCAGATGGTTCACTTCAATTAATAAGTGCTAGCGGTGCTGATATAAAAATAGAGCACGGAGGTACACCAGGGGTTTATTTTGATTCACATACTGATGCTACTGGAGCAACAATTTCAGTAGCTAGCTCTGTAACATTTAAAGGTCAAATTCAACTTACACATTCATCTACAGATACTATAAAAATTTCTGGAGATGATGTTAGTGAAATTGGAATGCAGGCACAAGCTTCTACAAGTTCTCCTTCAGCTGGTTCAACTATTTCTGTTTCATCAGTAACTAATGCAACAGCTGCTTTAACTAAAATTGACACCGCAATAGATACTATAGCTAATACTCGAGGCAAATTTGGTTCTACAGAAAATAGAATTGAATATCGAATGAATGTTTTAACTAATGTTCAAATTGCTTCTACGTTGAGATTGTCAAAAGTTGAAGATGCTGACTTTGCTCTTGAGACTGCAAAATTCACCAAATCACAAATAATATCTAAAGCAGCAACATCTATGCTTGCACAAGCAAATGCAAGTGGGGATGTTTTATTGAGATTAGTCACTTAATTTAATTGCGGGGATACTATATTTTTTCATTTTTTCTATAAGAGTTGTCCTTCTTAATTTTAGTTTATCTGCAGCTAATGCTATTTTTCCGTTAGTTATTTCAAGTGCTTCTTCTATTAAAACAATCTCCACATCTTGAAGGTGTCTTCTTAAGTCAATTTCATCATAAAAAGAAAACCAGTTTTTATAATTTTTAGGATGTGGTAAATAATCTTCAGGGCTTTTATCTGTAATATTTTCATCAAGATTATCTAGTCCACTTAAGTCTGTAGTCATTTCCCAGAGGGCATCTTGTTCTTCTGCAACAGAAGGCACTTTTAACCTAAGAAGATTTTCATAAACATTTGAACTTGTAATTTCTTTCCCAGGAAAAATTATACATGCTCTTTCGATTACATTTTTTAACTCACGTACATTTCCGGGCCAATTGTGTTTTGTAAGAGCTGTAATTGCATCTGGTGTAAAAATTGGTTTTGTACTTTCCTCTAATTTTAAATCTTTTAAAAGTTTTTCTTGAAGATTTGGTATGTCAGTTCTCCTTTCAGCGAGAGAGGGTACGTTGATTGGTAGTACATTTATTCTAAAAAATAAATCAGCTCTAAACTCACCACTTTCAACTTTTTTTTCTAAATCTCTGTGTGTAGCGCAAATTAATCTTAAATTAATTTTAATGTCTTCTGTACCTCCAACACGTTGAATAGATTTACTCTCAATAGCTCTTAATAGTTTAGCCTGAAGAGGTAATGGCATGTCCCCAATTTCATCGAGGAACAGAGACCCACCGCTTGATTGTTCAAATCTACCTTTCCTTTGTTTATCAGCACCTGTAAAAGCACCTTTTTCATGACCAAAAAGTTCAGACTCTAACAATTCAGAAGGAATTGCTGCACAATTAACTGTAATAAACGCACCTTTTTTTTTCGAACATTTATGTATTGCCTGTGCTACTATATCTTTACCAGTTCCTGTTTCACCCAAGATTAATGCTGTGCTATTTGATTGAGAAACCATTGCAACTAAATTTTTCATTGATTTAGTTTCAGGGCTTTCGCCATCAATCATATCATTAAGTTTATCTAATATAAATCTGTCTTTAGCAGATTCACTTGATAATTTATTAACTATATTCATTTAAAATACCGTCAAATAATTGAACAACATATTCTTAAATATGTCATAATAATGACATTCTTGGCAAAAAATCAATCTCGAAATTAAAAAAATATTCAGTATTTACCAAGAGTTTGCAAAAAAAGATAACAAAAATTAAATTGGCAAGCTTCTTGCTTCCTTGATTTTATAAATTTGAGGAGTTTTAAATGAGCCAAGTTATTGTAATAAATAATAGTCTAAAAATAGCTAATAATCTATGTGATATATTAGAAAAAAGGGATATTACAGTTATTAAGGCAGGCACTGAAAGTTCAAAGCCTGACTTCTTTGGTATTGATCTAGTCGGCTATCAAGCTGACACAATTGTATGCTCAAATATTTTTGAAAAAGAGATTGGTGGTTCCTCAAAATTAGTTTCAGTTGCTAGGCAGGCTAAATTATCAAAAATAATAATTATCGGTGATGATAGTAAAATTAATGGAATTGAAATTAAAGATGAATTAGGTGGGGCGGTTAAAAGAATTACTTTGTCAGATTATACTGACCAATATGCATTAGAATTAATATTTAATATATGTTGTCCAAGTATTGCATTCTCTGCTGGAGATACAAAAACATATGAACTCCTATCATTAGCTAGAAGAGTAGCAAGTACTGATGTAACTGTTTTTATCAATGGACCGACTGGCTCAGGAAAAGAAGTATTAGCAAATTATTTACATGAATACTCAAATAGAAAAGATGAACCATTTGTGGCTGTTAACTGCGCCGCTATCCCAGAAAATATGTTAGAGGCAATTTTATTTGGGCATGAAAAGGGCGCGTTTACAGGTGCTTCAAATGCAAACAAAGGAATTTTCAGGGCAGCAGATAGGGGCACTTTACTTTTAGATGAAATCTCTGAAATGCCACTATCATTACAAGCAAAATTGTTACGAGTTTTACAAGAAAGAAAAGTGACACCAGTAGGAGGGCAAAGAGATATTGATGTTGATGTTAGAGTTTTGGCAACATCGAATAGAGATATGGCTTATGAGGTAAATCAATCTAGATTCAGAGAGGATTTATATTACAGACTAAATGTATTTCCATTACAAACAAGAAACTTATCATCTAGAAAAGATGATATTTTACCGATATCAATAAAGATTTTAGATAAACACAATAATAACAGTAAAAGCATCCCATACATTACAAATGATGCAAGAGAGTTGTTACTAAGTCATAATTGGCCTGGAAATGTAAGAGAATTAGAAAACACGCTTCAAAGAGCTTTAGTATTGTGTAATGACAATATTATAGATGAAACTTCTATAATGATAGATAAATCACTGACAAATATAAATGAGAATTCAGCAGTTGACACGTTTGCTGATCAATTAGCTTTTGCAAAAGTAACCTAAAAGGAAAAAATAATGCAGATTTCAAATCAAAACATTAGTAGTTCTAGCCTAATGAGAGAAAACATCCTTGAAAAAGCAAATCAGGCATTTTCTGGAGGGGAGAAAGCAGAGGATTTTTCAAAGAAAATAAACGATGCTATCAATTCTGTGGCAGACAGTCAGAATAAAGCATCCAAAATAACAAAAGACTACGAGTTAGGAAAAGAGACTGACTTAACTAAAGTTATAATGCAACAACAAATATCAAGCATTGCATTTCAAATGACATTGAATGTTAGAAATAAAGTTTTGAGTTCTTATAAAGATATAATGAATATGCCCGTTTAAATTAATTTTATTAGGAAAAAAAAATGGCAGAAGCAACCACTGGAAATAATTTAGCAGGAATAAACCAAGGAACTGGTCTTATAAGCAGAATTTCTTCATCTCTTTCAAATGTAAGAAAGATGACCTCTGATCCTGCAGTTCAAAAATCAGTACCATTAATATTTGGAGTAATTGTTGCTTTCATTGGATTAATAGTTTTTTTCACAATGCAGAAATCAGATATGACAACATTGTTTGCATCACTTCCAGAGAGTGAGAAGGCAAATGTAATTCAAACATTAAAACAAAACGGTGTTAATGTTTCACTAAATCCTTCAACAGGTGAAGTTATTGTACCGGTAAAAGATTATCATGAATCTAGAATGTTACTTGCAGGTGAAGGTCTACCTTCTTCTGTTCCAGATGGTTATGATACTTTAGGCGATATGCCAATGGGGACTAGTAGGTCAGTTGAGGCTATCAAAATAAAACAGTCTTTGGAAACTGAATTAGCGAGATCTATAAACCATATTTCTGGTATAAGTTCAGCAAGAGTACATCTAGCTATTCCTGAAAAAACAGTTTTTGCTAGAGAAATAGCGTTACCTTCAGCATCAGTATTTGTTAAGTTATCCAATGGCAGATCGTTAGGAAGACAACAGGTACAATCAATAGTGCACCTAGTTGCTTCTTCAGTACCTAACTTGCCTTCAGAAAACATAACTGTAGTTGATCAATTTGGTGAACTATTATCCAAGCCATCAAACGATATTGCTACGTCCACTTCTAATGAACAAATGTCTCATACAATGAGATTAGGCGAAATATACAGATCAAGAATTATCTCGTTACTAACACCAATTGTAGGCGCAGGAAATCTAAAAGCTGAAATTAATGTAGATATGAATTTTACTAAAAGGGAGATAACTGAAGAATCAGTCGATCCTAAAGGTAATGCACTTAGAAGTGAACAGATGTCTTTGGATGAGAGTGCCAATCCAGAAGCAAGAGGTATTCCAGGAGCGTTATCAAATGCACCGCCTTTAGCACCAGATCTAAAAACAAATGCTCCAGAAGGAAAAGGGGTAGGTGGAAATTTAAAGCAGAGAAGTCAGACTTCTGTTAAAAATTATGAAGTAAGTAGAAAAGTTGAGACAACAACTGCGCAATATGGAGAAATTAAAAAAATTAAGGCTGCAGTAATAATCAGAGAAAAGAAAATAGTTACTCCAGAAGGATTGGTTAGTTTTGAAAAATTTAGTGATGAAAAGTTATTAGAAATAAAATCATTAGTTCAAGAAGCTCTTGGTTTTGATGAAGTTAGAGGCGATAGTGTAACAGTAACAAGTGCTCCTTTTGTAGATATTCTTGAGGTTGATGTGGTTCCTTGGTATGAGAGTGAATCAATAAAAGAACTTGCACAACAATTGGCAACTGTTTTAATTTTAGCAATAGTAATATTTGGAGCGCTACATCCTCTTCTAAAAAGAGTGTTAGTCCCAGCAGGCTACACTTCTGGGCCTGGTGCAATGGCAAGCGACGATATTGACGACGCGGATGAAAAAATTGAGGTTCAAGAGGGTGAATCGCTTGAAGATATAAAGGCAAAGTTAAAACCTAAAAAATCTGCTATTTCTGCAGAAATGCTTGATACGGCCAATACTTATGATGATAAAGTTGCTGTAATTAGAATGATTGTTGGAGATGAGGCAGGTCGTGTTTCAAGTGTCTTCAAGGGTATGATGGAAAAAGATTCTTAGATTGAGTTAAGAAAGTAGGGTAATAAAATGGCTGAAGCAGCAAAAAAACCTAAGGCGGATGAAATTTATCAAGGATTAACAGGCACGCAAAAATGTGCGATTTTAATGATGTTAATAGGTGAAGATGAAGCAGCGGAGATAATGGGAAATTTATCTCCAAAAGAAGTACAAGTCCTTGGATCAGCGATGTATTCTGTACAAGGTTTAGGCCAGGATACTGTAAACTTAGTCTTAGATGAATTTTTGGCAATTATTAAAGCTCAAACAAGCTTAGGTATTTCAGGAGGTAGCTATATCAAGAATGTACTTACTAAATCTTTAGGAGATGATAAAGCTCAAACTGTGTTAGGTAAAATCACACCCTCAGACAGTAATAAGGCTATTGAAATTTTAGATTGGCTTGATGCTAGATCTGTTGCCGACTTAATTATTGATGAACATCCTCAGATTGTTGCATTGATTATTTCTTATTTAGAACCTGCAACAGCTTCGGATGTTTTAAATTTTATGCCGGAAAACCGTCAATCTGATATTATAAGAAGAATTGCAACTTTAGAAACCGTTCAACCAGAAGCCTTGAAAGAGTTAGACAGGGTAATGCAGAAAGTTTTCTCTTCAAACGCTAGTTTAAGAGCAAGTAAAGTTGGAGGTGTTCCAGCCGCCGCAAAGATAATGAATTTTTTAAGCGGTGACGGAGAAGCAAAAATTATGAAGGAAATTCTAAAAGAGGATAAACAATTAATGTTATCAATTCAAGATAGTATGTTTGTATTTGAAACATTATTACTCTCTGATGACAAATCTCTTCAAACACTACTTCGAGCGGTTGAAGATGACTTAATTATCCTTGCATTAAAGGGTGCTGATGAAGAGCTAAGAACAAAATTATTTGGATGTATGTCGCAGCGTGCAGCAGCAAATATTCAAGATGAAATGGAAGCTCTTGGCCCAGTGAGATTAACGGAAGTGCAAGAAGCTCAAAAGCAAATTATTGCCGTGGCAAGACGTATGTCTGATGAGGGATCAATAGTGCTTGCAGGTCGTGGTGGTGATGATTATGTATAATTTGAGATAATATTATGAATTTAAAAGAGAAATTTGATCAAGAAAATGACGATATTAAAAACATTGTACCTTTGGATAACAATGAAATTAAATCAATTTTAAAAACCCAAGCAGAAGCTGTTTTTCAAGATAAAAATTTAACTAACAACTCTAATTTTATAAAAAAATCTTTAATAGATATTGCTTTGGATTTCAAATCTAAAGATAGTAACAATGAAATTTCACAAATCAAAGAGACCATAAATGAAGAGGGTATTGAAACTAAAAAAATTGACAATACAGAAGAAAAATCAAATGTAGATTCTTTTCAAATAGATAAAACTGTTGAAAATACCCCTCCTAATGAAATAGATGAAATTGATAAGTCAACGGATCAACTTTTAAGTAAACCTGATTTAGTTAATCAGAATAACGATGAAATCAGCATACCATTAAATACATCAAATCCTGAAGATGATAAATTAGAAAATATACAAGAAACAGATGTAGAAATTGATAAAGAAAATGCTAGCAGTCAAAATCAAGATCAGCCAAATAAAAGTGAGATAATTTCAGAGATCGATAGTGATAATGATGAGACACAGCAAGCACTTGAGTCAGTAAGAGATGCAGTTTCTAAATCATTAAAAAAAAGCGATTTTGATGATGAAACTTCAATTGAAAGTAAAGAAAATCCCTCTGATATCTCTGAAATTATTTCGGAAGATTTTAAGCAATTCAAAAATATTTTTTCATCTCTGTCAAATTTAAGTGAAGAAGTCATTTATAAAGTCATACAGAGCAAAATTATTGATATTGCATATGAATTAGCAGGATACCAAATTGATAAGATGCCAGAAAAATACGAAAAAAAAATTAGATCTCTTATAAAGAATATTAACTGTTTTGAAGATAAAATGAAAATTGAAGTTAACGATCAGGATTATGATGCACTTTCAAAAATTGAAAATTTTTTCGATAGTCAAGATAAATCAATATTTATATCTAACAAAGATCTCTCTAGAGGGGATATTATTTTAAATTGTGATGGAATGCATTATTCAGAAAAAAGTAATAATACTAAATAAGCTAAAACTAATGGACATATACGATGAGTTTTGAAGCAAAATTAATAGACAACATTTCTCATATTAAAAGACCAAAGTCAATTATTAGCTCTGGAAGAGTAAATCGGTTTGATGGAAATGTTATATATTGTGACCCTTTTCCAGCACCTATAGGAAGTTTGTGTCTTGTTAAAGATCAAATTGGAAAACAAGTTTTAGCTGAAGTTATTCGTTTTGATCAAAATCATAACATGCTAGCAATTTTAGAACCTAGCTCCCATATCGTAGCAGGATGTGAAGTTTTTTTGCATGATGAAGGGAAGTTTATAGACGTTGATGAAACACTACTAGGTAGAGTAACAGATGCGTTTGGCAAACCCCTTGATGAAAAACCATTAGGTAAAATTAATAATAAATGGCCATTAATGGGTAAAGTAATGAACCCCTTAAAAAGAAGTTTAATTAGGGAGCCTTTGGACGTAGGAGTTAGGGTGATTAATGCATTACTGACAGTTGGTCAAGGTCAAAGATTAGGGATTATCGCTGGTTCAGGGGTTGGTAAATCAGTTTTATTAGGAATGATGAGTAAATATACTAAAGCAGATGTTGTGGTTATTGCACTTATTGGAGAAAGAGCAAGAGAAGTTGGTGCAATGGTCAATGAATTATTTAAACATGATGCTTCTAAAAAAATAACAGTGGTTGCTGTTCCTGCTGATAGATCACCATTGATGAGGATTAGAGCTGCAAATAGGGCCACTGCAATAGCTGAATATTTTAGAGATCAAAATAAAAATGTTTTACTTATAATGGATAGTCTTACAAGAATAGCTCATGCTAAAAGAGAAATAGGTTTATCTTTAGGGGAAACAGCTACTTCAAAAGGGTATCCAGCATCTGTTATTTCTATGATCCCTAATTTGATTGAGAGAACAGGAACAAATGACCAAGGTGAAGGAAGTATTACATCATTTTATACAATTTTGGCTGATGGTGATGATAATAATGATCCAGTAGTAGATACTGCAAGAGCTATACTTGATGGCCATATTGTTTTAAGTAGGTTAAATGCTCAAATGGGTATCTACCCAGCTGTTGATATTTCTAATTCAATAAGTAGAGTAATGAATGACTTAATTTCAGCAGATCATCTTGAAGCTTCAAAATTATTTAGAAAACACATAAGTAGTTATATTGAAAATAAAGATTTGTTATTAATGGGTGGTTATACCCAAGGGCAAGATAAGGATCTTGATGACGCCATAGCTATGTGGCCTAAATTGATAGATTTTATATCTCAAACTAACTCTGATAAAGCAAGTTTTGATAATGCTAAAACAGAATTATTAAAATTATATCAACAGGCTATTTAAGTGGAAAAAAAAATCAAAAGATTTCAAAGGCTTGCAACTTTAAGAAAAAGAGAGATTTCAAAGGAAATTAAAAACTCTAATTTATTAGAAAATGAAATAAATAAAAATAAAAACCTTATTGATCAAATCAATACAATTATGGACAGTAGTAAAGATGATGCTTCAAAAAAGATAATTAGCTCAGGTTATTTTAAAAATAATGCTGAACTTCTAAACACTCTCCAAAAACAAAAAAATATTGCTACTAACAGAAATAAATATTTATTAAACGAAAAAATAATAACACAACATAAAATTTTAATAAATAATCTGAAAAAAAATAAAGCTGAAGAAAAATCTTTAGAATATAAAAAATCTTATTATAGGGAGTTAGAAAGAAAAAATAATTAACAGAATTACATACTTCAAAGAGATATATTTTTATTTATGGCACTCTATTTGCAGAAATCTTAAAAATATGGAATTTAAGATGAATATTACTAGCGATGTAAATAAAAATATTGATTTATTATCTTGCCTCAAAAATGAAGAGCAAAATTCTACTATCCTAAATAAATTATTCTCTATAAATGTTGAAAGTGATGTTGTATCAGAAGGTAATATTGACGAAGAATTTATTTTTAAAGATAATGAAGTTGCAATCATTAATTATCTATCAAACTTAATACCTAATTTTCAAAATGAAAATAAGAACTTATCAGATTTAAAAAAAATTAAAAAGCAAATAGAGATAGATTTAAATATTAATTCTGAATTAAAAGAAAATATATTAAAATTTTTAAGAGAAGAAAAATTTTCTTTTAAAGATTTTAATATAAATATCTTAAATAAAAGAAATTTTTATAACAAAAAATCTACTGATAATTTTGAAAATTCTAAATCAAACGTTAATCAAAAACATCTATCAAATAATTTTACAAAGAGTGAAAATAATTCGATTAGTGGGAAGCAGTTCAACATTTCAAAAAATTTTGAAAATATAGATGGTATAAATCAAAATAATAAAAAAAATCAGAACAGTAAAAATAAAAATACACAATTTGTTAAAAAAATTGAAAAAAATAATCACCCAAACAAAATCTATCAATTACCTCAATCAAATGCATTAAAATATAAACAACTAAATGAAATTACTTCACATGTTGATCAAAAGATAATTGATAACAATAATTTTCTTTTAATAAATAATCAAAACAACGAAGGTCCAAAAAATAGTAAAACTAGTGAAATTAAAATGAATAATTATCAAATTTCAAATGTTCAACAATCAATGCAAAGTAATAATGGCGGTACTAATTTTTCTCATCAAAATGACTCCTCACTTACAAACAATGGTTATAACTCTGTTCTTGAAAACTTTTTTGATAATCTAGACTTAACTCAAAAAGGTTGGACGTCTAAACTTGCATCTAGAATAGAAAAAGCTCTTCTAAATGGTGGGGAAGAAATTGAATTTAATCTTAAACCTAAAAATCTTGGTGTATTAAAGGTATCAGTAAGACTAAGAAATGGTATTGGCAACGTTAAAATTATTACTGAAAATAGTTTTGTTACAATTGCGTTAAATCAAAATGAAAATTATCTTCAAAAACTTTTTAATGAACAAGGTATAGATTTAGATTTTACAGCAAATAATGGTGGTAAACATTTAGATTCTGGAAATAACTTTAATCAAAATTCAAATAATGAAAATAAAAAAAATTCTTTACAATCTGAAAATAGTATTAAAAAAGCCAGTGAAGATGAAATTGATACTAAAACTGAAATTAATTCATCTAGACATATAATAAACGTGATAGCATAATATTAACAACTATTTAGTGAGAGTGAAATGGCAGAAGAAGTTGAAGAAGAACCAAAAAAGAGTGGTTTATTAAAAATAATTATTTTTGTAGTTGCAGGCCTTCTATTAATAGTAATTGGTTTAGGTATAGGTTACTTTATTTTTGGTGGAGAACCGGAACCTGATCCTTCTGCAGAAGTAAATCAAATCATTGAAGGTAAAGAAGCTGAAAAAAAAGAAAAAGAAAAAAGTGAAAAAGATGAAGAAGGTGAAGAAGTAGGTGAAGATGGTATAATAAAGAAGAATGTTAAGGCTATTCCGGAAGTTGATAGTTATGAAACAACTTACTTTGAATTTCCTGGAGATTTCACAACAAACTTAAAGGGTAGTAGAAAATTTTTACAAGTCAGTGTTGGTGTTTCTACACAATATGATGAAAAAGTCATGGAAGTGGTAGATTCTCATCAGTTAGCCCTTCGTTCAGAAATATTATCAACCATAAGCGATTTTACAGAAACAGATATTTCTGGAAGTGATGGTAAGAAAAAGCTTTCAGAAAGGTTAATGGTAGTGCTTAATAAGAAGTTGGAAACGCTTGATGAGTTTCCTGGTATAGAAGATGTCTATTTTACTGCCTTCATACTGCAATAGAGAAGGATTGAAGAACTATGTCAAACACCTCTCGTAAGTTGTCATCGGATGAAGTCTCTGCACTAATGGAAGGACTACAATCTGGTGAAATCACTGCTAATTCCGGTGTAAATAATGACGTTGAAGTAACAGATTTTACGTTTGGGTCAGACAATCTAGAACTTCTTGGGGATTATTATGCATTAAGACTAATTAATGAGAGATTTGCTAGATTAGTTAGAAGTATTTTTTTGCCAATGATCAGAATGCAACCTAAGATTAACCCATTTCCTCCGGAAGTTAAGACATATGACGAATATAGTGCTGGCTTAAATAGTTTCATGAGTCTTACTACTAGTAGGATTGATGAATTAAGGGGGTCGATGTTACTTGTACTTGAACCTTCTTTCATTAGTGTTTTAACTAACTGTTACTATGGTGGTAAATTAGCAAACTTTCCATCTACCAAAGCTGAGTTTACCGCAACAGAAGATAGAATAATCGAAATAGTTTCAGACGGTATGGGGCGATGTTTACAAACTGCTTGGAAAGATCTAATGCCTATTACAATCAGACATCAAGCTAGAGAAATTAATCCTCAGTTTGCTACTTTAGTTGAGTCAACTGATTCAGTTATCATTTGTTCTTTTGTAGTACAGCTACCTAATATTGACTCTGCTTCATTTGATATAATTTATCCATTACAAACATTGAAACCAATTGCTTCTTTGTTGCGTTCAAGGGTACAGTCTGATGTTATTGATGATGACTCTAGTTGGAGAGAGCGCTTAGAAAAATCAGTATTAAATGTACCTCTTCCTATTTCAGCTATTTTGAGTGAGCCGTCAGTATCTTTATCAAATTTAGTTAAATATAAAGAGGGCGATATAATCAATCTTCCACCAGTTGACGGTGTTGATTTTTTTGTAAATGACAAGCTCTTATTTAAAGCAGAAATTGGAGAAACTAATGGTCAAGTTGCGGTTAGTTTAAAGAACAGATTATAATTTACTAGGAGTAATTAATGGCAGAAAATGAAACAGCATCTACAAATGAAGAAACTAATTCAGATAATACTGGTATAGATAATCTAAAAGTTTTAGAAAATATTGAAGTTAAACTTACTGTAGAAGTAGGTTCAACAGAATTGAAAATTAGAGATCTCTTAAGACTAAATGAAGGTTCTGTGGTTGAATTAGAGAGATTAGCTGGTGACCCTTTAGATATATTAGCTAATGGTGTTAAAATAGCTAAAGGTGAGGTGGTTATGGTTGGTGAAAGATTTGGTATAAGATTTACAGAAGTAACTAATCCTGAAAATCGGGTGCAAAAACTATAATTTTCAAAATATTGACAAATTATAAATTGAAAATATTTATATAAATCAACAGGTTACCTTTGGTATTAAACTGGCATCTTTCTTGCTTCTTTTACTCAAATATAAAGGGAAGCTAAAATGTCACAAACAGTTCCAGATTTCACAACTGCATTAGTTACTATTTTATTCTTATTGGTATTAGGTTTAGTTGCTTTTTTTATTAAGAAACAAAGTGGTCCCCTAAAAAAAATCATTAAAAATGAAAATAATCTTGAAGTATTAAATCAATTGTCACTCAGAAATGGGTATTTAGCATATGTTTTAAAAGTTGGAGAAGAAAATTTTTTCTTTGTAGGCCATAAGTCTGGAAGAGGTTCTTTAACCCAGATTAATATTCATAGTCTTAATGAAAAAAATACAAAAAATATAAATATTGATAAATTATCTTCCAAAAATTTTTCACAACGAAAAACTTTGCCACCTGAAAAATCGAATGAGTCTAAACCTCTACAACATGTAAATATCTCAGACTTATTAACAGCACATAAAAAGGGGGGTAGAGATGCGTAAAGCAATTTGTCCTCAACCTATTAAAAGGGTTTACTTTTACAGTAAACGTGATGAAATTTTTAGACAATGCCAAAGTTTTTGTAAAATCGTATCTTTCCTAATTACTATTTTTTTGATAAGTGGATTACCAGTTCAAGCTTTTGGTGAAACAATATCTTCTGGTTTTCCTGCATTAAATGTATCTACAAATGGCGATACAACAGAATACTCATTTCCCTTACAAATTTTACTATTAATGACTGCACTGACAGTTCTTCCTTCATTAGTATTAGGGATGACAAGTTTTACAAGAATTATAATTGTTATGTCAATCCTTCGTCAAGCTTTGGGGACTCAACAGACACCTCCAAATCAAGTTTTAATAGCAATCTCTTTATTTTTAACTTTTTTCATTATGGCTCCAACGTTTAATAAAGTTTATGACAACGCGGCAGTACCCTATATGGATAAAACTCTACCGGCGGATCAAGCTATCGAGACTGCAAGTGCAGAAATGAAAAAATTTATGGTTAAAAATACAAGAAAAACTGATCTTATAATGTTTTCAGAATTAGCTGGATTAGAAAAGTTTGATAAAGTTTCAGACATACCCTTTCGAATTGCCTTACCAGCTTTTATGACAAGTGAACTTAAAACAGCATTTCAAATAGGTTTTTTATTATTTTTACCTTTTCTAGTTATTGATATGGTTATTTCGTCTA
>QBYJ01000026.1 GCA_003282885.1 SAR116 cluster bacterium AG-325-F22
ATTTTAATGGGAAAAAAGAGGCTAAATACAATTCCCTTATTGTTGAGGCTGAAAATGAAGAAAAAGCTGTTGAAATGGTTACTTATCAATACGAAAATAGTGAGTTTTTAATAATAGATGGGGTTAAAAAAATTTGGAATTATTAATAAATGAATTATCTGACAAAAAATTTGAGGTAGTAATTTATGCGGATCAACAAACTATACACAAAGTATTTATATCTAATCAAACTTATCTAGATCTTACTTCCAAAAAAATATCCAAAAAAGAACTTGTAAAATTTAGCTTTGAATTTCTTCTAGAAAGAGAACCAAATACAGCTATTTTATCTTCATTTGATTTAATTCAAATTTCAAAATACTTTCCAGAATATTTAACGGAATTAAAAGATTATTGCAGTATGAAAATTTAAACTTTTTAATTAACTTAATAATATGCAGTCATATCAATTAAAAATAAAACTAAATAAAAAAATTAAATTACAGATTGGAAAACTAGGTGAGTTTTTATTAAAAAAAGGAATATACATTTATACTGGTTCTGCAAAAAAAACATTGATTCAAGAATTAAAAGACATCTTTGTAATAACAAAAAACTTCATTGGCATATAGATTACCTTCTTTTAAACAAAAACGTGAAAGTGATAGACGTTAACAAATCAAATAAATTTGAATGTGATTTAAACAAAGAAACTGAAGGTGAAATAATTATCCACGGTTTTGGAAGTTCTGACTGTGAAGCAGGTTGTAAAAGTCATTTAAAGTTTAAACTACCATAAAGTAGTATTAGCTGTTTTCACAGCTAATACTTTTAGGAGGTTATAAATGAAAAACATTTATTATTTGAATGATTATCAAAAATTAAGTCTTAATTCCGTAAATAATAAGGTAACTTAATGGCACAAGTTTGAAATATGCAAAATAACAAGGATTTAAAGTTAAAAAAAGAAATAAGATTAATTAGATTTATAATCTAAGCAACAAACTTTCAACTTTTTGATTTTTTGAGGTATTAAAATGGAGAATAAATTTAAAAATTGGCATGTAGCCTTGATAGAAAAAGTTCAAAAAATAACAGGATTGTCAAATTATCAAATTATATTGCTTAGTTTTCTTGAAGGTTTGTTAATAGGTATATGTTTTGGTTATATACTATTTTAATAAATAAATTACATGTAGTAAAAGTGATTTTTTAAAATATATCTTTATAAAAATCATGTTTATCTAGTTGTTTTGGAATTTTTATACCAGTAATTGCCCAGAATTTGGTTATCATTTCTTCAATATCATTTCTTGTGAAGCGTATTTTAACCCAGGTATTGTTTTTAACCTTTTCTGTTTTAACACCTGGAAGATCAACAGGTAATTTTGCTCTATTAAAAACAGCACATTCGTATAAATCATCGTCAACAATTTGTGTGAAACTTAAAACATAATAATTATAATCTAATTGACATTTTCCATCGATAAATTTTAGTTCATTAAATTTCATATTTTAATCTTTTCTTATAAACGTATTTGAATTATTCATAATTAATTTCTGGTATGATTTCAAAAAATGAATATTATTTAGAAAAATTTACAATAAAATTTTTCTGGTATTTTATTTAGTTTTATTGTTCCCTCGCTCAATAATACTGGTTTAAGTTCTCTTGTATTTCTGTCTAGGTGCCACGCAAAATCCACACCTAGAAATTTATATTTATCTTCAAATAAAATAAATGATGACGGTTTTTGTCCAACCACTTCACCAATAACAATGAAATTTCCATTAATTTTCTTATAAACTTGAGAAAATGTATTTGTATTTTCTTTTTTAAATTGAAATTCCATCAAGTTTGATTTTGATTTATTATAACAGGTTAAGTTGTCCAGCCTTTCATTAGCATGTAATTTTGAGGTAAGGATAACAAAGAAAAATATTATAATTTTCATTATATTCATAAATCATACTTTTTAATAATTTTCAATTAACTAAAGTATAAAATAGGAGATAAAAGTGTATAACTTAACTGAACGCCTCTCAAAATGCTACGCTAGCGCTGTTTATGATGTATTAAGAGAAAAAGGTTTCGAAAATTGTGTCCTCCCTCCAGAAATACAGGCTCTTAAAAGGGGGCAAAAATTGTTTGGAGAGGTTTTCACTATTTCTGGTCATATAGATTATACACTTTCAAGGCATGAATCACTCCTTTTGTGGTCGCAAGTGTTATCAAAAGTTCCAAATAAAAAAGTAATTGTTTGTCAACCTAACACTCATTCTGTTGCACTAATGGGAGAACTATCTGCTCGTGCCCTTATGGTTAAAGAGACTAAAGGATACTTGATGGATGGGCATTGTAGAGATGTTGAAGAAATAATAGAAGTAAATTTTCCAGTTTTTTGTAGACTAACTACAGCTGCTGATATAGTTGAAAGGTGGAAATATAACTCTCTGGGTCATCCAATAACTATTGGTACAGTTACAATTTGTTCGGGGGACTTCATAATAGGTGATATGGATGGCGCAGTTAGTATACCTAAAAAGGTTGCAGAAGAGGTTATAACCAAGACTGAAAAAGTGATGTTTACAGAGAATGAAATGAGAAAAGCAATATTAAGTGGGATGGATCCTGAACAAGCTTACCTTAAATTTAGAAAATTTTAATTTGTACAATAATTTTTCAATATTCAACTAATCATGGCCATATTTAAATGATCATTAACAGAAAAAAAATATGGTCTTTATCATGGCCATTGATAATTGCTAATTTTACTATTCCACTTGTTGGATTGACTGACACTATCATATTGGGGCATATGCCTGATAGCGTTTATATTGCAGCAATTGCAATCGGCGGTATTATTTTTAACTTTATGTACGCTGGTCTAAATTTCCTAAGAATGGGAACTACGGGGATTGTTGCTCAAAATTTTGGAAGAAATAATTTTGAAGAAGTTTTTTTCAGTTTACTAAGACCACTAATATTAGCTTTCACAATTGGTGTTATATTATTTCTGCTTAAAAATTACTTATATGATTTATCAATCTATTTTTTAACACCTAATGAGCAAGTTCAAGAATTTTACAATGAATATCTGTTTGTAAGAATGATTGGATTACCAGCAGGATTATTAAATATAGTTTTTCTAGGTTGGTTTTTTGGAATGCAAAAAACAAAATCAGTTATGTTGCAATTAATTACAATCAATATTGTAAATATTATTGCATCACTCTATTTTGCAGTTTTTCTGGATTATGGAATATTTGGAGTAGCTTTAGGAAGTGTAATCGCTCAATGTTCAGGACTAATTTTATCTGTAATAATTTTCATGTACTATTATTATAAGTTCAACTTTAGATCCTATAAACTTTATAAAATATTAAACATGGGTAGTTTTTTAAATTTATTTTCAATTAGTAGAAATTTATTTTTAAGAACCATGTTGTTAGTAGCTGTTCAAGCCTACCTTATTAAAAAAGCCGGCTTAATAGGTGTTGATCAACTTGCTACTATTGAAATTTTACTAGTTATCTTTAGTTTATCATCATATTCCTTAGATGCTTTTGCCCATTCTGCTGAGTCAACTGTTGGTGTTTCTATAGGTTCGAAAAATAAACCTAATATTATTAAAGCAATTAGAAATACAACAGAGTTGGCTTTAATGTTTTCAATCATTATAGGAATAATTTTATACGTTTTTAACTTTTACATAATTGCACTATTTACAGATATAACAATTTTAAGAAACCTAACAAATGAGTTGTGGGGATTAGTTATCATAACACCCTTTGTTTCAATGTTATCCTTTCAATTAGATGGTATTTTCATAGGCGCAACTTTAGCTAAAGAAATGAGAAATTGTATAATATTCTCATCCATTATTTTTTATTTAATTTTAGAATATTTAATAAGAGATAACTTAGATTTAAAAAGTTTATATTCATGCTTTCTCTTTTTTTTAATTCTAAGAGGTTTCATTCTAACCATTTATTTACCTCGAGTATTTAAGTTGGTTAAAAATTAAATATATATTCTAAAAGAGTTTTAACTTAAAAATGTTGATAATAATTAGGTAAGTAAATTAATAAATGGGAAATCAAGAAGAATTCAATAAGCTGTCTTTTAGGCGTATGATTTTGGTGATGGCTTTTATATCAATATTAATATCTTTAATTCCTAGCATTTTTAATTTTGAGAAATATTATGGTTTAAGTCGATTTGTTGATCAAGGTATTATAAGTAGTTACTTAGACAATGAGTTTGAATTATATCTGACAGTTTTCATGTCTATTTTTTCTTTAACAAGCTTTATCTTAATTTATTTCTTTGTGCCTTTCGGAAATTACATTTTCTTAGTATATCTGATATTCAATTTTATAATTGTTATGTTTGGAGGAGATGAAATTAATTATGGATTTTTATATCCATTAGAGTGGTTTAAAAACGTTTCAGAGGCTTTTTTATTATATTGGATGTTTTTTGGTAATGTTAAAGACCATTTTCTATTTAAAAAAAATATTTCTTAAACTTTAATTATGAAGGATATTCTATGGAATTTAATATAAGAAAAGTCATTTTATTAAAAGAAGAGATTTTTCATGAAAATGGACCTGTTCAGATTATACCTAGACTGAGAGGAGCTGCTATTGCAATCGTTGCCAATCCATATGCAGGTAAATACCATGAAGATTTGCAATCAGGAACAGAAAATCTTAAGGAGCTTGGTTTAATGCTAACTGACAGGTTTATATCTTCTCTAGGTGGGATTAAAGGTATTGATGGATATGGAAAAGTTGCTTTGGTGGGAGAAATGGAGAATTAGAGCAAATTGCTTTATGGCATGTTCCAGGTGGATATGCAATGCGGCAAAGACTGAGTAATTCTAAAGCAATAGTTCCTTCAGCTATGAAAGTGGCAGGTATGGGATCTTCAATTGATATTCCTTTAGGGCATACTAATGCAGCATATGTAAGAAGTCATTTTGATGCATATGAAGTTAATGTAACTGACAGTCCGCGAGCCAATGAAATCATGTTTTGCTTAGCAATGACAAAAGGGCCTAGGATACACAATAGAATGGGTGGGTTGGAAGCAAAAGATATCTTAGGCAAAGATGGTTTGAGATAACTAAATTATATAATTTTATGAACGTAAGTTTCATCATATCTTTGAGATAAATATTCACCCGCTACAAGGTTTTTTTCATCAGAGATAATAGTATCATATTGAGGATTAAAGAAAAATGGTATTGAAAACCTCTCCTTATTAGTTCCTATAACTTTATGAGGTGTTGCTCTAATTTTTTGATTTGACCAAATCTCTAGCATGTCTCCAAAATTTATTATTATTTCATTTTTTTTTGCAGTTACTGATTCCCATTTTTTTGAAGGAAGTTCTACCTCTAATCCAGGTGTTCCATCTGTAAATAAAAGGGTAAAACAGCCATAATCAGTATGTGGAGCAATCCCAAAATCATTATCAGTAAGTTCTTTTGATCTTTTGGGATAGTAATTACATCTGAGTAGTGCCATAGGAAGATCAAATTTATCTGCAAAGTAGTTAGACGAATAGTTAAGTGAAATTTCAATTTGTTTCAAAATGGAAATTGAAATTTGACTACATAAATTATAAAATTCTGTAATGCTTTTTTCAAAAAATGGTATTTTATCTGGCCAAATATTTTTTGAATAGTAAGGTAAATCTTGAAACTTATGTTGAACTGTTATTTTTGGGCCACAGTCAAATATTTCTTTATTATCAGAATTGAAATCTGAGTTAACTTGTTCTGCTTTTATGCCACCCCAACCTCTGTTTGAAGCTGTCTTTGACATGTTAACTTTATTTTTTTCGTTAAAACTTTGTTTAAAAAATGTTTTGTATAAAGAAAAAACATTTGCAATTTTATTACTATTAATAGGATAATTTTTTATTATTAAAAAACCATATTCATTTACGGCAACTCTTAGTTTTTTAAGTTCTTTATAATTATCATCCTGATTATGATTACATAATAAGTTATAATCTATTCTTGGAATTTGGTTTGCCATAAAAATCACTTTTATAAATAATTTACCATATGAATTAAAATATATTTGTGAAGTATTATTTACTTGTTCTAGTATTTATAAAATCAATTGCTTTAGCAAAAATAAGTTCTTTTCTATCAATATTCATCCTCTCTAAGGATTTCACTAAAATTGCTAGTCTTGGATTACTTTGGAAAAAAGAAATATTTTCACTCATAAACATCCAGTACAAGCCATCAACCACATCACACCAATCATCTTTTTTGTAATTACTCATTTTTAAAATATAATTTGATCCACAAGAATATGGTTTTGTAGCAAATATACCTCCATCTGCAAAAGTTCCCATTCCATAAACATTTGGAACCATCACCCAATCTGAGGAATCTACAAACATTTCCATAAACCATCTGTAGATTTCATTCGGGTGTATTTTTGATAGGTTCATTATATTGCATATGACCATTAATCTAGGAATATGGTGGGTATATCCAAATTTAAGACAGTCTTTTATTGCATCATCCAATGGGTCTATTCCTGTAGTTCCTTCGTACCAATCTTTTGTTAACTTTCGTTGATGGTTCCAGTAGTTTGAATTAATTTCTTCATTACCTTTATAGTGGTATATGCCTCTAATAAATTCTCTCCATCCAATAATTTGACGAATAAATCCTTCTAAGGAATTAATAGGAACCGATTTTAATTGAGAGTATTCTAACGCCCTTTTAATCACCTCATCTGGAGTTATTAAACCCATGTTAAGAATAGGACTGATAGCACTATGAAAAAGAAAGTTGTTCTCTGATCTAATTGCATCCTCATAATTACCAAAATTTAAAAATTTATTTTCAAAAAAATTATCCAACCACATTAATGATTCTTCTCTGTCTGTTGGCATCCACAAATAATCTGTAGATCCAGGATGGTCATGAAAGAAAGAATTTATTGTTAATTTTAGGGATTTAAATTTGTTGCCATCTTGGATTGGAGGTATTTTAGGGATATCAATATTTTTTGGTATTTTTTTTCTATTATCTTCGTCATATGACCATTTTCCACCTAAAGGTTTATTTTGATCATCAATTAATATAGACAATTTTTGACGTATTTTTTGATAAAAACTAGCCATTCTTATTAATTTTTTTTGACTTTTTAAAAATTCCTTAAATTCTAACCTTGATGTTAAAAACATTGGGTTGTTAATGGTTTCATGATTTAATTTGTTTACTAAGACGAAGTTGTTAAATCTTTTTTCAAAAAAATGGTCTTCAATCTCAAAATATTTAATCTTAGAGATATCCTCTTTTTTTATTACCTTTAAAAATTTATCTTCGAAAATATCCTTAAAGTTATCATCATCGATAGAATGATAATATACTTCATATCCATTTTTAACTAAATTATCCCTATATTTTCTCATAGACCAGAGAAACATCAAAATTTTTAATTTATGATGCTTATGTTCAGTAGTTAAACCAAAATCTTCGGCCATAAATATTTTGTTAACATTAGTTTTTTTGATATGTTCTAAAGGGAATAATTGATTACCAAGAATTAGTAGAATTTCATTTTCAAACATTTAATTTTTACTCGTATATAGATAAATTAGTGGTGTTTGATTTTATGAAATCCCAGTCATATTTTACACCTAATCCAATACCGTTTGGAACAGTAACATAACCTTCATTATCAATACAATCAATCATATCAGTATAACCACACTTATAAACAGGTGCCATTGTGTTCGGACAATCAGGTCCAACAAGAGCCACCTCATAGTAATTAGAGTTTCTAGTAGCTGCCATTACGTGTCTATGTGCAGGGCCACATGCGTGCACTTCTACATCTATTCCAAATGCTTCTCCTAAATGTGAAATTTTCATTGCACCTGTTATACCCATATCATACTCAGGGTCTGATCTTAAAAAATCAGTGCCTCCAGCAATTAAAAAATCACATTTAGTTTCAATACCTCTTATATGTTCAGTTTGTAAAATGGGTGTTTTTAACATCTCCCTTAGACGTTTATGAGAAAAAGCTGATACCCCACTATCCCTGTAAGGGTCCTCTAACCAAAAAAAGTTTGCTTCATCACAAGCTTTTCCAACATATAAAGCATCAGCAAATGTTCTAAGTTGGCATGCGGGATCAAGCATTAAATTCATTTTATCTCCAACTTCTTTGGCGACATGTAAAACGTTATCAGCTTCTTCTTTTCTGTCACCCTCATGCCATCCATGTATCTTAAATGCTTTATATCCTAATTCAAAACATTGTTGAGCAAATTCACTAAAAGCCTCTTTGCTATCAAGGCCTCCATTTCTATCACCATGATAAGTGCTAGCGTATGCGGGAAGACGTTTTCTATAACTTCCAAGTAATACACCAATAGAACAATTTAATTTTTTTCCTGTCCAATCCCATAAAGCAATATCCAGAGGGCCGTGACCCATATGATCAAATTGTCTAAGTTCTCTTTTAAAATCATCATAGATTTTCTCTCTTTCATCAGCATTATATTCTAACAATTTTGGAGCTAACATTTTAGATTGTGCACAAGCTACTTGATTTCCTCCCCAATGAGTCACGTACTCACCTCTGCATCCGTCTTTGGTTTCGATAACAATCGCGTATTTATCAAGTTTTATTGACTGACCCTTAGCAAAGCCAACTGCACCTATAGTATTTGCATTAGTCAAGAGACTAAGATTATTTGCAGTATGAGTAAATTCGTGTATTTCAACTCTGATAATTTTATTCATTTTCTTTTCCTAATAAAATTTGAATAGACAAAATCTCAAAAACTTATATGTTTTTTTATTCTTTATATTGATTACTATGAATTATTATTCAAAATTACTTATTAACGTTATGTATGTAAAGGACATAAAATGAATTTAAAAGATTGCTACAACTTTCAAGATTTTAGAAAATTAGCAAAAAAACGCCTTCCTTCGCCAATTTTTCATTATATTGATGGTGCTGCTGATGATGAGGTTACGTATAATAGAAATACTGCGGCATATAATGATGCTGACTTAGTTCCAAATGTATTGAGAGGTGTAGAAAATGTTGATTTATCAACAACTATTTTTGGTAAAAAATTAGATTTACCATTTTATTGTGCACCAACTGCTTTACAAAGACTTTTCCATTATGATGGAGAGAGAGCCGTTGGTAAAGCTGCTCAAAAATTTGGAACTATGTTTGGTGTTTCTTCTCTTGGAACCGTAAGTGTGGAAGAGATTTCGTCAATAGTCTCAACACCTAAAATGTTTCAATTTTATTTTCATAAAGATAGAGGTTTAAATGATAGTATGCTTGAGAGAGTTAAAGCAGCTAAATTTGATGTTTTAGCTTTAACTGTTGATACTATTACTGGTGGTAACCGAGAAAGGGACCTCAGAACTGGATTTACATCTCCGCCTAGATTAACTCTGTCAAGTCTATTTAGTTTTGCTTCTAAACCCATGTGGGGGATAAACTATTTAACAAAACCAAAATTTGAATTGCCTCAACTGCAAGATCATGTAAGCGAAGGAACTAATACGGCAACATCAATTGGCTCTTATTTTACTACAATGCTAGATCAATCTATGAATTGGAAAGATGCAGAACGTTTAAGCTCAAAATGGGGAGGACATTTTGCATTAAAAGGCATTATGAGTGTTGAGGATGCTAAAAAAGCTGTAGATATTGGATGTACTGGAATAATGGTTTCAAATCATGGAGGACGACAACTAGATGGTGCAAGGGCTCCTTTTGATCAATTAGCAGAAATAGTTGATGCTGTTGGTGATAAGATTGATGTTATTTGTGAAGGAGGTATTCAAAGAGGTACACATATGTTAAAGGCTCTTTCCGTAGGAGCTAAGGCCTGTTCAGGAGGTAGATTGTATTTATACGCTCTAGCATCTGCTGGTCAAGAAGGGGTTGAAAAGGCATTAGGCATTTATCGAACTGAAATTGAAAGAGATATGAAATTAATGGGATGTAAAAGTATAAAAGAATTAAATAGATCTAATATTAAGTTTAGATGAGTTTAAAATTACATGAAAATTTTTAACTATGACCTTAAATTTTTTTCAAAAATTTTTTTAATTAGTTCAGTTCCTGTTACATCATGGAGTGCTCCAAAACCAAACATATTTTTTCCTAAAGTTGAAACTTTTTTTTTTCTTTTTTTAGGGTTGTTCTTATTTGGCTTAGGTGAAAGTATTCTGGTTGTTTCTCAAAATGGAGTTACTCCTTGGACCGTTTTGGCTGAAGGGGTGGCTAATAAGGTAAATATAGGTATAGGATTATCTACCTTTATAATTAGTTGTATTGTTTTAATATTTTGGCTGCCATTAAAACTTAAACCAGGTTTAGGTACTATAATGAATATCATTATTATTGCTTTAACAATGGGTGCCATAATACCATTTCTTTACTTTTTAAATGAAATTTTTAACCCTATTTTTTTATCTTTTTTTGGGACTTTGCTTGTTGGATTAGGAAGTGGAATCTATTTGATAGCTAATCTTGGCCCTGGAACAAGAGATGGATTGATGACAGGGATATCTAAAAATTACAATAAACCAATAAGTTTAATTAGGTTTAGCATTGAGTTTACTGTAGTTTTTTTAGGTTGGCTTCTGGGAGGTACTTTTGGTTTGGGAACTATAATATTTGCTATTTTTATTGGGCCATTTGTATCATTAAGTCTAAATATAATTCCCCTAATAAAAAATTAACAATTCTATATTGTTTTAATAAAAAGAATAATACCAAGAATAACTAATGTAATTAAAATACAGTTTCGAAATTGTTTTTGGTTAATTTTATCCCTTATTTTTGTTCCAAATTGTTGAGCTATTAAAGCAGGAATTATTAATAGCACGCTCAGAATAAGATCTTCTTTTTTAGCAAAACCGTAATAAATTAGTGAGCCATATAATGGAAAGGATCCTATGAAGTACATCGTTGAGACTGTTCTCACAAATTTTTCTTTTGGCAAATCAACTGCAACTAAATATGCTAGCATTGGAGGCCCATAAACTGTAGATAAACCGCCTAAAATCCCAGACCCAAATCCTATAATAGATGTAATAATTTTTTCACGTTTTTTGTTGATATTATTATCAATCTTAAAACCAAAACAATTTACAACAGCAGCAAATATTATCAAAATTGCTATAATTTGAGTTATGGTATTTAAATTAATTTCAAGTATTAGCCTAGCACCAATAATTAGTCCAATAACAAGAAACGAAAACATTGGTAAGAATCTATAACTGCTTACACCTTGTTTAAGTTTTATTTGTAAAAAATTAGTTAAAAAAATGGGAGCACAAAGTAATACCATTGCTGTTGTGACAGGTACAATGAATGCTATTATTGGTAAGGCTACCATAGGCATCCCAAATCCAATAGTGCCTTTAATGAGCCCACCAGCCATTACCGCTAATATTATTACAATTAAAGTAGTTGGATCATTATACATTGTTAATCTATAAAAATTGTGGCAATAATTAACATGTTTATTTTAAGTTAACCAGTAAAACTTTATTAATAGCCCATGAAAGATGTAATAAATTTTCTTAAAGTTAGAAGATCAGTGACGGCCAAAAGTATGGCTTCTGGTTATGTCAACGATGATGATCTCAATAGTATATTGAGTTGTGGTATAAGAGTTCCGGATCATGGTGCCTTAACACCTTGGCTTTTAACTGTGATTAGAGATGAGGCAAGATATAGAATTGGTAACGAAATATTAGCTCCTGAATTTAAATCAAGTAACCCGAAAGCTTCAAAAGAAGAAATCGATTATGAACGAAATAGGTTTATGAGAGCTAGTGTAGTTATTGGTGTTTTGTCTAAACCTGTTTCACATCCTAAAATACCATTATGGGAGATGGAGCTGTCCTCAGGAGCTGTTTGTGAAAACCTTTTAATTGCCGCACAATCACTCGGTTATGCAGCCCAATGGTTAACAGAATGGTATTCTTATAACAAAACTATGATTAGAGAAATTGGTGGTGATCCTAAAACTGACAAAATAGCTGGATTTATTTACATAGGAAACAAAGAAAAACTCCCTATTGAAAGAAGAAGGCCTGTAAGAGAAAAAGTGATAAAATTTTTAAATAAATAATTTTAAATTGTTTCTGTATTTAAGCAATTTTCAAAAACATCTTTGTCTACATTACCTCCAGAAGCTATAACTAAAACATTTTTATTCTTTATTTTCACTTTTTCTGAAATAGCAGCAGCTAAACCCACGGCTCCACCTGGTTCTAAAACAATTTTGAAATGTTTATATGCTGTATTCATTGCTATTAAGGCTTCATTATCAGAAACTGATAATCCTGAATTTAAGTTTAATCTATTAATTTCAAAAGTTATATCTCCAGGCTTTTCAGCTAATAAAGCGTCACAAATTGATTTGTGTTTCATTGAATTAGTAACAATTCTATTTTTTTCTAAAGATATTTTTGTATCATCAAAATATTCTGGTTCTACAGAATAAATTTTACTTTTCTCAAATTTAGTCTTTATAGCGGTACTTATTCCTGCGATTAATCCACCACCACCACAACAACATAATACAATATCAGGTATAACATTTATTTCTCCTAATTGTTCTATACATTCTATGCCTGCAGTACCTTGTCCAATTATAACATTGATATCATCAAAAGGTGGAATAATGGCGGCATTGTTTTTTTGTGCTATAACTTTCCCAATTTCTTCTCTGCTTTCACTATTTCTATTATATTTAACTATGGTTGCTCCCCAAAAAGCAGTTCCATTCAACTTAGTTCGCGGTGAATCTTCTGGCATTACAATTGTTGCCTCACGACCGGTAATTTTAGCAGCAGCAGCAACTGCTTGAGCATGATTACCACTTGACCACGCAACTACCTTATTAACACTAGTAGGAAGTTGCAAAATAGTATTCATAGCTCCCCGAAATTTAAATGCCCCAATAGTCTGAAGATTTTCAGCTTTTAAAAAAAGGTTGGTTTGTAATTTTTTGTTAATGTATTCAGATTGTAATAGAGGTGTTTTGACAATATGATTTTTTAATCTTTTAGCTGCTATTGAAATTGATTCATACGAAACTTTATTATCAATCATTAATATCTTCCTTATTAAATTTTTAATACTATAACTTGTTAAAATTAAATGACATGATTATGATATACAAATGATATTTTTGGGGCGAGGTTACTTTTATGTTATTTCATAGTTCTTACACGGCTCTTTTAACGCCATTTAAAGATAATCAAATTGATATTGAAGCTTATAGAAATCTTATTGATTTTCAAATAAAGAACGGAACTAATGGACTTGTTCCTGTTGGAACAACTGGTGAATCACCTACTTTATCTCATGATGAACACAAAAAGCTCGTAGAGGTATGTATTGAACAATCTAATGGTAGAGTTCCTGTCATTGCTGGTGCTGGTTCAAACTCTACATCAGAAGCAGTTGATTTTGTTAAACATGGATGTGCAGCGGGAGCAGATGGCCTTTTAGTTGTAACTCCTTATTATAACAAACCAACTCAATCAGGTTTATTAGCCCATTATAATGAACTTATAAAAAATTCAAATAGACCAATCATAATTTATGATATACCAGGTCGTTCGGTAATAAAAATGTCTGACGAAACTATGGCGGAATTAGCTAAAAATGATTTAATAGTCGGTGTAAAGGATGCCACTGCCGATTTGGCCAGACCAACAAGGTTGCAAAACCTCATTGGAGAAAATTTTATCCAACTTTCAGGAGAAGATGGAACAGCTCTTGCTTATTTAGCTGCAGGTGGTCATGGTTGTATATCCGTAACTGCAAACATTGCACCAAATTTACTTTCAAGTATGCATAGTGCTTGGAAGCAGGGTGATATTAACAATGCCCAAAAAATTAATAAAAAATTAATGCCATTACATGATGCATTATTTTATGAAACGAGTCCTGGTCCATTAAAATATGCAGCTTCTTTGTTGGGTATATGTTCTTCTGAGGCAAGACTTCCTATAGTAGAAATTGAAGAAATCAGTAAGAAAAATATTCATAATGCTCTCAAAAAAGCTGATTTACTGTAAATTATTGAAAAAAAATGAAAAAAAATGTTGCTAAAAGCATATCCTATGGAAGAATTGCTGAAAACAGAAGGGCAAAATTTGATTATTCTATCTTAGAAACAATAGAAGCTGGTATTATTTTACAAGGTAGTGAAGTTAAAAGTCTTAGACTTGGCCGAGCAAGTATTGCCGAATCATATGCTACAGACGAATTTGGTCATATTGTATTAATTAACTCTAATATTCCTGAATATAAATCAGCAGCCTCTGGTCAAAACCATGAACCCAAAAGAGTTAGAAGGTTGTTAATTCATAAAAAGGAACGAAATAAAATTTTAGGTCAAATTAAAAAAGATGGGTGCACAGTTGTACCATTGAGTTTGTATTTTAATAAAAGAGGGTTAGCTAAAATATCTCTTGGAATAGCAGAAGGAAAAAAGAAAGTTGATAAAAGAGAAGTAATAAAAAAACGAGATTGGGATAGAGAAAAGCATAGGCTATTAAAAAATAATAATTAAATTACTTGTAAAATATTAATTTTTCTCCTTTATGTCTTTTTATGATGTTTAATATAGTAATTATAGGTGTTGGTGGAAATATCAACTCAGAAGATGGATCTCATCCTGTGAAAACGTGCAACAAGGCTATACAAACATTTAAGGACTATTCAATTAAGGTTAAAAAACAATCGAAATGGTATAATTCAGAACCTATACCAAAAAGTAATCAACCAAATTTTTTTAATTGTATAGTTATTGCGAAAACTAAACTAAACGAAAATGACGTTTTAGAAACTTTGCACAAAATTGAAGAAAAATTTGGTAGAATAAGAAATAAAATTAATGATCCGAGATCTATTGATTTAGATTTAATAGATTATTCTGGAAAAATTCGTTGCAATAAAAATATTATCATACCCCATCCAAGAGCACATCTAAGAAAATTTGTAATGGGTCCCTTAGCAGAAATAAATCCAGATTGGATACACCCTATTTTAAAAATAAGTGTTTTAGAAATTTTGAATAAATTAAAAAAACAAAAATTACATGAATTTTATTTATAAAAATTTAATTGATTTTTTTCGCAATTTTCTTTATAGATTTTACAATAATTTGGAGATGTATTATGGCACGTGTAACTGTTGAAGACTGCATAAAAAAAATACCCAACAGATTTGACTTAGTTGTTGCTGCTGCTCAACGTTCTAGAGAAATATCAAATGGAGTTGCAATTGAAATTGACAGAAACAATGATAAAAATCCTGTAATATCTCTTCGTGAGATAGCTTCTGAGGCTGTAGATGCAGAGAGTTTACAAGAGAGATTTATCAGATCTATGCAAAAAAATTTAATAAAGGAGGTTGCTAGTCCGGAAAATGAATCCTCCTTAGAAGATGAATTCGCTGCTTATTTAAATGAATCTGGTGATGAAAATAAAAGTGATGATAATTTTATGATTAATAAAATCAACTCTGACGAAGAAGGTTCATTTCTTGATGTGTCAGAAGAATCTCTAAAGAACGAAGACTAGCTTCTGTTAGATTTTTTACAAAATATAATTTTAGTTGTGGATATAATTATTTAATTTAGTACCATATCTAAAATGAAAATCACAGCTTCGCAACTTTATAAAAAAATTTCAAAATATGATAACATTGTTTCTCAAGAAATAATTGAAAAAGCTTATGTTTTGTCAAAAAAAGCACATGCTAATCAATACAGAGGCAGTGGTGAAGAATATTTTACTCACCCTTTGGCTGTGGCAGATTATTTAGCTGAAATGAAATTAGATTCGTCGACTATAATTACAGCTCTTTTGCATGATGTTGTTGAAGATAGTGAAATTACAATTCAAAACATAAGTGATGAATTTGGAAATGAAATCTCAAGATTAGTTGATGGTGTAACAAAATTATCTAAATTAGATTTGAAATTTGGTTTTGCCCAAGCTGAAAATTTTAGAAAACTATTATTAGCGTCATCAGATGATATCAGAGTCCTTTTAGTAAAACTTGCAGATAGATTGCATAATATTAGGACTATTGACGGAATTATATGTAATAAAAAAAGAGCAAAAATTTGTTTTGAAACACTAGAAATATTTGCTCCTTTAGCAGAGCGTCTTGGAATAAATGCAATTCAAAGAGAGTTGGAAGATAGATGTTTTGCTGTTTTAAAACCTGAAACAAGAGAGTCTATCTTAAAACGTCTGAAATTAATTTATTCAAAAGATGAATTAAATATTCCATTCATTACAAAAGAAATCGAAGAGTTATTAAAAAAAAATAATATTAATTCTAAAGTTACAGGAAGAGTTAAAAGTAGTTATTCAATTTGGAAAAAGATGCAATATAAGAATTTAAGTATGGATCAGTTGTCTGATATTATGGCTTTTAGGGTTAATGTTAATGATGTACATTCTTGCTATAAAGCTCTTGGGATACTTCATCAAGAATATACTGCAATTATGGGACGTTTTAAAGATTATATTTCAGCGCCAAAACGTAATGGATATCAATCACTTCATTCTAGTTTAATTGGACCTAAAAAGACAAAAATAGAAGTCCAAATTCGAACATATATTATGGATCAATTTGCATTAAATGGAGTAGCTGCTCATTGGATTTATAAAGAAGGGAAAAAATGGTCAGAAGGAATAAAATATAAGTGGGTAAGAGAGTTGATTCAAATTCTAGAAGAGAGTAATGAACCAGAAGAATTTTTAGAAAATACCAAATTAGAAATGTATAATGACCAAATTTTTTGTTTTACACCAAAAGGTAATTTAATAATATTACCAAAGGGAGCCAATGCAGTCGATTTTTCTTATGCTGTTCACTCTGAAGTTGGAAATGCAGCAGTCGGCGTCAAAATTAACAAAAAAAATAGATTAATAACCACTGAAATAAAAAATGGTGATCAAGTTGAAATATTAACCTCAAAAAATGGTTTTCCTGATCCCCAATGGATTGAAAGTTGTATTACTGGTAGAGCTAAATCAGCTATTAGGAGATTCATAAGAAACCGAGAAATTAAAGAATTTTTGCATTTGGGAACTGCTTTACTTCAAAAAGAATATAGGCAGCAGAAAAAAAGAATGCATGAAAAAAGTTTAATAAAAGTCATTAATCAATTTGAATTAACTAATGTAGAGGAATTATTGATTGAAATTGGTAAGGGAAACATTAATTCAAGAGAAGTTCTAAATTTTTTGTATCCAAATAAAGATAAGTCAAAAAAAACACTTCCATCTCTAAAAAAAACAATACCTAGAGAAAGTATGAAAATTAAAGGTGTAGTTTCTGGAATGGCAATTCATTATGCACATTGTTGTCATCCATTGCCGGGTGAGAGAATTGTAGGTATAGTTACCACAGGTAAAGGAATAACAGTCCACGCCCTAGATTGTTTTGCATTAGAAAAATTTAATGATATGCCAGAAATATGGCTTGAACTTTCGTGGGACAGAGAAGGTCAATCTTTCCATAAAGGAAGTTTAGTGGCAATTTTAGCAAATGAGCCAGGAAGTTTAGCGGATGTAACAAAAATAATTAGTTTAAATGAAGGAAATATTTCTAATATTCAGGTTGTTTCAAGGGATTTAGATTATTATAAATTTAACATTGACCTAGAAGTTAAAAATATTACCCATTTAAATCAAATAATTGCTGCAATGAGGTTGTCTCAGTTTGTAGAAAGTGTTGAAAGAGGTAAAGATTAAATGGAGCAATCAAATATTTAAAACTATGCAATTATATAAAACCTTTGTTAACAAATTAACGAGATTTATCTCTTATTATAAATTGAAATTAGCACGTTTACCAGCTTCTCCTCACGCTGTTGCTTCAGGTTTTGCTTGTGGTTCAATGGTTTCATTTACACCGCTTTTAGGTCTTCACTTTATACTTGCCATTGTTTTTGCCTACTTGATAAGAGGTAACATTGTTGCTGCCTTGTTAGGTACTATAGTAGGAAATCCAGTCACATTCCCATTTATTTGGGGATTGATTTATAAAGTTGGTGCATTTGTTATTTCAACTAAACACATCGAATTTAATAATGAAATTAATTTCAATATGATAATAACTCAAACCTATGAAATTTTTTTTCCAATGTTATTAGGGGGAGCTATTTTAGCTATACCAGTTTGGATAATAACGTATATTATAACACATAGTTTTATTTCTTCATACAAAAAATCTAAAATTAAAAAAAATAGGAATTTAAAAAGGTAATTAAAGTGAATAGACATGTTAGGCTTGGAATTAATATAGATCATGTTGCTACATTAAGAAATGCAAGAGGTGGGGAATTTCCAGAGGTAATAAAAGCAGCTAAAGTTGTTGAAGAATCTGGTGCAGATTTAATTACTGTACACGTTAGAGAAGATAGAAGGCATATAAATGAATATGATTTAGAAAATATTTTAAATACTGTAAATATCCCCATTAATTTAGAAATTGCCGCAAATTCTGAAATGATAGGAATTGCCACTAGATATAATCCAAAATTTGTATGTTTTGTTCCAGAAAACAGAAAAGAGATAACTACTGAAGGTGGATTAGATGTGGTAAAAAATTTCAAGGAACTAAGCAAAAATTTAAAATCTTTATTAAAAAATGAAATTAATGTTTCAATATTTATTGACCCCGATAAAGAGCAAATAAAAGCAACTAAAGATTTGGGGATTAGTTCTGTTGAATTTCATACAGGTTCTTATGCTAATGCGTTTATTAAAAATAAAAATATAAACAAAGAATTTAAAAAAATAGAAGAAAATGTTATGTTTGCTAATGAAATAGGGTTAAATTGCCATGCTGGACACGGTTTAACTTTTGATAACGTTGCTAAAATTGTAAGTTTACCTCACATAATAGAGCTAAATATTGGTCATTTCATTATAGCAGACGCTATTTTCAATGGCTTGCAAAACTCAATTATCAAAATGCGCAATATTATAACGCAAGCATCAATATGATTTTTGG
>QBYJ01000027.1:0-10000 GCA_003282885.1 SAR116 cluster bacterium AG-325-F22
ATTTTCAAATGTAGCTTTAGCCGAAAATATAAAATTTTGGACTACTGAAGAGCAACCAGCGCGTCTTGCAAAACAAAACGCAATGGCTGCGAATTTTTGGAAAGAGACTGGACATGAAGTAGAAGTTATACCCGTTTCTGAAAAAGATCTTGGTAAGAGGGCAACTGCCGCATTTGCAGCTGGAGACTTACCTGATGTAATTTATCATACATTACAATATGTATTACCATGGTCCGAAGCTGGTATTTTAGACGTAGAGACTAATGATGATATCGTAAATTCTTTGCAAAAGAGCACTTTTGCACCGGGTGCAATTAAAATGGCACAATTTGATGGGAAAACTGCTGCAGTTCCAGTTGATGGGTGGACACAGATGGTAGTCTATAGAAGAGATATTTTTGACGCTGCTGGATTAGCTCCACCAAATAGTTTTGCAAATATTGAGAAAGCAATAGATAAATTACATAATCCACCAAACATGTATGGTTTTGTAGCCGCAACTAAGGTTGACGAAAACTTCATGAGTCAAGTGTTGGAACATGTATTCTTAGCCAACGGCGTATCTCCTGTTAATAAGAATGGTTTCAGTCCATTAGATGAAAAATCTACCTCAGAAGTTTTAGAATTCTATAAAAAAATTGCAAAAGCTTCACCAGCCGGTGAACTTTATTGGAAACAATCTCGGGCAATATACTTTGCCGGTAAAGCTGCTATGATTATATGGTCACCTTTCATTCTTGATGAATTGGCCGGATTAAGAAATTCCGCGCCACCAACAATAAATGATGACCCAACTTCTAAGGCTTTGGCACAAAAAACTGGTATTGTAACGACTTTTGGAGGACCTTCCAATCCTGCAGGCGCTGCTTGGGCTGATATTAGGTATTTTGGAGTGACTACAGATGCAAATACTGATGTTGCTAGTGAATTTGTCAAATATTCTATGAAAGATGGATATACTGCAACTCTTTCAATAGCACCAGAAGGAAAATTTCCAGTTCGCAGAGGAGAACCTACCAATACTGCAAAATATGTAAACGCTTGGTCCAAATTACCTGTTGGAGTAGATAGAAAAGCTCCATTATCTGAATTATATTCGGATGTTACAATAAAAAAGATAGTGTCTGGACTAGAAACAGCAGATCGATGGGGTGTCAAAGAAGGTCAACTATCCCTAGCATCGAAGATTATTAATTCTCAAATTATCAATCGTATAGTAAGAGAATATATTGATGATCAAATAGATGTAAAAACGGCAGTTACAAAACTAAATAAAGAACTTTCTACAATTAACTAAAATTATAAATTAGACGACCATTTGTTGGTCGTCTAATCTGTATTTATATATTTTTTGTAGAATTTGAATATGTTTAACAAATTTAAAAAAAATGAAAGTAAGTTGCATCAAAAAGAACGAAAACTTGCTTTTATTCTCTTATTGCCGACTATATTTATAGTTCTATCAATTGTAATATTTCCACTTTTAGCTAATTTTTGGATTTCTTTTAAACCAATATCCCTTGGTGATTTAAGACCGCCCAAACTTATAATAAAAGAGAATCTTAGGGGCAAGTTAATTAATAAAGATAAAACAGCTGAAATTCACTATAGATATAGAAATTCATCTGTTAGGTATGATCTTCATAACGTAATCTTCAATGATACAATACCAAAAGGTTTTACTGTCAAAAAAATAGAACCCAATAACAAATGTGTGATAAAAGATAAAAACTTAACTTGTAATTTAGAAAAAGTTCCTGCTAAATCCTCAGGAAAAATCGTTTTAAAAATCACTACAAATGATTATTGGAAAAAGAGTAAGGATAATCCCAAAAATACCAGGCCAAAAACTTCATATCAAAGTAAAAATATACTTACGTCAATTGAGTTTACTTTTGACAATTTTAAAAAAGTTTTTTCCGCCACTGAATTTATACAAGTTTTAAAAGTTTCTATTTACTACACTATTTTTGGTACTGCTGGAGCATTATTGGTAGGTCTGTTTGCGGCGCAGGTTCTACAAAAATCCTTTAAAGGTCGAACATTTGTTCGAGGCTTGCTTCTTTTCCCATATATATCGCCTGTTATAGCTGTTGCATTTTCATGGGTAATTTTGTTTGATCCATTTTCAGGAGTTGTTAACTCAATGTTAATACAAATGAATGTAATAGATAAACCTATAAATTTTTTTGGCCAAAAATATACTGATATCAGTATTTTTGGATATATATTCAAATTTCCTTTGGCTTTATCAATGGTAATCGCTTTTGAGATTTGGCGATACTTTCCACTATCTTTTTTATTTATTTTAGCCCGCATGCAATCATTGCCTGAAGATGTGTTTGACGCAGCTGAAATTGACGGTGCATCTCCTTTTCAACAATTTTATTATATATCACTTCCTTTTTTAATTGGTATAATTAGTATTTTATTTCTACTAAGGTTTATTTGGACATTTAATAAATTTGACGACATTTTTTTGCTCACTGGAGGAAACGCTGGCACAAGGACATTTACTGTAAATGTATATGAACAGGCTTTTGCTATTTCTAACCTAGGTGCTGGAGCAGCCGTCGCAGTCGTTATTTTTACTTTTTTACTAGTTTTTTCACTAGTTTTTATAAAATATTCAAAAAAGGAAGCATTTTAGAATGTTTTGGAAATATGGTTTATTTTGTTCAATTTTTGCTGGATCCATATGGGGTGCTTTCTGGCAAATAATTTTTACTATGATGGGAATATTAACTTTTGGAATTCCTCTAGAATTGGATATAAATCAAATGCTAATCATTGGGCTAGTATCAGGTATTTTTTATATTAATTTTCAAAAAACAATTTCAATGAAAATCCATTTAGTTGCAATCTTTACAATGACTTTACTTGTATACATGTTCAGTTTTGGTAAACCCTATCAAAATAATGATAGCGTAAATAATATAAACATATTTATATTAATATTTTTAACTTCAGTTGTTACATGGATTAGTATTAATTTTTCCTTAAATAATATATCCATTGGAAAACTCTCGCGATACGATCTTGAAAATTTTTATATAAAACTAATGTGGGGCCTTGGTTTAATAATCTTTATTTTAATTACGCTGATCCCTTTCTATATAATGATAATGACAAGTTTAAAAAATCAACAAAGCTTAATTTTAAACCCTCTAGATTTTTCTCTAAATATTAACTCTGATTTTAAAACTCTTTTTAATTCTTATATCGAATTATTTACAGATTTTAATTTTCATTTATTCTTAATAAATTCTTTTTTTGTCTCTTGTGTCACTGTCTTCATAACTTTATTTTTTTCCATTCCAGGTGCTTATGCACTTGCAAGGTTAAGATTTCCCAGCAAAAAATTATTTTCAAGTTCAGTGATTCTAATTTACTTGATCCCTTCTATTGTATTAGTCATTCCTCTTTATGCCATTTTTTCTCAAATTGGATTAAGAAATTCTCTTCTTGCCCTAATAATTGTTTACCCGGCTACAACAATTCCTGTAGCACTTTATATGTTGAGGGGATATTTTAGTTCATTGTCTAGTGAAATTGACGATGCAGCTTTGATGGATGGTCTTTCTAGGGTACAAATAATTTTTAAAATAGCTATACCTTTATCCAAACCTGCTATTGTAAGTGTAGGATTATATGTGTTTATGATTGCTTGGAATGAATTTTTAATAGCATTTATGTTCTTGGATGACCCAAGTATTTTTACTTTATCTCGAGGAATTATGTCCTTGAACTCTTCAGAGGTTCCTCAACAACATCTTATGGCAGGTGCTGTAATAGCAACTATACCAGTAATGATCATTTTCCTTTATTTAGAGAAATTTTTAATTTCTGGACTCTCAACGGGTGGAGTAAAAGAATAACGATGGCCTCTATTACACTTAAAAATATTTCCAAATCTTTTGCTGACAATCACGTTATAAAGAATGTTGACTTAGATATAAATGATGGAGAATTTGTTGTTTTTGTAGGTCCCTCTGGATGCGGAAAATCAACGCTTTTGAGAATAATTTCAGGACTTGAAGACTTAAATGAGGGTAACATTTTTATCGATAGTGATAATGTTACAGATAAAATTCCTTATGATCGCGCTCTTTCGATGGTATTTCAATCCTATGCTTTATACCCTCATATGAATGTTTTTGAAAATATTGGATTTTCTTTAAAAACTTCTGGAATAAAAAAGGATATTTTGAGTAAAAAGGTTGTAGAAATAGCGAAAATCCTACGACTTGAAGATCTTTTAGATAGATTACCTAAACAATTATCTGGTGGACAAAAGCAAAGAGTAGCGATTGGAAGGGCAATTATTAGAGAACCAAAAGCATTCTTGTTTGATGAACCTCTTTCTAATCTTGATGCAACTCTAAGAGTAGAAATGCGTTTAGAGATCTCTAGACTTCATAAAAAACTTGGTATCACCTCAATTTATGTTACCCATGATCAAGTTGAAGCAATGACACTTGCAGATAAAATTGTTGTTCTAAATGAAGGTCAAATAATTCAAACTGGAAGTCCGTATGAACTTTATAATTATCCAAAAAATCTATTTGTAGCTGGATTTATTGGAACTCCAAAAATGAATATTTTAGATTGTTATCAAAGGGGTGGTTTCATCTATTTGGTAGGTAATAAAGATAAAAAGATTAATATAAAAACAAAATTAATGGATGTAAAAAAGATTGGTTTTAGGTCTGATAATGTTATTTTATCTGATCCCAACAAAAATACTTTGCTGGGCAAGATTAAATTTTGTGAATACCTAGGATCAGAACAGTTTGTTTATGTAGATTGTGATATAAATGATAAACTTATTGTAATAAAGATAAGCCCAAAAATAAAAGTTGTCCTTAATAAAAAAGTTGGGCTAAAATTTACTTCAGAAAATATACATTTCTTTTCCCAAAATGGTATTAGAATCAATCAAAAATAGAAAAATTAAAAAAAACTGAAAAAATAAATTAATATCAATAAATTCAAGAAAAGTGAAATAAACCTGACAACTGTTAAGGCAAAATGATTTGTACAACCAAATACTTATCACGCTTTAAATGCAAAAAACACCAAAAACCAAAGTCTTTGAGATGCGTATAAATTATTGATTTTATAAATAAATTTGGTTGCGGAGGGGGTGCATGTGAACCTACGACCTTCAGGTTATGAGCCTGACAAATCATTGCTATAAATCTTTTTCTATATTTTTATTTACCTTCCTCTTAGAGGAAGGTTTATGTATTCTTTCAAATGATATTTAATGACATTATACATATAAACTGGTCCTGCCAATATACTTGGTTACAATCATCTAAAAACACTTTGTGGTGTTTACTTGGATGTTGTATTGGTGATTTTGGTACAATAGCGTATTTTCAATTTATGGAAATTGAATGGCCCGTTGTATTAATCATGTCTTTAGCTATTGTTAATGGAATATTAACATCCATTGTACTTGAAACTTTTATACTTTCCAAACAAATGTCTATGAAATTAGCTTTTAAAACAGCAATTGGAATGTCTTTAGTTTCTATGGTTTCTATGGAATTAGCTATGAATTTAACTGATGTTGCGCTTACTGGTGGTGCTATTTTAACTTGGTGGGTTATTCCTTTTATGCTTATTGCAGGATTCATAACCCCGTTACCATATAATTATTGGCGATTAAAGGCATTAGGCAAAGCATGTCATTAAATTTTAAAAGTTTTATTAAAGCTAAATTTTTATTTTTAATCTTTACTCCTTCCATAATTTTAATGTTTGCAATGGCTATCTACTTGACTGAGGACAAAGTTGCTGAAGCAACAGTCACGCTAAATCCTGACGATAAAGTAACCATTTTATTAGGAAAATCTGTATATGTTCAAAATTGTGCATCATGCCATGGTGTAAAATTAGAAGGTTAAAAAGATTGGATGTCAAGACTGCCAGATGGATTAATGCCAGCTCCTCCACATGACGAAACAGGTCACACTTGGCATCATAGTGATAAATATTTATTCATGATTACCAAGTATGGGATTGAAAATATTATTGGTCAAAAATACGCTAATAATATGCCCGCTTATAAAAATATTCTCTCAGATAAAGAAATTATTTCTGTATTATCTTACATAAAGAGTACTTGGCCAAACAAAGTTAAAAAAATCCATGACAAAATCAATGATCGTGAGAAATCAAAATAACGTTTACATTAATTTAAATATAAATGGATATAAATATGCTATCTCGACGTGAATTTTTAAATTTTTCAGCAGCAACAATTGCTTTAACATCTTTACCTAATGAAATTCAATCGAACCAACTAATTCGTAATTATAAACTAACGGCCAGTATTACCCCACATTTATTCGATAAAAAAGGTGTTTCTGATAATCTGTGGTTATATAACAAACAAACACCTGGCCCAATTATTGAGGCTAAGGAAAATGATGTCCTTAGAGTTGAGTTTGTTAACAATTTACATGTAGCAACTACCATTCACTGGCACGGTATAAAAAATATTAATAAAATGGATGGTGTTCCATATTTAACACAAGATCCAATTCAACCTGGTGAAAGTTTTTTATATGAATTTCCAGTTAAAAATGCAGGAACTTTTTGGTACCACGCACATGTCGAGACGTGGAAGCAAATTTCAAAAGGATTGTATGGTCCTCTAGTTGTTAAAAATCAGGTTGATTACAACCAGGCGAAAAATCAAAATTTATATATTTAGCTGATAATCCTGGTAAGTGGCTTTTTCATTGTCATATGTTAGAACATGCAGCTTCAGGTATGATAGGTTATATTGAGGTATTATGATTTAATATGCCTAACGAAACCTGACGACTGGTTGATACAGCCAAACCCTTATCAAGCTTAAAACACAAAAAACCCTAAAAACCGAAGTCTTTGAGTATAGTATAAGTTATTGATTTTACTTAATAAGTTGGTTGTAGGGGTGGGATTTGAACCTACTACCTTCAGGTTATGAGCCTGACGAACATTAATCACTTTATTAGCCACTTTCGAAAAATATAATATGATTAAACAAAATTATTATAATGGATTATTAATGTTGTTATTTGAAAATGAAGCAGAATTTTTATCTATTGCTAGTTAGTGCAAAAATGAATTTTGATAAAAACAACTAACTGATAATATCCCTAACTTAAGTTAGGCGAAGTTGAGCTTGCAATAATAAAAAGAAATTGTGATTATTTGAACTTCCATATTCACAAATAGAATATAGATATGAAAATTTTATTATTTATCATCGTGCTGTTAATGCAAAGTTGCAATGCAGAAACAAGTAAAAAACTAAAAACCTATGATATGGGATACGGTCAAACATTAACTGTTGATGTTTCTAAACCTACTCATTCTCACTCTTCTAATGTTGTTAATGTAAATGAAAATAAAGATGAACTTGGATTTTGGGGTAAGACTGATAGATTTTTAGGACAAATTGCAGATGGTATTTCTAAAAAAGACAGTATCACAGGATTAAGAACTTTAGATAAACCATTTCACAATGAAAAAGATTATAGAAAACAAGGTGAGAAAACTTTTAATCTCATACTTAATAAAGCAAAAAAGCAAAATGCAAGAATACTCTCAAAAACAAACCCCCAATTTGTGAGAGTTAAAAATATTGTCGATAGATTAGTATACGCTAGTCATTATAGAAAACATAAAGATAAGGTTAAATATGCAGTCATAGACATAAATGAATTTCAAGCACTTGCATTTGGTGGTGGTTACTTTGTTGTATTTACTGGCTTAATGAATCAAACAAATGATGATGAACTTGCATATGTAATTGCACACGAATTAGCCCACAATACAGCAGGACATATTGAAGAAAAATTTTTTTTAACATTGAAAGATATTTTTGGAGATAAACCCTCAACTGGTTATGTAACTTCATTTACAAATATTATGGAACAAGAAGCAGATAGAATTGCAATTATCTATACTGCATTAGCAGGATTTGACCCTAGGGGTGGAGCAACAATTTGGGAGAAAAGACCTCAAGGAATTGAACAATATGCATTTTATAGAAGTCATCCAGCGAATGACCAAAGAGCAAGAGCAGTAAGATATGCGTCTAGTAAAATAATGAAATATTATAAAAAGGGAATTGTAAATCCTAATGTAGAAAAGATACTTCAATGCAATGAACTATTTTGTAAAAAAGGAAGAAATAGATTAGCAGATGGTAAAGGTGGTGGAGTTTTAAAAACTTTAGAAGTAATTGCAGATGCGGTTGTAAAGAATAAAGCTATTAAAAGAGAGAAGAAACTACAAGAACAAGAGATTGCACAATCTAGAAACATTATTGCAAATAAGAGATTACTTACACCCCCAAATATAAACTGGCAAAATGATTGGAATTTAAGGTATCAAGGCTCTATTAACAGACATAATCAAAAGGCTGGTGTCAACTTTGCATTTACCCAAAATCTCTCACAAGGTCAATTCTATTACAATTTTAATAATAAAATAGAGCAAGGTAATATTGTATTTACTGGAACTAACCAACATGGATACTGGTTTAAATGGAATGACAACTATGGACACGGTAATCTTCAATTAAGGGAATATACTGATGGATCATTAAGAGGTTTGATTTATATAGATGATGGAACAATGCTAGGTAGAAAGTTAGGTGATTTTATCGGATTTAAAAAATAAAATAAGACTCTAATTAAAGACCAAAAACCTGACGACCGATTGGCATAACGGTTGGTATAAAGAATAAAAATGACAACAAAAAACCCCAAAAACCGAAGTTCTTGAGGGTGATCTAAGTCATTGATATTATTGATATAGTTGGTTGCGGGGGTAGGATTTGAACCTACGACCTTCAGGTTATGAGCCTGACGAGCTACCAGACTGCTCCACCCCGCGTCATAGCTGTAATTTATGAGGCTAAAAGGCCTGGCAACGACTTACTCTCCCACACCTTAAGATGCAGTACCATCAGCGCAACAGAGCTTCACGTTCGAGTTCGGAATGGGATCGGGTGGGACATCTGCGCTATAATCACCAGGCCGTTTAGCCTCACTTTTTGAAAAGAAGATGATCCAAATAATTGCTTACAAAATCATCATAATAATAAAAACTTCCGGTTTCTACTTTCATGACGGTCACGATCAAGCCGATCGAACTATTAGTACTAGTTAGCTTCACACATTACTGCGCTTCCACACCTAGCCTATCAACGTGGTAGTCTTCCACGGTTCTCGGCGAATCCTAGTTTTGAGGGAGGCTTCCCGCTTAGATGCTTTCAGCAGTTATCCTTTCCGCACATAGCTACCCAGCGATGCCGCTGGCGCGACAACTGGTACACCAGAGGTGCGTCCATCCCGGTCCTCTCGTACTAGGGACAGCTCCTCTCAAGATTCGAACACCCACGGCAGATAGGGACCGAACTGTCTCACGACGTTCTAAACCCAGCTCACGTACCACTTTAATTGGCGAACAGCCAAACCCTTGGGACCTGCTCCAGCCCCAGGATGTGATGAGCCGACATCGAGGTGCCAAACACCCCCGTCGATGTGAACTCTTGGGGGGTATCAGCCTGTTATCCCCGGCGTACCTTTTATCCGTTGAGCGATGGCCCTTCCACACAGAACCACCGGATCACTATGACCGACTTTCGTCTCTGCTCGACTTGTCAGTCTCACAGTCAGGCAGGCTTATGCCATTGCACTCAACAACCGATGTCCGACCGGTTTGAGCCTACCATCGCGCGCCTCCGTTACCATTTAGGAGGCGACCGCCCCAGTCAAACTACCCACCATGCAGGGTCCCGGACCAGGATAACTGGACTCGGTTAGACAACAGAAAGCAGAAGGGTGGTATCTCAAGGGTGGCTCCCTCATAGCTTGCGCTATAAGTTCCAAGCCTCCCACCTATCCTGCACATCGGCTTCCTGATGCCACTGCAAAGCTATAGTAAAGGTGCACGGGGTCTTTCCGTCTGACCGCGGGTACCCCGCATC
>QBYJ01000027.1:15000-17629 GCA_003282885.1 SAR116 cluster bacterium AG-325-F22
ATTATCAAGTGGATTTGGAAAAAGAAAACATCCAATTTTAGGGTATACAAAAATGCATAGAGGTCTAGATTTTGCAGCACCTCTAGGAACACCGATTTTTGCAGCTGGGGATGGAATTGTTGAAAAAGCAGGGTGGAACGGAACATACGGTAGATATATTAGAATAAGGCACACAGGAACATATAAAACTGCTTATGCTCATTTATCAGGATTTAATAAAAATATCTACATTGGTAAAAGAGTATCTCAAGGTAAAACCATAGGTTATGTTGGAAACAGTGGCAGATCTACTGGTCCACATCTGCACTATGAGGTTTTGAGAGATAATAAACAAGTTAATCCAATGAATATAAAATTGCCTACAGGTAAAAATATTCCCAAAAGCATCATCATGGATTATAAGAAACATATAGAAAAAATTCTTATTCAAAAAATTGCTCTTGAAAAGTCACTTCAAAATAAAAAAATAGCTGTAAATAAAGTTACAAGTGTTAAGTATCTTATACTAAATTAATCTTTCTAAGAAATATTTACTTTAATTGTATTGTCTTTAGCACTAATATAAATCTTATCACCTTCTTTGACAGCGTCGTTTATTATAAGCTGACTGATTTCATCTTCTATAACATGTCTAATTTTTCTTTTAATTGGCCTTGCACCATATTCAGGATCGTAACCAAGTAGGGCAATTGTATCATTAACTTCTGTATCCCATTCAATTAGAAAATTATTTGATAACAGTCGTTTTTTAAGATGATTTAGTTGTATTTCTACAATTTTGCTTACATGGGACTTACCTAATTTAGAAAAAAACAAAATTTCATCTAATCTATTTAAAAATTCTGGCGTAAATTTTAATTTAACAGAATCCATAACCTTTTGTTTAATTAGTTCTCTTTTTGTATTGTCTTGACTAAAATTTACATTAGTACTGAAATGCTCAGCCCCAACATTACTTGTCATAATAATAATAGTATTTGTGAAATCTACAGTTTTACCATGACTGTCAGTTAATCTGCCGTCATCCATTACTTGTAAGAGTAAATTCAAAACATCCCCGTGAGCTTTTTCTACTTCATCAAAAAGAATTACCCTATATGGTCTTCGTCTGACTGCTTCAGTTAAAACACCTCCTTCGTCATATCCAATATAACCAGGAGGAGCTCCAATTAACCTAGAAACAGAGTGCTTTTCCATATATTCAGACATATCTATTCTTATCAATGCATCTTTTTCGTTAAATAGCAGTTCTGCTAAATTTTTGGCAGTTTCAGTTTTGCCTACTCCAGTTGATCCTAAAAATAAAAATGAACCTATAGGGCTAGTTGCATCACTTAACCCAACTCTAGAGCGAACAATTGTTTTAGAAATTGCGCTAATTATGGAATCCTGACCAATTATTGATTTTTTTAATTCTATTTCAATATTTAGTAATTTTGTTCGTTCAAACTCCATCATTTTCTCTACAGGTATACCCGTCCATTTTGAAACCACGGCAGCAACATCATCTTCTGTTACATTTGTATTTATCTGATCATCTAAAACTTTAGATTCTGATATCATTTTTTCTAAATTTGGAATAATCTGATAAGAAAGTTCTCCTGCTCTTTCCCAATTGCCATTTCTTTTTTCTATCTCTAATTCGTTCCTGTAGTTCTCAAGTTTAATTTTGGATTCTTGCTCTTTTTCTATAATTCTTTTGTTTGATTTCCATTTCTGTGTTTGTTTTTGAGAAATTGCTTCTAATTCTTTTAATTCTGTCTCCACCTTTGATATTCTATCGTTCGATTGTTGGTTGTTTTCTTTTTTTAAAGCCTTTTTTTCTATTTGCAATTGTATGATTCTCCTATCAATCTCATCCAATGAATCTGGTTTTGAATCAATTTCAATCCGTTTACGACTAGCTGCCTCGTCAATTAAGTCAATAGCTTTGTCTGGTAAGTATCTGTCATTAATATATCTTGATGATAAATTCACTGAAGCAGATAAGGCCTTATCTGTAATAGTAATTCCATGAAATAACTCATATCTTTCTTTGAGACCTCTCATCATTGAGATAGAATTTTCAATATCAGGTTCATTAATATAAACTTGTTGGAAACGCCTTTCTAAAGCTTTGTCTTTTTCAATATATTTCCTATATTCATCAAATGTAGTTGCACCTACGCAGTGTAACTCTCCTCTTGCTAAGGCAGGTTTAAATATATTAGACGCATCAATTGAGCCATCCACTCCCCCAGCTCCCACTAATGAATGAAGTTCATCGATAAATAATATAATCTTATTTTTTTGTTTTTCTATATCAACTAATAAAGATTTTAATCTCTCTTCAAAATCACCTCTAAATTTTGCTCCAGCTAGAATACTAGCTAAATCCAAAGAAAATATTTCCTTACCTTTCAGTTTTTCAGGAACATCATCGTTTCCAATTCTGATTGCCAAACCCTCAACAACAGCAGTTTTTCCAACACCAGGCTCGCCAATTAAAACTGGATTATTTTTTGTTCTTCTAGATAAGACTTGGATAAGTCTTCTTATTTCTTCATCTCTTCCTATAACAGGATCTAGTAAACCTTTTTTCGCATTATCCGTTAGGTTTGTTGCAAATCTTTTTAATGCATCAAAACCT
>QBYJ01000028.1 GCA_003282885.1 SAR116 cluster bacterium AG-325-F22
TACTCAACTTTAGGCTGTTTGTAGCCTTTGTTCTTTTATTGGTATATGTATTAATGTAGAAAAAACAGATACTCCAATTCCAATCCACCACACAAGAGTATAATCGCCTGTAGCGTCATAAAGCCTCCCACCCATCCAAACACCAAGAAAACTGCCTATTTGATGAGAAAAAAATACAAGTCCATAGAGTGTTCCCATATAGCGTAATCCATAAATATGTGCTATCAAACCACTTGTTAATGGAACTGTTGCCAACCACAATGATCCCATGAAAAGTGAGAATAATATTACTGTTACAGGTGTAATTGGAAGTAATATAAAAATTAAACCAATTAATGCTCGTAGAGCGTATACGCCTGCTAATAAATACTTTTTTGGAAATTTCTTACCTAGCCAGCCAGCATATATAGTTCCAAAAATATTGCTGAATGCTATCAAACCTATAGCCAATGCTCCTAAACTCGATGTTGTTGACACGCCTATAAAATGTAATGCACTAGAAGGAGTTATTGCACTACACATTTCAGTAACCATTGCAGGAAAATGCGCTGTTAAAAAAGCTAGTTGATATCCACATGCAAAAAATCCAAAAAATATCATTGAGAAAGTTGGATCTTTAAATGCATTACTTAATACTTTTGTTAGACTTATCTCTACTTCTTTTTTTGTTACCATGGGTGCGTCTTTAAGGAAGGGAACCACCGACATCACTAAAATTATAGTTAACGCAAAAATAATAAAAACTTGTTGCCAACTATAGAAATTAAGAAGAGCTTGTGCAATTGGAGCTCCAAACATTTGACCAAAAGAACCAGCTGCGGTTACTATTCCTAGAGCCATAGATCTATTTTTTTCGCTTGAAGCCCTTCCTACTACTGCCAATATCATACCAAGGCCAGTACCAGCTATACCAAAGCCAATAATAAGTTCTAAGAATTGATGAGTTAATGGATTTTGTGCATATGTAGAAAGAACTAGACCAATAACGTAACAAAATGCACCAGCTACAATCATTTTTTTATCGCCAAATTTTTCGCCTAATGCACCAAATATTGGAGCACCAATTCCCCATCCAAGATTTTGAATAGCTATAGCTAAAGAAAATTCAACTCTTAACCACTGAAATTCATTTTCTATTGGGATTTGAAATACACCAAAACTACCTCTGATTCCAAAAGTGATTATAATAATTAGTGAACCCGCTAATAAAACAGGTGTGATCAGAGAATGCTTATAATTATTCATAAGCTAACCTGTGCAGTATTTTGTTTAAAGTGTCAAACCTTTGTTTTTAAGCATTTCAATAGACTTATTCCATAATTGATCAGCTGAACTTTTATTTTCTGCATATTGAGAGGGTTGTTTAATTTTGCTTTTATAAAAGTATTTACCAGTTATGTCCTTTACATCATCACTATTAGCCAAATGAATAATTGTTTTTGCCCCTTCTTCAACTGTTATAGCAAAAACATTCATCAAAAATTTAATTGCTAAACTAACAAAACCCTTATTATTTTTACCAAATTCAGTTTTGACAAACCCTGGATGAAGACAATTAACCGTAATATTATTAATAGAAGTCAACTCACTTAATTTTTTTGTAAAAAGAATATTGCAGAGTTTTGATTTTTTATAACATTTCCAACCGTTATAGTTGTTCGACATTTCTAGATCATTGAAGTCTATGTCTGTTCCTCTATGAGCTCCACTTGCTACATTGATTATTTTACCACCTTTTTTTATAACTTTATGTTTTAATAATAAGTTAGTCAGAGCAAAATATGATAAATGATTAAGAGCAAAAGTTTTTTCTATTTGGTCTATACTTTCATTTCTTGAGTAAAATAGTGCGCCTGCATTATTAATTAAAATATCAATTTTTTCTTTGTTTAAATCTTTTGCTAGTAATCTAATTTCGTTAATGGATGAGAGGTCAGCTTTTATAAATCTAAGATTTTTATTTTCAGTTTCGTAGATTAATCTTTCAACAGCTTGCTGACCTTTATAATTATTACTACCTATTAATATAATTTTATTTTTACTTTCATGAGCCAAGATATAAGCTGTTCTATAGCCAAGACCACTAGTACCACCTGTAATTATAATATTCAAAAGTCTAATCCTTAAATATTTCGTTTTTTAGTAAAAGGAAATTTTGTAAATGATTTTCGTTATTTAATATATTCGAAATAACAGCTACTCCAGACACTCCTAAATCAAATAATTTACTAACTTTAGAAGTTGCGATACCCCCTATAGCAACTACTGGGATATTAGTCTTCAAAATTATATTCTTTAGACCATTTTCTCCTAGTGGTTTAGATGCATCTTTTTTAGAGTTTGTTTTGTATATGGGTCCTACACCAATATATTTTACACAATCTGGAATATCATTTATTTGATGTTCATTTGTAATTGATAATCCTATTTCAATTTTATGATCAATAATACTTTTAGCTTTATCTGGGTGCATATCTGATTGTCCGAGATGGAGAATATCAATTAAATCGCCGACTTCAGATGCAACATTTACATTATCGTTAATACAAAGCTTTGTATTCGTATCATTTAAAGCGTATTTAAGATTCTTCAATAATGTAATAATTTTATCATCATCTAGATTTTTAGCTCTTAATTGAAAAACATTAAGTCCATTCATTCCTAGTTCTTTAACTATTCTGACTAAGGACTGTTCTTTATTTTCATTACCTATTTGGTGGTTTGATAAAATATTTTCAGGTCCTGCTACAAAATAGGTACTAAAATCAGACATTTTTAATATTAGCGTTTTCTAAAACTTGACTTTCTGATAAATTAGCCAAATTATCTAACAAATGCATCCTCAAACTACCTGGTCCTTTTGCAACCTTGGCAGCCATTTCACCTGCTAGTCCATAAATCGAAATAATAGAAGCTGTTGAAAGAAGTTTATCTTTGCCAACTGCAATGGCTGCTCCTATCAAACATGAAAGAGCACATCCAGTAGCAGTCACTTTAGTCATTATTTCATGACCACCTATTATAGCATATGTTGTTTTACCATCTGTAACATAATCAGTTTTACCAGTTACAGCCACTATAATTTTATTTTCATTTGCTATGGATTTTGCTGCGTCAAGAGCTTCATTAGATGAAGAGGTTGAATCTACTCCTTTTCCTTCTCCAGCTATACCAGAAACAGCCATTATTTCCGAACCATTTCCTCTAAGAACAGTTGGTTTAAATTTCATTAATTCTTCTACATTCTTGTTTCTGAAACTGCTTGCTCCCGCACCTACAGGATCTAGAACCCAGGGAACACTATTTTTATTCGCCAAACTTGATGCCTCTAGTGCACATTCCTGCCAATACGGATCAAAGGTACCAATATTAATTGTCAATGCGCCGTTAATTGCTTTACAAATTTGACTAAAATCATTTGCTTCTTCTTTTGCATGAGCCATAGCTGGTGATGCTCCAATGGCTAATAAAGCATTTGCAGCTATATCCATAGAAACAAAATTTGAAAAATTCCATATTAATGGTGCTTTTTTTCTAATATCTTTAAGTAAATTAGCTGTTTTAATAGATATTTCTTTACTCATTATTTATCCTTTGGTTGAAAGATTTTTTCATAACTCATTTAATTTTATGATATATCAAATACTTTTCTAGAAACCTGAAATTGTATTTTTAAGGTATTAATTGCTTAGATTTTTGGAATTCTTTTTATGCTTCTCCCTCCGCTGGTTTTAATCAGATCAGGTTATAAGGGTTTAATTCTCAGCAAGATAATCTTGCTCCCCTGGCATATACATATTAACATTACTTATTAAATTTTGCTAATATTATTGTAATAGATAATGATAGTTAAATAAAAAAATTAAGTGTTTTTATTAAGTAGGTACTAGTATGGAAAGAAAATTACTAGCTATAGTTGCTGCTGATATGGTTGGCTTTTCTCGATTAGTAGAGAGTAATGAAATCGAAATTTTAAAACGTCAAAAGAAACACTTCATAGAAATAATTAAACCGACTGTTGACAAATATACAGGTAGGATCATCAAAACAACTGGTGACGGTTTTTTAGCGACGTTTGAAAGCTCAGTGAGCGCTGTTGAAAGTAGTTTAATAATACAAAGTAAAATTAACGAATTAGAAAGTATGTTTAATAATGACGAAAGGATATGGTATAGATTTGGAATTAACATAGGAGATGTTGTAATTGATGAAGACGATATTTTTGGCAACAGTGTAAATATTGCTAGTAGACTAGAGTCAATTGCAGACCCAGGTGGAATATCGATAACGCATGATATTTTTAAAAATATAAAAAATTTAGAAATAGATGAAATTGAGTACATAGGTGATCAGTACTTAAAAAATATTAGCCAAAAAATAGAAGTTTATAAAATTTTAGTTAATGGCAATAAAAAAAATCTCTCTTCTAACTCAGATATCTTAACAGAGAGTGATCAAGAAATTAGATATTGTAGTTCGAAAGATAATACAATTATTGCATATGCCAAAGTTGGGAATGGGCCTCCTTTGTTAAAAGCTCCTAATTTTATGAGTAGCCTTGAACATGATTGGCGAAGTCCAATTTGGAAACATATGTATAGATTTTTGGCAGAAAAACATACTTTAGTCAGGTTTGATCAAAGGGGGAATGGTTCTTCTGAACTAGATCCATCAGAAATATCTTTCGATAGCTTTGTTGATGATATGGAAGCAGTAGTTAATAATTCGAAAATTGAAAAATTTCCAATTTTAGGTGTTTCACAAGGATGTGCAGTCTCTATAGCTTACGCTATTAAAAATCCAGATAAAGTTTCACATCTAATTTTGTTTGGAGGTTTTGCGAGGGGAAAAGGACAAAGAAATGACCCTAAATATGAATCAAAAAGCAAAATGGAACAGACAATGATTTTAAGTGGTTGGGAAGATGAAAATCCCGCTTTTAGACAATTTTTTACTACATCCATGATTCCGGAGGGTTCTAAAGAACAAATGGACTCATTTAATAAAATAATGAAAATTACAACATCTGCAAAAAATGCAGCAAAAATTACAAATGCAAATGATCATATAAATGTAACTAAAATATTATCTAAATTAACAGTTCCTACTATTATCTTTCATTGTACTGATGACGCAAGGGTTCCAATTTCAGAAGGTAAATTTCTTGCGGCTAATATTGAAAATAGTAAATTTGTTCCCATTAAAAGTAAGAATCATATTTTATTAGAAACAGAAGAAGGGTGGAACTTATTTAAAGAGGAAATGCGTATCTTTCTTGAGAAATAAAGTTTTTTTTTGATAAAAAGTAAAATCTCTCAAGTAAAAAAATAGGAAGACTAATGGATTTTAATTTATCAGAAGAACAAATAACCTTTCAAAACTCAGTAAGAAGTCTTGCAGAAAGACATTTAAGCAAAGATAGCCTTCAAAGAGCTCATGATCCGTTGTTTCCGAAAGATGTAGCAAAATTATTTGCAAAAAATGGTTTGATGGGAATAACACTTCATGAGAAAGATGGGGGTCAAGGCGGTAAATTAATGGATGCAGTTCTTGCTATCGAACAAGTAGCACTAGTCTGTCCAAGAAGTGCAGATGTAATTCAGTCAGGAAGTTTTGGTCCTATTAGAACTTTTGCTGAGTACGCAACAGAATTTCAAAAAGAAAAATATCTAAGCCAATTATTAAATGGAGAAATAGTTATTGGTTTAGGAATGACTGAGCCAAATGCTGGATCAGCTGTAACGGATCTAACAACAAAAGCTATCGAGGATGGAGATGGATTTAGAGTTTCGGGAAGCAAAGTTTTTACAAGTAATTCACCGGATGCTGATATTTTCTTAATATATGTTAGATATCATGAAGGAGTAAATGGAATAGGATCTGTGCTCATGGACACTTCAATGGAAGGTTTTTCAAAAGGTAAATCTTCAAAATATACAAATGGGGAAGAATGGTGTGCTCTTTACTTTGACAATGTTTATGTTCCCAAAGAAAATGTACTATTGGGACCTGGCGGTTTTAAAAAACAGATTGCGGGCTTTAATGCTGAGAGAATAGGAAATACAGCAAGATCATTAGCTGTAGGTGAGTTTGCTTATAATGTCGCTAGAGAATACGCTATTACAAGAGAACAATTTGGAAGAAAAATATGCGAATTCCAAGGTATTCAATGGAAGTTTTCAGATATGAAAATCAAAATAGAAGCTGGAAGGTTATTGTTATATAGAGCTGCAATTAATGCTGACACTGGCTTTCCATCATCTAAAGAAACATCAATTGCAAAAGCATTTTGTAATAAAGCAGGGTTTGATATTTGTAATGAAGCAATGCAAGTAATGGGAGGAACTGGTTATTCACAAGAGTCGCTTGTTGAATATTGTTTTAGAAAATCTAGAGGATGGCAAATTGCGGGGGGATCAACTGAAATGATGAAGAATAGAATAGCTGAAGATATATTTGAACGGAGATTTTCTCAAAGACCAAATAAATAAATTTAATAATGATGGATACTCATTTAACTCAACCTTTTTTGAAACCTAAATCTATTGCCATAATAGGAGCATCTGCAGATCCAAAAAAAACTGGATCGAGAATACAAAGGTTTTTAGTTGCTCACGGTTACAAGGGTAAAATATTTCCAGTTAACCCAAATAGAGATAATATTTTTGGCTTAAAATGTTATTCAAATTTAAAGAAAATTGAAGAAAAAGTTGATCATATTTTTATTGCAGTTGATGAAAATAAAATCATTGCTTCGATTAATGATGCTATTTCAATAGGAGTAAAATGTGCAACTATTTTATCCGGAGGTTTTAGCGAAACTGGTTTCGAAGGAGCAAACTTAGAAAATAAAATTTTAGATATTGCCCAAAAAGGAAATTTAAGAATTTTAGGTCCAAATAGTATTGGGATAATAAATATTTCAGATTCAGTCATTTTAAGTGCCAATGCTATGCTCGAATTACCAAATCTTAAAAAGGGTGGTTTAGGTGTAATATCCCAGAGTGGCAGTTTGATAGGTGCGCTTTTAGCTCACGGTTCCTCTCGTGGTATTGGTTTTTCTAAATTAATTTCAGTTGGTAATGAAATTGATCTGTCTGTTGGTGAAATTGGTAAAATGTTAGTCGATGACGCTAATACTGATACAATAATTTTATTTTTAGAAACTTTGCGTAAAAGTAACGAAATTGCTGAAATGGCACGTCTAGCTTACTATTCGGGAAAAGCAGTCATAACTTACAAACTAGGTAAATCTGACTTAGGTAAAGAGTTTGCAAAATCTCATACTGGTGCAATTGCTGGTTCTGATGAAGCTTTTAATGCATTTATTAAATTTAACGGCATAACCAGAGTTCATATGTTTGAAACCTTAATAGAAGTACCAAATTTATTTAAAAATAAAGTAATTGCGAAAGGCAAAAGAGTTGGAATTGCTACAACTACGGGTGGGGGTGGTGCCATGGTAGTAGAAAGTTTGTCAGACGCAAATATTGAAGTAATTGACCCAGGTCCCTCAATATCAAAAGTAATGAAAAAAAATAACATTCCTTATGATAATAATAAGTTAGTTGACTTGACAATTGCAGGGACAAAACCTGAGGTTGTTAATGACGTTATCCAAGAATTCATGAATAACGATAACTGTGATTTAGTAATTATGGTAGTTGGATCATCTGCCAAGTTCAGACCAGATCAAGCTATTGATCCATTATTAAAATGGGCAAATAATTCTAAACCTATTGCTGTATATATAGCACCAGACGCTCCAGGAGCTCTTGAATTACTAAATAAAAATGGTATAGCAAGTTTCAGGACTCCAGAATCTTGTGCAGAAGGCATTAAAGCCTATGTAAACTATAAAGAACCTGAAACTGTTGATGATAATCTTGATCATTTAAAGGTTTTAAATACTAAAAATATTTTGAAAAGTGTTAACACTAAGAATTTGACTGAGTATGAAGCTCTTAAAGTTTTTGATCTCATGGGTATTAATACGGTCAAGTCTCATGTTGTTTCTAACTTAACAAAAGCTATATCATTGACAAGGGAGATTGGATTTCCTCTAGTTATGAAAATTCTATCAAATGAAATTCAACATAAAACTGACATAAGTGGAGTAGAACTGAATATAACCTCAGAAGAAGATTTAAAATTTAGATATGATAAATTATCTCAAGTTTTTAAAAAATTAAAAATAGAAGCTAATAAAAAACAATTTATTATTCAAAAAATGGAAACTGGGATAGCGGACTTTCTTTTAGGTTATCGAGTTGATGAAATAGTTGGACCTATTGTAGTTATTGGATCTGGTGGTGTTTTATCAGAAATTTATGATGATAAATCAGTAAGAATAGCACCTGTAGATTTCAAAGAAGCAAAGATGATGATAAGTGAAGTGAAAAGTTCTATTATTTTTAATGGTTTCAGAGGGTTACCAAAAACTGAAATTAATGTTTTAGCTACAGCAATAGTCAATATTTCACAATTAGCTTTTGTAAAAGAAATTAAAGAAGCTGAGATAAACCCAGTCATAATAAAAAAAGAAGGTATTGTCGCAGTTGACGGGCTAATAAATTTAAGTTGATATTTTTTCAGACAATTTTTAAAAACCAACAAAATATATATTTACTTGTTAAATAATTATTTTATCATAATTTAATGATAATGAGTCTCAAATGATAATAAACCACGGTGTTAGAGGATCTATCCCAAACCCAAGTAAAAATACATTAGGTTTTGGTGGTAATACCCCGTGTGTTGAAGTTAAAACTTCAAAATATCAATTAATTTTTGACTGTGGATCTGGTTTTTCAAAAGTTGACTTTTCTAATGATCTTCAGACTATTTTATTTATTTCTCATTTTCATCATGATCATATTCAAGGATTAGCTTTTAATAGTTATAATTCTGACAAAAATAAAAAAATTATTTTAACATCAGCTCATTCTAATTCAAAAGATACTTATAATAACCTAACTAATTATTTTAATGATCCATATTTTCCTGTCGATTTTATTGAAATTATTAACAAATTTGAATTCATAGAATTTGAAAAAGTTGTAAATATGTTTCAAGATTTAGAGATTAGTTCAATAGAACTAAACCACCCAGGAAATTGTTCAGGATATAGTATCACCAGTGAAGAAAAGAAATTTTGTTATCTATTAGATAATGAATATGAGAGTAATCAGAAAAAGGAATTAATAGAATTTTGTAATTTTTCCGACACAATAATTTGGGACGGAATGTTTTTAGATAAAGAGTTACCAGATAAAAAAGGATGGGGGCATTCTAGTGTAGAACAAGGTATTGACTTAGCTAATGAAATTGAATTTAAAAAGTTTTTAATTTCTCATCATTCCCCTACAAGAGAAGATAATGAAATCAAACAAATTCAAAATAATTTATCGAATATAAAGATAAAATTTGCATCTGAAAATGAGGTTATAGATTTTTAATGGAAAAAATTAAATTTAATCAACATCAAAGTGTATTTAAAGTTGGAGAATTGCCTGACAAGATGTACTTGCTTGTAAAAGGTTCAGTAGGGATTTTTCTGCCAACCAACCGAACTAATGATCCTAATTTTATTATTCAAGAAAATGAACTCTTTGGCGAGATGGGTGTTATTGAAAATGAATTAAGAATGGCAACTGCCAGATGTTTAGTCGAAAGTGAAATCATATCTATAACAAAAGAAGAATTTAATAAACGAGTAAATAGTTCTGACGTGTTTGTTAAGGGTTCACTCAAAGCCTTATCTTACAGATTAAGATCTGTAGAAAAAAAAATGTAAGAAAGTTATTTTAAGGAGTACATAAATGGATATAAACATCAAGTTAGCTAGTAGTCTAATTGATGCATTTGATAGTGAAGATACAGCAATTGTTCTTTGGGACAAAAATGATAATGTTATATATAGAAATAAAAAAACTTCAGAAAGATGGATTAAGTTAAAATTAGATTTTGAAATTGGGCAGAATTTTTATGACAGAATAGAAAAAGTTGTAAATTTAGGCTTGATGACCGAAGAAGAAATTCAATTAAGAAGAGAAAATTATGAACTTGCAAAAAACTCTAGTCTTTCTAAAGAGTTTGTTATTAAAGGCCCTACAGGTAGATGGGTTCAAATAAAAGATACACCAACATCTGAAGGAAATATGCTTACATTAATGACTAATGTAACTCATATAGTTGAACAGGATCTTGAGAGGAAAAGATTAGCAAATGCAATCGAAAATGTACCTTTAATTATACAATATTGGGATGAGAACGATAAATTAATTTTTGCAAATGCAAGAGCAGATGAGTTGCACGAACAGTGGGAAGTTAATTGCAAGTTTACTAAGGGACTAGCATATGAGGACATGGTAAGAGCACAACTTTCAAGTTCAATATTTAAAATTCCTGAGGGAGAAACAATAGAAAGTGAAATAGTAAGAAGAAAAAAATACAGAAAAAACGTTGAATCAAATTACAGGGAAGTTTTTTTAGAGAATGGCAAAACCTGGTATGTGATTGATAAAAGACTAGAAGATGGATCTCTTTTGAGTATTTTCAGTGAAATCTCAGACATTAAAAATAAAGAAGCTCAATATAAACAATTAGCTGATGCTCTTGACAATCTTCCAATGCCAATGCTGTTTTGGGATAAAGATGACAAGCTAATTACGTCTAATAAAGGTTCCCGGCAATTTCAAAAAAAATGGGATATAGAGTTGGTAAATGGAATGACTTGGGAAAATATGTTTAAGCATCAATTAAAAAAAGGTGTTTATGTAATTCCTCCGAATAAAACTATAGAGAATTTTACTAAAGAAAGATCTAATTTTAGAAAAGAATTAACTGGAAACCGAAAACGAGAAACTCAATTAACTGATGGAACTACATTTTTTAGTAATGAAACAAGATTAGAAGATGGATCAATGCTAAGTGTTTTCACTGACATATCTGAAATAAAAGAAAGAGAAAAAGAACTTGTTAGACTAAATGATGGAATTGAAATCCTACCGAATGGTCTTATGTTTTGGGACTCAAAGGATAATTTAATTGCACATAATAAATCGGCAGTAAATTTTTTAAAAGATTTTGGATTTGATTTAAAGATAGGTAAGTCTAGAAATGATTTAAGAGAGCATATGATTTTAGAGGGACATGTTAAAACTCCTAAAAAAACAAAAAAGGAAGATCATTTTGAAAATATTAAACGCGAATGGAGGTCATTCAAGGGCATAAGATCGAGAGAAACCAGTTTTTCAAATGGACAAACTTTATTATTTACTGATTCAAGATTGGAAGACGGAAGTACTATATCTTTGTGGTCAGATATTACTGAAATAAAGGAAGGGGAAAAATCTCTTAAAATTTTAAGTGATGCGATTGAAATAATTCCAAACATGTTAATGCTATGGGATAAAGAAAATAAGTTAATTATGGCTAATCGTCGAGCTAGAGATATTCAGAAAAAAATGGGAGTAGATCTTAAACCGGGCATTTCTAGATTTGATATGTTAGAGGCAGGATTAAAGTCCGGTTCAATCCTTGATAGTGAAGGTCTAAGTGCAAAACAATGGGTCGAAAAAAGAAAAGAAAAAATTATAAATCTTAAAGGTAGAGAAATTGTCGAAACTAGGATGCTAGTTGATAAAGAAGAATTTGATATTTTAGGTTCATTTACTAGGTTGAATGACGGTGGAACACTTCAAATTTGGACAGATATTTCTGAAATAAGAAAAAAGGAGAGAGAAGTAAAAGAAAGTCAACAAAAAGTAAAAGAAGCGGAAGAACAAATATCTAATGCCTTGAATAGCATGCCGCATGGTATAGTAATGTGGGATAAAAATGATAAATTAAAAATGATTAATGATTATGGAAACAAAGTTCTTGAAAATGGCGGAGTATTTATTAAACCTGGTACAGATTATAAGGATTATATAAATTATCAAAAAAGAAAAAACTTTCACAAGTTTTCCAATAAAACAGAAAAAGATGAATATTACAAAAATGGGTTTGAAAATAGAAAGAAACTAAAAGGTGTTGTAACTTTTGAGACTCCGCCTTTTTATGATAACTCAATCTGGCAATCAACCTCAACTCGTCTACCCGATGGTGGAATTTTTTCAATTCTATCAAATATTACTGACTTAAAACAAAGAGAAAAATCACTAAAACAGTTAAATGATGCAATTGAGGTGACCCCAAATGCAATTCTTTTATGGGACAGTGATCATAAATTAATAATGGGAAATAAAGTTGCTAGGAGTATTCAAAAAAATCTTGATTTTGATTTAAAACCTGGCGTAGATAGAAAAATCATGCTTGAAAATATTGATAAGAAAGGGTTTCTTAAAGTTCCAGATGGTTATTCCAACGCTGACTATTTTAGACAGAGAATAAGTCAAGAAAAAATTTCAGAGAAAAGTAGTTATGAGATGGCATTTAGTGACGGAACTATATGGATTGCTACGGATACTAAGCTTAATGATGGAGGTTTTCTTCAAGTTTATTCAGAAATTACTGAAATGAAGGAAAAAGAAGAGCAAGTAAAAAAAGCTCAAGAACAATTAATTGAAACTGAAAAAAAGATGTCTGATGCATTAAATAGCATGCCACATGGAATTACTATGTGGGATGCAAATGATAAACTATTATTTGCTAATAAGTTTGCAAAAGAAATTCAAGAAGGTGCAGGAATGATATTTGATGAGGGTATTATTTATAAAGACTATGTTAAGCAACAACAGCAAAATAAGTTTTTAAAATTCAATAATACTGAAGATGAAAAAAAATATTATAAAAATGCTGTAGAGACTAGAAAAAATATGAAAGGTCAAATTACGGTTGAGGCACCCGAATTTTATAATGGAACCTATTGGTCAGCAACTTTCAATCGCCTTAATGACGGTGGTGTATTTTCAATTTTTTCAAATATTACCCAATTAAAAAAACGTGAGGAAGAGCTTAATAAAACAATAAGTGAGTTAGATGTTGCTAGAGAAAAAGCCAATGCTGCAAATCAAACTAAAAGTCAATTTTTAGCAAATATGAGTCATGAACTAAGAACACCTTTAAATGCAATAATTGGTTTAACAGAAATGTTAAAAGAAGATGCTGCAGATGACGGCCTAGATGATTTTGAAGAACCATTAGACAGAGTTTTCAATGCAGGAAAACATCTTTTGACTCTTATTAATGATGTTTTAGATTTATCAAAAATTGAAGCGGGTAGGGTTGAATTATTCAATGAAACATTTGAGTTAAATCAAATATTAGATGATGTTATGAAAACATCATCACCACTTGCCCAAAAAAATGATAATGAATTGGTAATAGATTATAAAACAGATATAGATTTTGTTACGGCAGACCAAACTAGAGTAAAACAAGTAGTTTTAAACTTAATTTCTAATGCTTGTAAATTCACAGAAAAAGGAAAAATAACAGTTGGAGTTAATAGAATTAAGCAATCTGGTGGTGATTTAATTTCAATTGATGTCAGTGATACAGGTATTGGAATGTCTGGGGAACAAATGGCTAGATTATTTAACTCATTTGTTCAAGCTGATAGTTCAACCACAAGAAAATATGGTGGTACTGGATTAGGGCTCACTATTTCAAAACAATTAGCAATTTTGATGGGTGGAGATGTTATTGTTAATAGTGAATTAGGAAAAGGTACAACTTTTACTGCTACCTTTCTTGCCGATTTTATTGCAGCGTCAGATTCAGTTAAAAATTTAAACCAGAAAACAGGTTCACTCATTGAAAACGTTGTTTCACTAGAAAATAGTTCAGGAAAAACTGTTTTAATTATAGATGATGATCCAACAGTAAGTGAGTTAATGAAAAGACAATTGCTGAAAGAAGGCTACAAAGTAGTAATTGCACCTAATGGGAAAGAGGGTATTCGTTTAGCAAGAGACCTTAATCCAGACGTAATAACACTCGATATTCTCATGCCAGAGATGGATGGCTGGTCAGTATTAAGAACTTTAAAGGCTGATCCTAAAGTATCAAACATACCAGTAATTATGGCATCAATTTTAGACGAAAAAAATAAAGGATTTTCTCTAGGAGCGGCAGATTTTTTATCTAAACCTGTTCAAAAAGAATACTTGATGAAATCAATTAGAAACCTAATTGGGGATAGAGAAAATTTAAAAATTTGTCTTATTGAAGATGATGATAGCTTAAGATTTACGATAAGAGAAATTTTAGAAAAACAAAATGTTAAAATCATTGAAGCTGAGAATGGTCAGGTTGGAATGTCACTTTTAGAAAAAGAAGAGATAAAGCCAGATTTAATCTTATTAGATTTAATGATGCCTGTGATGAATGGTTTTGAATTTTTAAAGTTAATTAGAGAAACTAAATTAAGTTCAATACCAATTTTGGTTTTAACAGGGGCTGACTTAAGTGATGATGAAAGAAAATTTTTGTCAGGCGAAACGCAAAAAATTCTTGAAAAAAGTGATGATACATTATCATCAATTGTTAACGAAGTTGGCAACGTTATAAAAGCTTCTACAGATAATGGAGATAAAAAATGACTAAAATTTTGTATGTAGAAGATAATGAAGACAATGTTTACATGTTGACAAGACGCCTAAAGAGAAAGGGTTTTGAAATTGTTATTGCTGTAGATGGTGAGCAAGGAGTTGAAATGGCGTCCACTGAAAAACCAGATTTAATCTTAATGGATTTAAGTTTACCTAAAATGGATGGGTGGACTGCCACTAAGCATATAAAAGGCAATGATCAACTAAAATCTATTCCAATTATAGCTTTGTCAGCTCACGCGATGGAAGAACACAAAAAAAGAGCACTGGAAAGTGGGTGTAATGATTATGATACTAAACCTGTAGATATTGATAGATTATTATCAAAAATTTCTAAGCAATTAGGAAATTGAGATGATTAATAAAGAAGAAGCAAACATTCTGATTGTTGATGATATTGAAGATAATAGATATACACTTGAAAGAAGATTAAAAAAAGACGGTTATAAAAATATATTTACTGCAGAAGGAGGTAAAACTGCACTCCAAATGGCGACTGAAAATAAGTTTGATTTAATCCTTTTAGATCTAATGATGCCAGACATGAGTGGACTTGAAGTTCTTAAATACTTAAAAGGTGATCCATTACAAAGGTCAATACCTGTAATAATGGTCACTGCATCAGATGAAGTTGAAACTGCAGCAGAATGTATAATTAATGGCGCTGATGATTTTATTACTAAACCCTTTAATGGGACGTTATTGAAGGCCAGAGTAGGAGCTAGTTTAGAGAAAAAAAGATTACGAGATACAGAAGAAAATTATTTAGACAGAGTTGAAACAGACAAAAAACGCTCTCAGCAAATATTAAAAACAGTCATGCCAACATCTGTTGCTAATGAATTGCAATCATCAGGAAAAGTAAGGTCAAGAAGATATGATGATGTTGCAATTCTAATTTGTGACTTAGTTGGATTTACATCTTTTTGTGAGAAAAATAATCCTGAATTAGTTGTGGAGACTTTGCAAAGTCTTGTTGAGAGTTTTGAAAATGCTTTTCAAGAATTTGGATTAGAAAAAATTAAGACTGTTGGGGATGCTATAGTAGCAGTTGCTGGACTTTCATTGCATACAATTTCACCGGTGAAATCATGTGTTGATTGTTCTTATAAGTTAAGGGAAATTGCCAATTCAGCATCAATGCCTTGGGATTTACACCTAGGTGTTCACTCAGGCTCTCTAGTTGCAGGAACAGTTGGAACCAAAACTGTACAATTTGATATACTTGGCAAGACAGTGAATGTAGCTTTTAATATTTGTGACATGTCAGATGCAAATCAAATTCTAATTTCTAGTGATGCTTGGATGACTGCAAGAAATGAAATTAAAGTCAAGTCAATTGGTCTTAAAAGATTAAAGAGTGGTCAAGATATTGAAATGTTAGAATGTGTATGATTTACCATTGATTTTCAAATTCATGAGAAAATGAAAACATTTTTAATGGAGTCGCCTCACCTCTAGGTATCTGAGCTGTAGGGTTTAACTTATATTCGTCAATACCTCTTGCAAGTTGCGTCTCAAAAAAAGGCCAAGCTTTTAAATCTCCTTTAACATTTGTAGGAGAAAATCTCATTGTAACTCCACATCTTCTTCTATTTGAATTGTTTGCCTCTGAACCATGGAGTAATGCATCATTATGAAGAGATATTTGACCTGCTTTTAAATTTAGAGATACAATTTTTGATTGATCTAATTGATCAAACGAGACTTCTTGATCTAATACTAGATTCTTTGCCTCATTTTTTTTATGAACAAATCTTCCTACTTTATGACTTCCTGAAACCACTTTCATGGCAGCGTTTTCTTCGTCTGTGTCAAATACTGCAAGCCAAACTGTTACTGCATTAGATGGATTAAGAGGCCAGTATTGTGCATCTTGATGCCATGGAACAACAGATCCGTCTTTTGGTTCTTTACTAAAAAATTGTCCACCCCATTGGACAAAATTTGGTCCTAAAAGATCTTCAACATAATCTAGTATGGTTGATGTTCTACAGAGATCATAAAATTTTTTACTAGCTTTATGCCACATATTGGTTTTATTTATATCAATATGGTTAGGTAACTTTGAACTTAATTCATCATACCAATTGTGAAGATCCTTCACTGCACTCTCAGAAAAAACGGGTAATCCCGTAACGAAACCTTCATTCAAATATTGGTTTTTTTCCGATTGAGAAAGTCTTCTGGCTTTTGTGTCTATCTCAAACATATCTTATCCTTCCCATTTCTCATTAGCAGCTTTTTCCCATGCTTCTCTGAGTTTATTAATATTAAAATCGTCTTTTTTTGCGGCATCTATCAAATGCTTTTCTTTTTTTGTCATATGATTAATTCCATTTTTTATCATTGATATAGCTTCATCCGGAATTATCACAGCCCCATGTTGATCTGCATGAATTATTTCGCCATCGCTTATATTTAGACCATGAACATTTATAGATGAACCATATTCAAGAACATGTACATGAGCATGACTAGGCCCAATTCCGTTAGCAAGAACTTGGTAGTTTTTGTCTATTGCATCCAAATCTCTTAGTAAACCGCTTGTAATTGTTCCAGCTACACCCAGCCCTTTATGAAGAGAAACATTTACTTCACCCCAAAATGATCCTATTGGATTAGGCCAGTCTAAATCTTCAATAAGACAAACAGGAGATGCATCAGGATATAGTTCAGATCTCTTACTTATATATTCATAGTAACTAAGCCTTATTGATTTAACATTTTCAGGCGAAAGAACTGGTAAGGTTGATGCTTTTATTTTTGCTGTTCG
>QBYJ01000029.1 GCA_003282885.1 SAR116 cluster bacterium AG-325-F22
TTATAGATCCGGTAATATAAGAGCTGGCTTTCGAAGACAAAAAAATTGAAACTCCTGCCATATCTTCTGGGATACCAATCCTACCTCTTGGTACAGATGACTTAATCTCTTCTCCATGCTCCCGCAGCGTATGGGCCATCATATTACTTTGAAAAGGACCAGGGGCTATTGCATTAACATTAATATTTCTTTTAGCTAACCTATTTGCTAGAACTCTAGTAAGTTGATGAACAGCAGCTTTTGAAGCAGGGTAGGAATATGTCTCTGCTCTTGGGATGCCTGTTCCATCTATCGAACCTACATTTATTATTCTTGATGGATCAGTATTACTAGCGGATTTTTCTAAAATATCAGCAAATTTTTGAGTTAAGAAAAACACTGATTTTACATTTGTATCCATTACTTTATCCCAACCATTTTCAGGAAAATCATCAAAAGATGCACCCCACGCAGCACCTGCATTATTTACAAGAATATCAAGTTTTTCTTCTTTGTCTTTTATTCGAGAGACTAATTTATCTATTTCATTCATATCAGTTAAGTCAGCAGGGACCGAAATACATTCCCCAAATTCTGAAAGTTGTTTCGCTTTAATGTCGCAAGCTTCTGCTTTTCTAGATGTTATATATGTTTTAACGTTGTTCCTAACAAACCCTTCAGCAATCATAGCCCCTATGCCTCTTGACCCTCCTGTAACAAGCGCTGTTTTTCCATTTAAATCAAATAAATTTTTCATACTTTTCCTTGAGTTTAATTATATAATAATTTACTTATTGTACTTCTATTTAACATAATAAGTAGTTATAAAATATAACCAAAATAATTTTAATTTAAAATAATTTAGAATATTGATATTAACTTGATATGAATTTAATTGACCAAGAATTAATTGAAATTAGACAAGATGAGCAACTTAATTTAAATAACTTGAGTTCATATTTAAAAGATACTTTAAATATGCAATTTAAAAATATTGAAACCCTTCAATTTTCAGGGGGGCATGCAAATCTAACCTATCTTTTAAAAGTAGATGAGATAGAATATGTACTTAGAAGACCACCTTTAGGCCCTATAGCGCCTTCGTCACATGACATGTTTAGAGAGCATACTGTTCAATCAAAAATCAATACTATGTTCTCTTTAGCACCAAAAAGTTTATATTTTTGCGGTGACGAAAGCGTAATTGGCTCGACTTTTCACATTATTGAAAGAAGAAATGGCTTTGTCATTAGAAAGAAAATGGAACCTTTTATAAAACAAACTAAGGATAATGTAAGAAAATTGAGCTTTCGCATTATTGATGTTTTGGCAGATCTTCATAAAATTAACCCAGAGCTCGTGGGTTTAGGAAATTTAGGAAGACCTGAAGGGTTTGTAAAAAGACAACTTGATGGATGGGAAGTTAGATGGAAAAAATCAACTGACAACAAAATTCTTAAACTTAAGTTTCACAAATTAATAAACTATTTGAGATCAAATTTACCTGAGCCACAAGCGACTACTATTTTACACAATGATTTTAAATTAGATAATATTATGTGGAGTAACTCTGAAGAAATTAGACCTGTTGCGGTGTTTGATTGGGATATGTGCACTAGAGGTGACCCTCTTATGGATGTAGGACATATGCTAAATTATTGGATTGATGAAAATGACGATGAAGAATGTAAAAATATTACTTCAATGCCAACAGATAAAATCTATTATCCAACTAGAAGTGAAATGATAGATTATTACTCACAAAAAACTGGTTTTAATTTACAAAATATTAGCTGGTATTATGCTTTCGGTGCATTTAAGTTAGCTGTTATATTACAACAAATATTTTTCAGATTTCAAAAAGGACAAACAAAAGATAAAAGGTTTGCAAATTTTGGAACTAGAATCGATGCTCTTATAAATAGGGCAAATAATGTATTTAATTTAACTTAGAGGAAAAAATGGACTTCGAATATTCTCAAAAAGTAAAAGATCTTCAAGAAAAAGTTACAAATTTTATGAACGAAAACGTCTATGAAAACGAAGATGTTTATAAAAATGAAGTTGAGAAGGGTGGAAGATGGTGCATACCAGAAATAATGGAAACATTAAAAGCAAAAGCAAAATCTGAGGGTTTGTGGAACTTATTTCTTCCTGAAAGTAATTTAGGTGCAGGTCTAACTAATACTGAATATGCGCCTCTTTGTGAAATAATGGGAAGATCCCCGATAGGTGCTGAGGTTTTCAATTGCTCTGCTCCAGATACGGGAAATATGGAGGTTTTGGTAAGATATGGTACTGAAGAACAGAAAAAAGATTGGCTAACTCCTTTATTAAGTGGAGAAATTAGATCTTCTTTCGCGATGACAGAGCCAGATGTAGCGTCTTCAGATGCTTCTAATATTCAAGCTAGCATTATCAAGAATGGAGATCACTATGTAATTAATGCCAAGAAGTGGTGGACCTCAGGTGCAATGGATCCGAGGTGTAAGATTATGATTTTTATGGGTAAAACAGATCCTAGTGCAGATAAGTATAAACAGCAGTCCATGATACTTGTTCCTTTTAATACCCCTGGTGTTAAAGTTTTAAGGCATTTGCCAGTATTTGGTTATGATCATGCACCACATGGACATGCTGAGGTAGAGTTTAAAGACGTAAAAGTTCCAGCCTCTAATATTCTTCTAGGTGAAGGAAGAGGGTTTGAAATAGCTCAAGGTCGTCTGGGACCAGGTAGGATTCATCATTGTATGAGATTAATTGGTCAAGCTGAGAGAGCATTAGAATTAATGATTTCACGAGCAAAGTCTAGAGTTGCTTTTGGTAAACCTATTGCCCAACAGGGTGTTGTTATGGAGGCAATAGCAGAAAGTAGAGCTGAGATTGAACAAGCTAGATTGTTAGTATTAAAGACCGCTCATTTGATGGATACAGTTGGAAATAAAATTGCAAGAAAAGAAATTTCAATGATTAAAGTTGTAGCACCTAATATGGCTACTAGAGTGATTGACAGAGCAATACAGATTCACGGAGGCGGTGGTGTAACATCAGATTTCCCATTATCTTATGCTTACGGTTATGCTCGGGCTTTAAGGTTGGCAGATGGTCCAGACGAGGTTCATAATATGAGCGTTGCAAAATTAGAGTTGAGGGATAAAAATTAGGATTATTCCTAATATTAATAATTCTATGCATATAAATAATTTAGAAACTTTTAAGGGGCTTATCAAAAAGTTCGATTTGGACGAGAGCAACCAACTTAAAGTATCTTCTATGTATAAATTTTTTGAAGAGGCGACAGGTTTTACTTCTTCATTATTAAATAAGAAAATAGATTCCAATTTTGATGAGAAATTAGAAATAGATAATCTAGTTTTTAGTTATCAAGAGTTTCAAACTATTTACATTTTAACAGATTTAATACAACAAAAAGATGATATTCAAATTATTCATAAATTGCATCTCACCAACTTAAACAATGGTTCAAAAGATCAATTAATGGTAGTTAAAAAAGTAATAGTAAATGATATAAATTTAGATAGTATTTCAAAAAATAAACCAGTAATTGAAAAAGACATTTTTTCAGCTTTTAAAGGATTAGTAAGAAAAAATGATTGTGATCAAATGTCACACATGAACGTTCAATATTACTTTGGAAAACACAATGATGCTATAAAAATTCTTTTCAATAAAATTTCAAGTAAAACTTCAGATAATTTAATTTTTCAAATTGTTAGTGAAAGATGTATTTTTAGTAAAGAAGTAAACCTAGGGAATGCCTTAGAATTTATTTTTACTATAAAAAATATTGATGATGATAAAATAATTTTACTCACTAAAATTTACTGTATTGATAACCAAAATGTATCAGCATACTTTGAAACTAATATTTCGTTTAAAATTGATGAAAAAATAAAAAAAATAATAAATGAAATTTTTTCTATTAAAAGCTCTACTTATCTTAACGAACCACAATTTAAAGATTTACGTCCACTATCTGACAAGAGACCCTCAAATAAACCTTCTAAAAAAGCTTTCATATCGTGTAAAAAAGCCGTAAATACTTGGGATTTAGATTATGAATTAGTGGGTTCCAGTCAATTTAAAATTGGGTGCGTCTCTGATGCGGCAACTCATTTATTTACTTATTGTGGGGCAGATTACAATTGGAGGACTGAATATAGTATTGGTTCAGCCGCTCTCGATTATTCAGTTAGATATTTTAAAAAAGCACCTCTTGGTATGGCTGTTACCATGCATACTAATTTCACTAAAATTGGTAATAAATCCCTTAAATTCATCCATCACATGGTTGATGATGCATCTGGTGATATTTTAATGGATATTGAAATAGTCGCAGTTTTATTTGACCTGAAAAAGAGAAAATCTATTGAAGTTCCAAAAGATTTTAGAAGTAAGGCGTCTATTTTGTTAGTTAATAATTAAAAGTTGCTTAAAAGTTTAAATCTGTCTCTGTGATAATCGCTATCACCCATTAAATGATCTATCATTATAAGTCTTTTTGCATAATGTGCTGCAGAATACTCCCAAGTCATTGCAATTCCCCCATGTAATTGAATTGTTTCTTCAGCAATTAATTTACCAACTCTACCAACCAAATTTTTTGCTGCTGAAATATTTTTATCTCTTGTTAAATCATCTGTCTCAAAAGTGGATGAAGCTAACATTACTGCTGATTTTACTTGTTCTATCTCAAGCATCATATCAACCATCCTATGTTGAATACTTTGAAAAGTTCCAATAGATTTACCAAATTGTTTTCTTGTCTTCAAATAATCAAGTGTTAAATCAAAACAAATTTGCATAATACCTAAAGCTTCTGCTGATAAAGCTAGGGCACCTGCAGAATTAGCTTTGATAATGCATTTTAGAGCATTTTCATCTTTTGCAAGTAATTCACCTTTTAAATCTTTAAAAGTTAGCTCTGTCGACCTATAACCATCTATTGTATTATAAGGTCTTTTTAAAGTTTGGTCATTATCAACCAAAAATAGTCCTATCCCATCCCTGTCATTTACATCACCATTTATTCTTGCTGAAACAATGATTTTGCTAGCATCATCTCCATTCATAACAAATGATTTAGTTCCATTAATATTCCATTCATCATTTTTTAAATAAGCTTTAGTCTCAATGTAATGATCTTCATACCTATTATTCATTTCTGAATGAGCAAATGATATTAATAAATTACCTTCTATTATGTCAGTAATTAAATCAATTCTTGGATTTGATATTGAAGATAATACAGAACTAGATAACACAGCTGATGATAAAAAAGGCTCTACACATAGTGATTTTCCTACAAGTTCAAATATAATTGAAATGTCTTCTCCACTTCCACCTAATCCACCAAACTTTGGAGATACTAAAGCACTAATTACTCCTAAATCTGAACTTTCTTTCCAAAATTCTTTTGAATAACCTTCAGGTAAATTTACATTTTCGCTTCTTTTATCTATATTTTTATAATTACTGTTAAAAAACTTTCCAACAGTCTCCTGAAGCATTTTTCTTTCTTCAGATAATGTAAAATCCATATTTGTTCCTATAAGCCAAATGATGCTTTTGCTACTATATTTTTTTGGATCTCATTAGATCCGCCATATATAGATATCTTCCGCATATTAAAATACTGTTTTGCTATTGGGCCAGCATAACTAGGTCCAACTGGCATCTCATTCCATCCTTCATCAAATTGTTCTGGTAAATAGGGAAGCGCTTGTGGTCCTAGTGCTTTTCTGAGTAACTCGGTTGTTTTTTGTCTTACAAGCGTCCCTTTGATTTTAAGTAACGAACTTTCCATTCCAGGAGCTTTTCCTTCTGCGGCAGCACTTACTGTTCTTAAATTGAAAATTTCCATGGCTAATAAATCTATTTCTAGTTCAGCAATCTCAGAAGAAAAAATAGAATCTTCAATTAGGGGTTTGCCATTTTTTAAAGATCTTTTAGATATCATTTTTAAGTGATTTAATGCTGATTTTGAATAAGGGACACCAGCGATACCAGTTCGTTCAAAAGTTAATAAATATTTTGCGTAAGTCCATCCTTCATTCTCTTTTCCAACAATATTTTTTTTGGGAACTTTTACATTTGTAAACCATACTTCATTCACTTCATGTTCACCATCTAAGGTGATTATTGGTTTTACTTCGACCCCAGGAGTATCCATATCAATCAATAAAAAAGAAATTCCTAGTTGCGGTTTTGCTTTTAAATCTGTTTTAACTAGGCAAAATATTTTATCAGCATGATGACCAAGAGTAGTCCAAGTTTTTTGGCCATTAACTAGATAGTGATCACCTTTATCTACTGCTGTTGTCTTTAAACTAGCTAGATCAGAACCAGCACCTGGTTCAGAGTAACCTTGTGCCCACCAATCCTCATTACTTAAAATTCTAGGAAGATAATAATTTTTTTGTTCTTCAGTTCCAAATTCTATCAATACTGGACCCAGCATATTAACTCCAAAAGGTACAATCCTGGGAGCAGAAGCCTTAATTATTTCTTCTTCAAAAATATGTTTTTCAATTGCGTTCCAACCTGTTCCCCCATATTCTTTAGGCCAGTGCCATGCTAACCAACCTTTAGCAGTTAGGTTGTTCATGAATATTTCATAATCCTCTTTCGTTAGTCTTTGATATTTCTTTACTTTTTCGGAAAGAGATTTGGGAAGGGTTTCATCAAGCCAATCTTTCACTTCTTTACGAAATTTTTCATCTTTTTCGGAGTATTCAAAATTCATTTTTATTACCATTCAGTTTATTTATTTTTAGTGTATAAATGATATTATATATTTTAAAAGAATTTAAACAACATGAAAGCTCAAAATGCAAATCAACAAAATAAAAACAGAAATTGCAGAAATGTTATCAGATGTTTTTGATGGAGCCACAATTATGGTTGGAGGTTTTGGAGAAGCGGGAAGCCCAATAGAACTTCTTCATGGTTTGATTGATCATGGAGCTAAAGATCTCACTATTATTGCCAATAACTCTGGAAATGGACGAGTTGGCCTTGGTGCATTAATTGGTCAAAAACAGGTTAAAAAAGTAATTTGTTCATTTGCTAGATCAGCCAAAGGTATAACTTTTCAAGAACTATATAACAAGGGTGAAATAGAATTGGAAGTTGTCCCACAAGGTACTTTAGCAGAAAGAATTAGAGCGGCTGGATCAGGTATACCTGCATTCTACACGGCAACAGCGGTTGGAACTCCTTTAGCAATTGGAAAAGAAGAAAAAATCTTTAATGGCAAGAAGTATATTTTGGAAGAGGCCCTAAACGCAGATTTTGCGCTAGTAAAGGCTGATTTATCAGATAGATATGGTAATCTGACATTTAATAAAACAGCAAGAAATTTTAATCCTATAATGTGTATGGCAGCAAAACAATCTTTAATTCAAGTAAGAAAACTTATAGAACCTCATCAAACTAATCCAGAAAATGTTATAACCCCAGGTATATTTGTAAAAAAGATCATTGAAATTGATAATCCGATTATTGAAACAAATGCAATTGAGGAGGGAATGATATATCCATGATAAAAAAAAATTTAACGAATGCAGAAAAGGGATGGGAGAGGGGAGTTATCGCTTCCAAAATAGCAAATGACCTTCCACACGCATCATATGTAAATTTAGGGATAGGAATGCCAGAACTAGTTTCACAACACATAAAAGATGATCGTGAAATTATTTATCATTCAGAAAATGGTCTTTTGGGAATGGGACCAACTCCTAACGAAAATGAAATTGATTTTGATTTAATTAATGCAGGAAAAAAACCAGTTACAATTTTACCTGGTGGTAGTTTTTGTCACCATGCAGATAGTTTTTCCATGATAAGAGGTGGACATATTGATTATTGTGTGCTCGGAGCTATGGAGGTTTCCATGAATGGTGATTTAGCAAATTGGTCCACCGGCAAAGGTATTCCAGCTGTTGGTGGAGCAATGGATTTAGTAGCTGGAGCCAAAAATATCTTTGTAATGACCCAACATTTAACTAAAGAAGGGAAACCTAAGCTAGTTGAAAAATGCACATTACCATTAACGGGGTCAGGAGTGGTATCTAGAGTTTATACAGATTATGCTATAATAGATATCACTAAAGAAGGTTTTAAAATTGTTGAAATAAATGAAAATCTATCAATAGAATATTTACAAACAGTTACTGAAGGCAGAGTTTATCAATAATTTTGTTTTAATCGTAATAAACAACTTGGCCACTATTTAAATAATCTAGAGCTTTTTGAGATATCTTAAGTCCATTAGACACTTTTTCATCCATAGCATTTTCAACCTCAACAATTCTTTCAAGCTTTTTAATTACCTCATCAATTTTATCAAATGGAACAACTGTAACTCCATCGGTATCAGCAACAATAATATCACCACTATTTATAGTTTTTCCTCCTATATCGATAGAAAAACCAATTTTTGAAGGACCACTATTATAAGGTGAATTTGGATTTAATCCTGTACAAAAACAATCTAAACCAGTTTCAATAATTCCATTTAAGTCTCTCATAGGCCCATCAGTAACAAGTCCTACTCCTCCATTATTTTTTATCATTCCAGCTATTCTGTCGCCGACCGCGGCAGTTCCTTGAAAACCACTTACACTATTAACAACAATGTCGCCTTCTTGTATTTCACTTAAAGCTATAGCCATTCCTAAAACGTCAGCAGCCCCAGAAAAAACAGTCAATGCTGGCCCCACAATATGATTTACAACCTTTCCAGGAATTGAAAGGGGCTTTATCGAAGGGTCTAATGCAGCGTAACCATCTAGCGCATCACAAATAAAACCGGTTGGAACATCCTTGAAATAATTGAGTTGTTTTTGGTTGGGTCTGTTTCTGCTGGCAGGTTTTTTGATTTGTATCAAAGGAGGATTTTCAATCATTAATCATACTCACATAATTTTATTTTTGATTTAATTAATAATTTAACTATAAAATATTGAATACACAACTTTTATAAACTTCAGGAGAAATCTTTGTCTAACCTAGTTGATAAATATCCAAGAGTAAGTGATATGGTTAATGTTGCAAAAAGGAGAATGCCACATTTTGCTGCAGAATACTTATTTGCAGGTACTGGTTATGATGAGGCTTTAGAAAATAATAGAAAGATCTTTAACCAGATTTTTTTAGTTCCTCAGTATTTAAAGGGAACCGTAAACCCAAATTTAAAAACTAAGTTGTTTGATTATGAATATGACGCACCTTTTGGAATGGCTCCTGTGGGAATGACTAGTTTAATGTGGCCGGGTGCAGAAATAGCATTATCAAAAATGTCCGTTAAAAATAACATTCCTTATTCATTATCGACAGTTGCGTGTGCTTCAGTTGAAGATGTTGGTAAACATCTCAATGGTATGGGTTGGTTTCAGTTATATCCTCCTGCAGACAAAGCCATAAGAAATGACTTGTTAAAAAGGGCAAAAAATGCTGGCTTTAAAACCTTAATCGTTACTGCCGACATACCCGCATCTAGCAGAAGAGAAAGGCTTAGAATGGCAGGAGTATCAGTGCCTCCTAAAAATAATTTAAGAACTTTCTTTCAAGCAGCAATATGTCCATCATGGTCAATTGGGACGCTTATAAATGGTATTCCAGCATTTGGGACTATGGATCAATATAGTGATGGTAGTTGGCATGGAAACGCAAAGTCTAAAGCAGGATTTGCTGGAAGTCAGATGCAACGTTATTTAGATTGGGATTATCTAAAAGAAGTTAGGGATTTATGGAGTGGTCCAATCATCCTAAAAGGTTTAATGGATGTAAACGACGCAGTTCAAGCTAGTAAAATTATTGATGCTATTTATATTTCAAATCATGGAGGAAGGCAAATTGATATTGCTCCAAGTCCATTACAAGTATTACCAGAAATAAGAAAAAAAATAGGGTCAAAATTTCCAATAATTATAGATTCAGGATTTTATTCTGGCCAAGATATAAGTAAAGGCTTAATGCTTGGCGCTGATTTTATAATGACTGGTCGACCATTTATTATTGGACTTGCTGCATTAGGAGGCAAAGGAGCTGATCACGTACATGATATATTAAAAGACGAACTATCAAATGTAATGGAACAAATTTGTTCGAAGGATATCAAAGAATTGAAATCACAAAAGGTAGTTCTCGGAAATGATTTTTATTTAAAAAATCCTAATTAATAATTATAATGAGTTGAAGCGCTTCCCAGGTAATACCATCTCAGACCCAGTTTTAATATGAAGTAAAGCTGGAAGTTTATTCTTATTTGCCCAATTATTAGCGTCTACAAATAATTCATAAAAATCTTCGGTGTTTTCAACTGTATAACCTTTACCACCCATGGCGTTTGCTAAATCAGAAAAGTTTGGGTTGACTAATCCAGTATGTTTATAATTTCCTTTATAATTTTTATGCTGATGCATTCTAATTGTTCCGTACATCTCATTATCTACTACTAATACAATTACAGCAGCATTATATTGAACGGCTGTGGCATATTCATTTTCAGTCATTTGAAAACACCCATCACCTGCAAGAGCTATAACCATATTGTCAGGAAATCTTAATTTAGCTGCTATTGCAGCTGGTAGTCCGTATCCCATTGAACCAGAAATTGGTGCAAGTTGCGTCTTAACTTTTGTAAACCTAAATAATCTATGACCCCAAACAGCATAGTTACCAGCCCCATTAGTAATAATTGTATTAGGATCTAAATGTTTTCTAAGAGTTCTAAAAGCTGATGTTAGGTCAACACCTGAATTAGGAGCTTCTAAAGGCATATCGCCCCATTCAATATATTCTTCGTGAGATTTAACTGCATTAAGTTCATTATTAGAATTGGGTTTTGTATTTAGACCCTTTAATGCGTTGTTAAGTATGTTCACAAATGCTATTGGATTTGATACAATTCCAAGATGAGGTTTATAAATTCTTCCTATTTCCTCTGAACCTGGATGAATATGGATAAACTTTTTATTATGTTCTGGAATACCCAACAATGTAAAACCTTGCGAAGGGTTTTCGCTTAATCTACCACCTAACAATACTAGGTAATCACTATTATTTATTCGATTGATTAATTTTGGATTAACACCAAGTCCAAGATCACCACCATAATTTTTATGTAAATTATTATAATAACTTTGTCTTCTATGAGATGTAATTATTGTTAATCCAAGCATTTCAGAAATAGATATTAAATCTTTTTCAGCTTCGTGAGACCATATTGATCCCCCTAAAACAACAATTGGGTTTTTAGCTTCTTTTATTTCTTCAATAAATTGTGCAAGATCTTTTGTTGTAGGAGCAGACATCAATTGATCAATGAACTCTAATGGTTTTTTATCTGTTTTTTCAGTCAGCATGTTTTCTGGTAATGCTATTACAACAGGTCCAGGTCTTCCTGACATAGCTGTGTGATAAGCTCGTGAGAAGATTTCTGATAATCTGTCAGATTGCTGAACTTCAATTACTAATTTTGCCATACCACCATAAAATTGTTGATAATCAACTTCTTGGAAAGCATCTCGACCATACATTTCCTTACCAATTTGACCTACAAATAATATCATAGGAGTACTATCTTGCTGTGCAATATGTATTCCTGATGCAGCATTTGTAGCCCCTGGACCTCTAGTTACAAAAGCAATACCAGGCCTGCCAGTAAGCTTACCATCGGCTTCAGCCATCATTGACGCCGCACCTTCATGTTTACAAAGAATTGTTTCTATAGATGTTTCTTGGAGACCATTCATTACCGAAAGGTAGCTTTCGCCTGGAACACAGAACACTCTATCAACTTTTTGTTTTTCAAGTAATTTTACTAAAAGTGATCCAGCTTCTTGCATTTTTCATTCCTTAAAATTTTTTAAATATGGTGAATTAGAGGGTATCATGTCTTCACTAATAGGTAAAATTAGCTCGTGAAGTAGATGTGAAGATAAAGTTTTACCGTGTCTATCAAGTCTTAAGGAGCTATTAACACCACCCCCAAGAGCACTTTGAATTACAAAATTTAATGCTTTTAGAGATGGAAGTTCAAATCTTTTAACTTGAGTTGCACCTAAATGACTGAAAATACCCAATACTCTTTCTTCAGTAGCAAGATTATTTATTACCTTCCATCCACTATCTAAATAAGCAATAAGTGAAATATTAGATACATCCCCTTTATCACCAGCCCTAGCATGAGCAATTGCATGAACAGGTAAGTCTAATATAATCATAATTGCCTCAAAAGAATTTTATATAATTTTAATTTGAATGTTGGGGTCAACAATGTCTCTGTTAACTAAAATAGATGCAGTTGATGATTGAGGTGTAACATATCCACGTCCTCCACCTCCAGCAGCAGGTCCACAACAATATAATGACATGACTTCATCAACCATTTGTTGTGCTTGATCTTTTTTAGGATATATTGCGGAAGTTCTTACTCTGTAATCACCATTTTCAGGAAGATGATAAGAAGATGTCTCATCCATAGAATAATGAACTGATCCAGCACCAATAATTTCAACTCTCAACTGTCCTTGTAATCCTAAAATTTGAATTCTTTCACTAATTACTTCACCTGCAAGTTTTGCTCGTGCAAGTGCATTAGGTCCTGCATAGCTTATTTCAGCTTCACCCATAAATCCATTATCACAACAAATAGTAGCTTTTAGTTTTTCAGGAGATTTTTTACCTCTACCTCCTTTAACTAAAATTCTATTTTCTCCATTGTTTTCTAAAGTTAAACTTGTCATGTCAGCCGTTACATCTGGAACTAAGTAATTAGAAGGATCATGTGTCTCGTACAACAATTGTTCTGTTACCGTTGCCTCACTGACTAGACCACCTGTTCCATTAGGTTTTGTAATAATAAATGAACCATCTTGATCAACTTCTGCTATGGGAAAACCAACGTTAGCTAGATTAGGTACGTCTTTGAAGCCAGGGTCAGCAAAATAAGCTCCAGTTACTTGAGCTCCACATTCTAGAAGATGGCCACAAATTGTACCTGAGCCAATCAAATTTAATTCATTTTCTTTCCATTTAAATTCGTATAATAAGGGTCCTAGGGCAAGAGCACTGTCAACTGTTCTTCCAACAATTACAATGTCAGCACCCATCCCTAAAGCTTCAGCAATGGGTTGAGCTCCAAGATATACGTTAGCTGCAGTAATTTTGTTATTAGAAAAATCCAAACCTTCCATTGTTGGACTATTTAGTATTTCATCGTTAGACATGTATTCTAATAAATCATCACCTAAAACAACACCAATTTTAGGTTTTTTAGTATTTCGTTTTTTTGCTATTTCAAGTATTCTTTTAGCCGCTCCCATAGGATTTGCAGCACCAATATTTGAAATTATTTTTATATTATTTTCGAGGCAATCATTGAGAATTGGACTTATGTAAGAATCTAAAAATGGTGAATAACCTTCCTCAGGATTTTTTAATCTAAACTGTTGGGCTATAGCAAGAGTTCTTTCTGCAAGGACTTCAAACATTAGATATTTAGGAGCATTTACTTTTTTAAATTCGTTTACAATTGGAATTGACGCATCAAATCTATCACCTGAAAATCCAGCGCCACAGCCAATAAAAACTTTTTCTGTCATAATAAAATCTTCTAATAAAAAACTTTGATTTTTGTATTTATATTTAACTTAAAATGATAAGATTTTAATAAATTTTTAATAAATATACCTAGTCTAATTAAAAAAGGAAATAAAAATGTCAAAAATTGCAATGGTTACAGGAGCAGGAACAGGAGTTGGCAGAAGAGTTTCTGAAGTATTATCAAAAGAAGATTTCATTGTTTATTTAATAGGAAGAAGAAAAGATAAATTAATTGAAACACAACAGAGATGTACTGGCATAACTGAAGTAATGTCGTGTGACGTAAGTGATCAAATTTCGGTAGAAAATGTATTTAAAATTATAGAAAAAAAGCACGAAAGAATTGATGTTTTATTTAATAATGCGGGGATAGGTGTGCCGGCACAATCAATAGACGAAATGCCATTTGAAAACTGGAAAAGTGTCGTAGACATTAATTTAAATGGTATGTTTCTATGCGCTAAATATGCTTTTGCTCTGATGAGAAAACAAAAACCTCAAGGTGGTAGAATAATAAATAATGGCAGTGTGTCTTCAGTTACTCCCAGACCAGGAAGCATACCATATACAGCAACCAAACACGCTGTTACAGGAATGACTAAGACAATTTCATTGGATGGAAGAAAATATGACATTGCATGTAGTCAAATTGATATTGGAAATGCTGAAACGCCAATGACACAGAGAATGAAAGAGGGGGTTCCTCAGGCCAATGGTAATATGGATATTGAGCCAGTTATAGACTCTCTGCACATAGCAGAAGCAGTTTTATACATGGCTAACTTACCTGTAACGGTAAATGTTCTAAATATGACTGTAATGGCAAATAAAATGCCATTTGTAGGTAGAGGTTAATCTTTAACTAAAATATTTTTTCATTACAGGAAAATATAAATCTTTGTCACCATTTTTAATTGAAATTTTTAAGAGATTTTCTGCTGATAATGCTCCAGGCATTTTAACATTGAGTTTTTGACCTAACTCTAAAGCGTAAGATAAATCTTTGAGAGCATATTCTGAGGAGAACGCCGGTGAAGGAAAATTATTTTTAGCAATACTTTTTAACCCATGGTTTCTAAGAGCAAAACTATCTCCAGAACATTTTGTAATATTTTCATATAAATTTTCAACGTTCATACCGTATTTTTCAGCAATATTAGCTGCCTCACTTAATGCCACAACTGTTTCAAAAAGTATCATGTTATTTAATATTTTTGTAAGTTGTCCTGATCCTGCTTTTCCACAATGCAGTATATCCTGACCCATATATCTTAACACGGGCAGGATTTTGTTATAAACATCTTTATCAGACCCAACCATTATAGCTAAAGTTCCATCTATAGCAGCCTGTCTTGTTCTTGCAATAGGAGCATCAGCAAAATGAGCACCTTTTTTTTTAATCTCATTTTCTAATTTAATCATTAAATCTGGTTGCGATGTTGACATATCAATAATAACTTGATTGATTTTAATATGAGAAATATTTTTGTTTCTTCCAAAATATAGGTCTTTAATAAAATCTCCTCCTGGTAAACATGTAATAACTAAATCTGATAAATTAAAAATTTCTTTTGTATCACTAGCTATTTTAGCACCTTGATTTTCTAATTCTTTTTCCTTATTAATATCCAAATCTTTAACTAAGACATCCCAATTTTTATTTTTGAGTAAGTTTTTACTCATTGAACATCCCATAACGCCTAGTCCAATAAAGCCTATAATTTTCATTTCTCTATCAATCATATTTCACCGTTAGATCAGAAATTTCATAAAATAATTAATTCAAGAATATTCTATACATTTAATTTATATTGTTTATTTTAATTTTATATTTTTATTATAATAGGTAAATATAATGCACTATGATACCTTAAAAAATGAACATGGCCTACCACATGATCCTTTTAAAGCAATTGTCGCCCCAAGGCCAATTGGTTGGATTGGAAGCCGTTCTTCATCAGGTGTTTATAATTTAGCTCCTTATAGCTACTTTAATGCTATTGCAGATAGACCACATTTTGTTATGTTTTCTTCAGTAGATATTAAAGATTCAGTTAAAAATATAGAAGAAACAGGAGAATTTACTGTTTCTCTTGCAACAGAAGATCTATTTGATCATATGAATGGTAGTTCGGTTCCCGCAGACTCAAATATTGATGAATTTGAATTAGCAGGTTTGAAACCACAAATAGGTAAATTTGTTTCTGCACCGTTTGTTTCTGAGGCATCTGCTGCTCTTGAATGCAAACATTGGAAAACGATAGATCTCCCAAATGTAGATAGAGATAATGGAACAGGAAATTATGTAATTTTTGGACAAGTTGTTGGTATTTTTATAAATGATAAATTTATTAAAGATGGGTTGTTTAATGCAAGTGCAGCTCGGCCTTTGGTGAGGTTAGGTTATATGGATTACGGTGTTGTTGGTTCAGAAAATACATTTACAAGGAACAGACCAAGATTAGGAAAAGATGGCAAATTACAGCCTGTGGAAGAATGGGATGGAGTTTATAGATAATACATTAATTGAAGATTTTTCTAATGATGGTGCAGTTCTATGTAAAGGAATATTTTTAGATTGGATTAATCCACTTAGAATTGGTATAGATAAATTAATTCAGAATCCTAGTGTTAGAGAAAGGTCATATACTCCCAAGGATGGAACAGCTTCATTTTTTCAAGATTTAGTAAATTGGGACAGAATACCGGAATTTAAAGACTTCATCTTTAAATCAAATATTGGATTTTATGCCGCAAAATTAATGAAGTCAAAAAAATCAAGATTTTTTCATGATCATGTTTTAGTTAAGGAACCTGGTTCATCTATTGTTACTCCATGGCATCAGGATAAACCATATTATTGTGTTGACGGTAAACAGAGTGTCAGTTTTTGGATTGCTCTAGATGACATTTCAAAAGAAGGATGTTTAGAGTGCATAGCTGGCTCACATTTATCCAATGTATTGCATAAGCCTAAAAGATTTAATGGGAATGACTTATACGAAAATGATAATTCTAAAGAAGTTCCAGATATTAATTCAAATAGAAAAGATTACAAAATATTAAGTTGGGATATTAAAGCAGGTGACGCTGTTGCTTTTGACTTTAGAACACTTCATGGAGCCTCAGAAAATATAAATAAAAATAGTAGGAGAAGAATATTCTCAGCAAGAATTGTTGGTGATGATGCTTTTTTTGTAGATAGACAGGGCAAAGGCTCTCCACCTTTTGAAAGTATTAATCTTAAAACTGGTGATAAATTAACTGGTAGAGAATTTCCTGTTATTTATGAAGTCTGATTTTTTACAATGAAATTTAGGATTTTTATCTAAAATGGCACTGCTCAACTGCATTACACCGTCTAAAATCCTTAAAGATGGTCGGCTAAAGTAAGAGTTAGAATCGAATGCAAATATTCTTTCTTTTTTAATTGC
>QBYJ01000030.1 GCA_003282885.1 SAR116 cluster bacterium AG-325-F22
GAATTTCCAGACCACAATTGGAATGATAGGAAAATTTCAAGTTTATAATGTTTTAGCCTCTGCATCAATTTGCATCGCATTGGGTATGGACTCAAATCTAATTTTCAAATCATTGGGATATCTAAAACCTGCTCGTGGAAGAATGGAAGTGCTCACAAATACAAAAAATAACTCATTAGTAATAATTGATTATGCACACACACCATCTGCTCTAACATTTGCACTCAAATCTATAGAAGAAATAGCAGGTAGAGAAAGAATAATAACTTTATTTGGATGTGGAGGAGATAGGGATAAAGAGAAACGTAAAATAATGGGTGAAATTGCTAATAAATATTCAGATTTAGTGATAGTGACTGATGACAATCCACGAAGTGAAGTTCCTTCAAATATTAGAATGGATATCTTAAATGGCTGTCCAAGTGCGAAAGAAATTCCTAATAGAAACAAAGCTATTAAATATGCTGTATCGAAGTTGAAAAAAAATGATCTTCTACTTATTGCTGGCAAAGGACATGAAACGTTTCAAGCTGTTGGAATAGAGACTCTTCCTTTTGATGATTATACCGTTGCAAAAGAAGCTATAAAGAATATTGAAAAATTTGGGGTAATAAATTGAAACCTTTGTGGACAAAGAAAGATCTAATTTCAGCTACTAATGCTCTAGATCCTTCTTCATATTTCCTTGAAACCTTTGACGGGGTCTGGGGGGTTAGTATAGATGACAGAACTATACAAAAAGGCGACTTATTCATAGCCATAATTGGTGATAAATTTGATGGTCACAATTTTATACAAAATGCAATAAGAAAAGGTGCTTATGGAATATTAGTATCAGATAAAAAGCTTGCTTGTAAATATAAAGGATTATTGGTGGAAGATACCAATGATGCTTTAATACAGATTGCCAAATTTTCAAGACATAGATTTAAAGGTATTACTATTGCTTTGACAGGTAGTAGCGGCAAGACAAGTACAAAGCACATTTTATCTAGTACTCTGAAAAAATTTGGCAAAACACACAATACGTACAAAAATAATAACAATTTAATCGGACTTTCACTTACCTTATCAAGACTGCGCGATAATTACAATTATTGTGTCTTAGAACTAGGAATGAATAATGCGGGTGAAATTAGAGCTTTAACTGAAATTGCACTCCCGGATATAGCTCTAATAACAAATATATCTAATTCTCACATTCAAAATTTTAAAAATGAAAAAGAAATTGCAGATGAAAAAAGCGAAATATTTACAACCTTAAATGAAAATGGTGTTGCTATTATAAATTCAGATACTTTATGGTCAGAGTATTTAGTCAAAAAAGCAAAAAAAATGTCTGCAAAGATACATTTATTTGGACATTCTAAATATGCAAATACTAAAATCACTCAATTAGTAGATGAAAAAGAAGGTTCAACAATTTCTTATGACAAAATAAAAAATTGGCATCTGACAAACCTCAACACAACACAAGCATTAAATGCAATAGCGACAATTTCTGTTATTAAAGAATTAAAATTATCAACAGTCACTAGTGCTAAAATTATCAGTAAAATCAAACCTCTTTCTGGAAGAGGAGAAAAAATAATTATAAATTTTGGTCCAAAAAATAAAACATTCTTAATTGACGATAGTTATAATGCTAATCCTGACTCAATGAAAGTTGCTCTATCTAATTTCTATAAAACAAAATACAAATTAAATACTTATAAGACTCTTTTAATAATTGGCGATATGCTTGAGTTAGGTAAAAATGCAGAAGAAATACATTTTGAACTTGTTCCACTCATAAAAAAAATAAATCCTGATTTACTTATAACTGTAGGGCCTTATACAAAAAAGATTAGTAGCAAATTAAAAATATTAATTAATTGCAAATCATATTTAACTATGCCACCTCTTTTAAAAAGAGCAACAGAATTTATTAAACCTAATCAAATTGTTCTTATCAAAGGTTCAAATGGAATTGGACTTTGGAATCTAATTCCAATTTTCAAGAATTTTAATCAGGAGAAACGTAATGTTGCCTGATTTTTTTCTTAATTATACTGAATATTTCCAACCACTAAATTTATTCAAATATATTACTTTTAGATCTATTGGAGCTTTATTAACTGCACTATTAATCAGTTTTATTTTTGGTCCCAAAATTATTACATTATTAAAAAGAATGCAAAAAAAAGGCCAACCAATAAGATCAGATGGCCCCAAAAGTCATATAATATTTAAAACTGGCACCCCAACTATGGGCGGCTTGTTGATTGTATTGGCTTTTACCACATCTACAATTTTATGGGCGAAACTTGATAATGTGTACATTTGGATAATTTTGGGAGTGGCTATTTCTTTTGGTTTTATAGGGCTTTTAGATGATTGGATTAAAGTATCAAAAATGACAAGCAATGGTTTAAAAAGTTACCATAAAATTATTCCACAGATTTTTATAGCTCTTATAGCAGCTTGGTTTATTTCCGAAAACACTCCCCAAAATTTACAAAATACTTTATCAATCCCATTTCTTAAAGAAAGCATTTTTTTTCTAGGAATTTTTTATATTCCATTCATCATTTTAGTAATTGTAGGGTCCTCTAATGCAGTAAACTTAACTGACGGCTTGGACGGTTTAGCAATAGTTCCAGTAATGATAGCGGCAAGCTCTTTTGCTATAATTGTTTACTTAACTGGGCATTTAAATTTTTCAAGTTATTTAAAAATCAATTATGTGCCCGGTGTTGGAGAAATAGCAGTTTTTCTAGGCGCAATTATTGGTTCAGGTTTAGGTTTCTTATGGTTTAATGCTCCACCAGCTATGGTTTTTATGGGAGATACTGGATCATTATCACTAGGCGGCGTTATAGGCGTAAGCGCTTCAGCTTCAAGGCATGAGTTAGTCTTAATCATAATTGGTGGTCTGTTTGTATTAGAAACTATATCTGTGATTGTACAAATAGTTTCTTTCAAGCTTACAGGCAAAAGAATATTTAGAATGGCCCCATTACATCATCATTTTGAACAAAAAGGTTGGGCTGAGTCTACCATTGTAATTAGGTTTTGGATAATAGCATTAATTTTAGCTTTAATAGGTCTTTCAACCCTTAAACTAAGGTAAAGATATTGAATAATATATATATATATAAAAATAAAGATGTTGGAATTTTAGGATTAGGTGTCTCTGGTTTAGCTGCTGCAAAAGTTCTATTAAATTCAAAAGCTAATATTTTTGTTTTTGATGATCAAAAAGAAAAACCATCTATTATAAAGAAAAGTAGTTGGATTAATTACAATTATTGGCCATGGGAAAGTATAAAAACATTAGTAGTTAGCCCAGGAATACCTATAAATAATAAAGAAAAGCACAATGCAATAAAACTTGCTATTGATAACAACGTCCAAATTATTAACGATATTGACCTTTTTGTTGAAACAAATCCTAAAGCAAAAATCATAGGCGTTACAGGTACTAACGGAAAATCAACGACAGCTGCTTTATTATTTCATATTTTAAAATTTAACAAAATTAAGAGTGTTATCTGCGGTAATTTTGGTATTCCCGCATGTTCCATCAAAGATCCTGGAGAACATGGAGTAATAATTCTTGAATTGTCAAGTTATCAATTAGATGGTGCAAAAAATTTATCTTTAGACATGGCTGCGATTATAAATATAACCCCTGATCATCTTGATTATCACGAGAATTTTGACCGATATGTGTCTTGTAAATTAAAAATTATTAATTTTTTAAAAACAAATGGAAAATTTTTCTTTGATAAAAGTAATAAGTTATTAAACAAAATTATTGATTCAAAAAAATATAACTCTTTGAAATTTGTTAGAATAGATAAAAATGAAGCTAAAAATTTTACCAATGATAATAATTATTTAAAAGGAACTCATAACGAAATAAATGCTTCAATTGCTATTTCAATAGCAAAAAAATTAAGTATTAACGATAATAAAATACAATTGGCAATTAAGAGTTTTAAAGGATTGTCGTATAGGATGGAACCATTATATATTTCTGAAAATTTACAAATTATTAACGATAGTAAATCTACAAATGGTGAGTCAACAGCTGCTGCTTTAAAATCTTTTAGTAACATATTTTGGATAGTAGGTGGAAAACCAAAAATTGATGGAATAGGTCATGCCAAAAATTTTTTGGATAAAGTTGTAGAGATTTTTTTGATAGGAAATTCAACCAATTACTTTTCAAAAGAAATTCTTAAATTTAATAGAAAAATTCCACAAAACGAATGTATTACATTAGAAAAAGCTACAAAACTCGCCATAAAAAAAAGTAAAAAGTCTAAATTAAAAAATCACGTGATTCTGTTTTCACCATCAGCTGCAAGTTTTGATCAATTTAAAAACTTTGAAGATCGAGGTAATAAATTTAAACAAATTGTAAACAGTCAAGTTGATAAAGGTATTATCTAAATGAAAATTACACGTTCAGATAGATCTAACATTGCACTTTGGTGGTGGACAATAGATAGATATCTACTGACAGGCTTTTTTACTTTAATAATTTTTGGTATCTTTTTAGTAATGGCTTCTAGTCAGCATTTAGCTGAAAGCCTAAATATATCGTCACATCATTTTACAATTAGACATATATTATTTGGATCATTAAGTATCCCAATTATAATATTTTTTTCAATTTTAAATGAAAAACAAATCAAGATTTTTTGCATACTTGGCCTTTTTATATCTATTTGTTTATTACTTTTTATTTTGATTGAAGGGGAGAGGATAAAAGGTGCTCAAAGATGGTTTTATGTTGCAGGTTTTAGTTTTCAACCCAGTGAGGTGTGTAAACCACTTTTTGTAATATTTAATGCTTGGATTTTGACTCTATGGATCGAAAAATCAATATCTCCAGGTTGGATGTGGTCAATTGCTTCAATAATTATCATATCAACCCTTTTACTATTACAACCAGATTTAGGCATGACAATAGTTATGATTTTTACTTGGGGTTTCCAACTATTTATTACTGGAATACCTCTTATGATAGTCTTCCTTCTTATTCTAGCATTTCCAATATTTATGATATTTTCTTATCAAAATTTTTACCATGTAAAAATAAGAATTGATAACTTTATTGAAGGTAAAACATATCAAGTTTCAAAATCGTTACAGTCATTTGAGTCAGGCGGTTTTTGGGGTAAAGGACCGGGAGAAGGTTTTTACAAAAAATCTTTGCCAGATGCGCACTCTGATTTTGTTTTTGCCGTAGCAGCTGAAGAATATGGTGTTTTAATATGTTGTTTAATTATAACAATATACTGCTTAATTATATTAAGATCATTCTTGTATACTTTAAAGACTAATAATCTATTTTTTATTCTTTCCATAAGTGGACTTGCTTTTCAATTTGGCTTGCAGTCATTAATACATTTAGCAAGTAACATAGATCTTATTCCAACTAAAGGTATGACCTTACCTTTTCTATCCTATGGCGGATCATCAATTATAGCTTCAGCTATTACTGCCGGAATACTGTTGTCTTTAACTAGGAAAAATATTTCATTTGAGACTTTAAATCAAAAAAATTACAAGCAGAAAAATAATGAATAATAAAATTTATAAAAATACCATTTTGATTGCTGCTGGTGGAACTGGAGGACATATCTTCCCATCATTATCAATAATAAATCAAATTCAAAATCATTTATTTATTATAATTACTGATAAAAGAGGTGAAGATTATTTCAACAATTTCTTTGTTAAAAATGAGATCAATTCTAAGATATTTGCTCACAAATTATCAAGCCCAAGTAATAAATTGATTATAAATAAATTAAAATCATTTTTACAAATTCTTATATCAATTTTTAAATCAATTCTATTAATAATTAAATACAAACCCGATGCTATTATTGGTTTTGGAGGTTATCCATCATTTGCTCCAATCGTAGCAGGTAAAATTTTTAACGTACCATCAATAATTCATGAACAAAATACTATTATAGGAAGGGCGAATAAGCTACTTAGTAAAATCTCTAATCTTTCGGCCCTATCTTTTGTTGATACTAAAAATATTCAACAAATTAAGAGATCTATTTATACTGGTAATCCCGTAAGAAAAGAATTTTATGAAATTGGAAACAGTAATTACTTACTCCCTACTAAAAAGAAATTTTTTTATATTTTGATATTTGGTGGAAGTCTTGGATCAACGTTTTTTTCAGAATATTTAACTTCAGTTATTTGTTCTCTTCCACTAGCTATTAAGAAAAAAATAAAAATAATTCAACAAGTTAGAAAAGAAGATATAAAGTTGGTAACTAAGAATTACAAACTTAATGGAATTGATGCTGAAATATCCAGTTTCTTTGAAGATGTTTCTGAAAAATTCAAGATTTCTCATTTGATTATTACTCGATCAGGTGGATCAAGTGTTGCTGAAATTTTAGCATCTAATAGGCCAGTTATATTTATTCCTTTACCAACTTCTTTGGATAATCATCAATATGAAAATGCAAAATTTCTTGAGAGTAACAAGGGTTGCTGGTTAATTGATCAAACTAATGAAAATATCAATCAATTAAAAAATTTAATAATTTATCTTATAGAAAACCCTGAAAACCTTGTTGTAACGAGTAACAAAATAAAAGAACTAGCTAATAGACTCGAAAGATTAAGAGATTACAAAACACCTACGGAGTTTTTATCTGAATGTATCTTAAAATTAATAAATGATAATAAAAAGGTTGATCATAGATCATGTTAAAAAGTCCAAAAAATTTAGGGGTTATTCATTTTATTGGCATTGGTGGAATTGGGATGAGTGGAATTGCAGAGATTTTGTTTCAATCCGGTTATTATATTCAAGGAAGTGATATAGCTGAAAGTAATAACACTATTAGACTAAGAAAGATCGGAATTAAAGTTTATATAGGACAAAAAAAGTCAAATATTGTTAATGCAAAATTAGTTGTAGTGTCAACAGCAATTTCTAAAAGAAATGAAGAATATATAGCGGCAAAAAAAATGTTCCTACCAGTGGTTCATAGATCTGAGATGCTGGGTGAATTAATGCGCCTTAAACAATCAATTGCAATAGCCGGCACTCACGGAAAAACTACTACTACATCTCTGATTGCCAAGATGATTGAAGAAAATGGTATGGATCCAACAATTATAAATGGTGGCATTATTTCTTCATTGGATAGTAATGCCAAATTAGGTAATGGTGAATGGATGGTTGTAGAGGCTGATGAGAGTGATGGCAGTTTTGCTAAATTAAATCCAACAGTTGCAATAATTACAAACATCAACTTAGAACACCTTGATTATCATAAATCAGAGGAAAATTTAGAAAAAGCATTCTTGCATTTTGTATCATCAATACCATTTTATGGATTTGTTTGTCTTTGCATAGATAATCCAAGAACACAAAAGTTAATTTCTAAACTAGAAAACAAAAAAGTTATCACATATGGCTTGTCTGCAAATGCAGATATAAGAGCAACGAATATATCTTATAAAAACAACAAAATGTTTTTTTCATTAAATACCTCAAACCTAAAAGATCATAATAGTAAAAATTATGAAATAGAATTTTCCATGATTGGATTACATAATATTCAAAATGCACTTGCTACAATAGCAATAGGCATTGAACTAAACATACCGATTATAAAAATAAAGAAGACATTAAAGAGCTTTACAGGTATTCAAAGACGATTTCAAGAAGTTGGAAATTTTAAAGATACATGTATAATAGATGATTATGGACACCATCCAGTTGAAATAAGTTCTGCACTTGCTGCAGCAAGGCTTATTACACCCAAACATAAAATTATAAGTATTTTTCAACCTCATCGTTATACTAGATTAAGAGATTTATTTGACGACTTCTGTAGTTGTTTTAATGATGCTGATCATGTTTTACTACTGGACGTTTATTCTGCTGGTGAAGAGCCAATTACTAATTTTGAGAGTGCTAATTTAGAAGTTGGTTTATCCAATTATGGACACAAAAATGTGTTATATATTAAAGATCAAAAAGCTCTTATGAGAATACTATTAAAACTTGCTAAACCAAAAGATTTAATAATTTGTCTTGGTGCTGGATCAATAACTAAAATTGCAAACAAACTTGAAGATAATTTATATTATGAATGTAAAAATATTTAAAAATAAATTTAGCAAATGTATTGAGTTAGACAAAAAATTAGCGAAATTTACTTGGTTTGGTGTAGGCGGTAATGCAGAAATACTTTTTGTACCTGAAAATGAAGAAACTCTATCATTTTTTTTAAAAAACAAACCTAAAACTTATAAAGTTTTAGTAATTGGAGCTGGATCAAACCTTATAATTAGAGATAAAGGGATAAAAGGAATTGTATTAGTTACAAAAAAATTAAAAAATATAAGCATAGATGATAATGGCATCATTTCAGCTCAAGCTGGAGCTTCAGACGCAGAAGTTGCAAGATTTGCGAGAGATTATGAAAGAACTGGCCTAGAATTTTTACTTGGTATTCCTGGAACAATTGGCGGAGGTATCAAAATGAATTCTGGAGCATTTGGATCAGAGTTTAAAGATATTTTAATAGATGTAACAGCAATAAATCTTTCTGGTGAATTCAGAATTTTTTCTATGAAAGAATTAGGTATGGAATATAGAGCAATTGGAATAAGTGATGAGTGGATATTTTGTAAAGCTCGTTTTAAAAGCGCCAGTGACAATAAAAAAAATATAGAGGCTAAAATGAAGCAAATTCTTCGTTTAAGAAAAACAGCTCAACCTACTGGTGTCAAAACAGGAGGTAGCACATTTAAAAATCCTAATGGTCATAAAGCTTGGAAGCTTATAGATCAAGCAGGTTGTAGAGGACTCAGAGTTGGTGATGCAATCATTTCAGAAAAACATTGTAACTTTATTATTAATTTAAAAAATTCTTCTGCTCAACAAATTGAAGAATTAGGAGAAATAGTAAAATCAAAGGTTTTTGAAACTTCTGGTATTAGATTAAATTGGGAAATACAGAGAGTTGGCATGAAATGAAAATCATTGATAACATGCATGTTTTATTGTTGCAGGGAGGGTTTGGTCCAGAAAGAGAAGTGTCTCTCAAATCTGCCAAAGCATGTTCTAAAGCTATAAGAGAAAATGGATTTAAAGTAACTGAAATTGATATCAGTGTAATAGATATAAATATTTTAATTAAAATAAAAGCTGATGTTTGTTTTAATGCTTTACACGGCAATTCAGGTGAAAATGGTTCTATACAAGGATTATTAAATCTATTGAAACTACCATACACACACTCTGGAGTATCAGCTTCCGCAATTGCTATGAATAAAATGCATCTTAAAAGACTAATAACAAATGCTACAGAAAATTCAGATGATCCAATAAATTTTCCTAAAACATTAGAAATTTTGCCCCGTACTGGTATAGATTTCAAAAATCATAAAGGGGCTTATGTCATTAAACCTTTAAATGGTGGTAGTTCAGTAGGAGTTAAAATTATAAGAGAAGGAGGCCAAATTCCAGTAATTGATGATACAACATATCACAATCTGATCGCAGAAGAATATGTTGGCTCTAAAGAACTTACAGTTACAGTTTTAAAAGAAGAAGCATTATGTGTAACCGAAATTAAAGCCGCTCAAGATAAAGAGTTTTATAATTATAAGGCTAAATATGAAAAAAATGGATCAATACATGATGTACCTGCAAACATTCCAAAGAAAATTTATGACCAAGCTATGTCATGGGCTTTAAGAACTCATAAAATTTTAGGTTGCAAGGGTATTTCAAGAAGTGATTTCAGGTACGATGATATAAATGAAAAATTATATATGTTGGAAATTAACACTCAACCAGGCATGACTGAAACCTCTTTATCTCCAGAGCAAGCTTTATTTTGTAATATAAGCTTAAAGAATATGGTTAGGATTATTATAGAGGAGGCATCCTACGAATGTTAAAATCAAATTCTAATAAAAAATACCATTACAAAACAATATTTTATTGGTTGGTAACTCAAAAAATAATAAAACTGGTTAATTTATCCTTCTTGTTTTTGTCTCTTTTATTATTAATTGGATGGTGTTTTTCTGATAATTCAAATAAAATTCTAATTATAAATAAATTAAAAACATCTAATCAGTTACTTATAAATAAGGGTTTTAGAATTGAAAATATAATTATTGATGGCACAAATAACTTACCTAAAGATTACATTAATAATATTATAAAAATATATAATAATGTAAATATTTTTAAAATTAATCTATCTACAATACATAATAAAATTATAAAAAATAGCTGGGTTAAAGAAGCTTATATTGAGAGAGTCCTTCCAAACACATTAAAAATTAAAATCCTAGAAAAGAAACCTATCGCGATTTGGCAAAGCAAAAAAAATAATGAATTGGTAACTGCAAATGGTGATGTAATCTATCACGGAAATGTCCATATTTTTAAAAATGATTTCCCTATAATTAAAGGAAACAAATCAAAAGAAAACATATCATCTATTTTAAGAATATTAGAGTCAAATAAAAATTTGTCTAAAAATATATGGTCATTGACATTTATAAATCAAAGAAGATGGGATCTACATTTTAATCAGGGTTTAGTTGTCCGTTTGCCAGCTCAGAATGTAAATAAAGCATGGAACAAAATTATTAAACTCCAACAAAATTATAATATTTTAAATCTTAGACTCACAGAAATTGACCTCAGAAACCCAAAACAAATTCTTGGTAAAATTAATTTTGATAAGAGGATTATTTTCAAAAGGAAATATTTATGACAGTTATGAATAACATAAAGAGATCCAATGATATATTTTCTGTAATTGATATTGGTAACACTAAGGTTTCCTCTCTTATAGGGTCATCTGTTAAAAATAATGATGTACAAGTTAAAGTTTTAGGATTTGGACAACACGCATCTTCAGGAATTGCTAATGGTATTGTTACAGATATGAAAGAAATAGCTAATTCAATTGCTAAGGCAGTAGAAGGGGCTGAAACCATGGCTGGATTTCCTATTAATAACATTACATGCAGTCTTTCTGGTGGAAGACCTATCATTAAAGTGATGCGGAATGAGTTACAAATTGAAAACGGGCAAGTTACGAAAAATGATTTAGCTAAAATTGAAAAAATGAATAAACCAAAAATAATAGAAGATTATAAACTTTTGTCATCTTCAGTTATTAAATATTATATAGACAATAATACTCCAGTAGATAATCCAATAGGGATACATACTGATAAGTTAATAGTTGAAATGAGCAATTCCTATGGAAAAAAAGGTGTAATTAAAAATATTTCTAGTGCTATAGATTTATGTCACTTATCAATTGACAAATTCACATTATGCTCTGAAGCTTCAGGTATTTCCACACTGATTGAAGATGAAAAAACAAACGGAGCAATTGTTATTGATCTTGGTGGGAACCTCACGAGTATTGGTGTTTTTATTAATAATAAAATAATTTTTTCAGACTCTATTCCAATTGGAGGTATCCATATTACAAGTGATATAGTCAGGGGCTTAGGCGCTAAGGCAGAAGATGCTGAAAAAATTAAAATTCTGTACGGGTCTGCACTATCAAATGAAACTGACGAATATACAAAAATTGAAGTGCCTATTATTTCTGATGATGGAGAAATAATAAATCAAAAAATTCCTAAAGCCATGTTAACAGCGATAATAAAACCAAGGATTGAAGAAGTTTTTGAAATAGTAAAAGAAAGACTAACATTTTTAAAATTAAGTAAGAGTTCAATAAATAAAGTTATTTTGTGCGGTGGAGGTGCAAATCTTAATAATATTAGAGAATTTGCATCATATTACTTAAGTACAAACGTTAGAATTGGACGACCAATTGGGCTAATAGACATACCAGAAATCGTTCACACACCAACTTTTTCCTGCTTGACTGGATTATTAATTAAAAGTTTACAGCAAGAGAAAATGCTAATTTCTAATAATCAGAATTTAGGATTTTTAAATTATTTTGGAAGAATTGGCAATTGGCTTGACGAGAATTTATAAGACACAATTTAACTAATAATAAACTAAGGAGAAAAACAATGACACTTAATCTTACTATTCCAGAGAATATAAATGATACAAAACCTCAAATATCGGTAATTGGAATTGGAGGAGCTGGTGGTAATGCCATCAATACTATGATTAATGCAAATATAGATCATATAGATTTTATTGCAGCAAACACTGATGGACAAGCATTGTCAAGGAGTCTTACCCCAAGACAAATTCAACTTGGTAAAAATACAACTTTAGGTCTTGGCGCAGGTTCAGATGCTGAGACAGGTAGAAAAGCCGCCGAGGAATCAATTGAAGAAATTATTTCGGAGTTAGGTGATGTTAATATGTTATTTATAACCACTGGAATGGGAGGTGGTACTGGTTCAGGTGCTGCGCCTGTTATTGCCAAGGTCGCAAAAGATAAAGGTATATTAACAGTGGCTGTAGTCACTAAACCTTTTGACTTTGAAGGTAAAAAACGCATGGAAGTTGCAGAAAGCGGATTAGCTTTATTAAAAGAAAGTGTTGATACTTTGATTGTTATTCCTAACCAAAATCTGTTTAAGATAGCAAATGAAAAAACAACATTTGCTGAAGCTTTCAAAATGGCAGATGATGTACTTTATCAAGGTGTTTGCGGCATTACGAATTTAATAACAAACCCAGGGATGATTAATCTAGATTTTGCAGACATTAAAACAGTCATGGGGAACATGGGTAAAGCAATGATGGGCACTGGTGAAAGCTCTGGTGAAGAAAGAGCTAAGAATGCAGCACAATTAGCGCTTAACAATCCATTACTAGACGATAGTAATATAAAAGGTGCCAAATCTATCTTATTGAATATCCAAGGAGGTCCTGATATGGCTTTGTTTGAGGTAGATGAAGCGGCAAGTAAAATTAGAAATGAAGTTGATGAAAATGCAAATATTATTTTTGGATCATCGATTGATAATAATTTAGAAGGAATTATTAAGGTCTCAGTTGTAGCCACAGGGATTAATCATGCAAGACCTGTAGATACAGAAATCAACTCTTATGAAAATTATAATACTAAAATTGAGCTCAAAAATACTTCTGAACAGAAATATTTTGACGCATTAGAAAAAGAGCCTAATAGTCAAATAGATCTAGAAACTCAAATAAATGAATTGGGAGTGGGCGAAAATTTTGTTGAAGATGAAAATGTTTTTAATGATAAATTACATAAACCTAATTTATCTTCATTACATGAAAGCAAAGAGGACTTAAATATTATTTTAGATCAAAAACCCAACAATCAATTTACAGGAACTAAGTCTAAAACATTATTTAATCGTTTTTCATCGTTCTTTATTAATGATAAATCTTCAGAAATCAAATTAGAACCAAGCCTGAATATAGAGAATAAACCAATATATGAAGAGAATACTTCTAATGTAGATATTGATGAGCAAGATAAATCAGAAGTGTCAGTAAAAACTGATGATAATTTTGATTTATTTAGTAGTAAAAATCAAACTACACATGACGAACATCAAATCAACTTGACTGATATTGAGCAAGAAACAAATGAAGTTGATGAAAAGGTTCTTGAAATTCCTGCTTTTCTAAGAAGACAGGCTAACTAGTTTAGGTTTGAAACATTTAGTAATTATATGTGATTTGTAATTAATCACAATTAGCTTAGAAGTTAATTGAGGTTTTATATATGAATTACATAAATAACTTAACAAACTATAAAAGTGTTAATCAATCAACTTTGGCCAAGAAAATATTTTTTTCTGGTGTTGGTGTACATAACGGTAGAGCTGTATCTGTGTGTATTGAGCCTGGTGAAATAAATACAGGCATAGTTTTTATAAGAACTGATTTGAAAAATAATAATGTCATTAAAGCCGTAATTGAAAACACTTTTGATACCAGTCTTTGTACTAAAATTAAAAATGAGCATGATGTTTCAGTTTCAACAATAGAACACCTAATGGCTGCGTTCAGTGCTTTAAGTATTGATAATGCTGTAATTAAGATTAATAACTCAGAGTTACCTGCACTAGACGGTAGCTCTTATGAGTACGTAAAGAAATTAATGATGGCAGGTATTAACATTCAATATGCAAGTAAAAGTTACATAAAAGTATTAAGAAAAATAAATGTTAAAGATGGTGATAGATATATATCTATTTCTCCATCTAATGATTTAACAATTGATATAACTATTGATTATCCAGATACAATAATAGGAAAATCTCAATTCCATTACTCCCATTCAAGAGAGAATTTTATTGCCGACTTATCTGAAGCTAGAACATATACTTTTTTTGAGAATATCAAAAAAATGAGAACTGCTGGTCTTGCCCTGGGAGGCAACCTAAACAATGCTCTAGTTGTTGATAAGTTTAAAATATTAAATCCAGATGGTCTTAGGTTTGAAAAAGAATTTGTTAAACATAAAACATTAGATTGTATAGGTGATTTTTATTTACTGGGTATGCCATTAATAGGGAAAGTCGATTGTTTTGCTCCTGGTCATAAGCTTAATCAAATGTTTGTTAAAGAAATTCTTAAAGATGAAAAAAATTTTATTATTGAAAATGCTGTAAGTCACAATTGCTCTGAAAAAATTTATGATGCTTTAAAAAAGAATTATTCATCTGAAAGTAAGACTTACGTTGCCTAATTAAAATTATTAATTATCAACCAGTTTTTTAATATACATTTTCATTTATAAATAATAAAAGTAATATAAAATGTTTGTAGTTGGAAATTATTTGATGATAAGTACAAAAAAAAATTATTTAATTTCAATAAAATCTATATTTTTTTTAATTTTATTAATGAGTTGTAGTTCAAGTGAAAGAGACAATAAAACTCTTCTGTTAAACGATGTAGAATCTTATCAAAGTGGATTATCATTATTAGAGAAAAGTGATTATAAGAAGGCTGTTGATGAATTTAATAATCTTTCTCTAAATTATCCTTTTTCACCATTAGCCAAAAAATCAGACATAATGACTGCATATTCCCTTTACGAGAATAATGAGATTAAAAAAGCTATTAGTAAATTGGAAAATTATATTGAAATGAACCCCAAAGACGAGTTTTCTGAATACGCTCATTATCTTTTAGCAATGTGTTATTATATTCAAGTTTCAAACCAAGGTAGAGACCCTAGTTTATCAAAAAAAGCCTTAAATTCTTTTAAGCTTATATTAACAAAATACCCTAATAGTAAATATGCAAAAGATTCTAGAATAAAAATAGAATATATTCAAAATGTATTAGCAGTAAATGAATTAAATATAGGAAAATTCTATTTAAAAAAAAATGCACCAGCTAGTTCAATAAAAAGATTTAAATCTATTCTGCAAAACTATCAAAACACTTCTGTAATACCAGAGACGTTGTACAGGCTCACGGAAGCACTATTGATGATTGGCCTTAAAAAAGAGGCAGTAAAAAGCGATGCTATATTGAGATATAATTTCCCAAATAATGAATGGACTAATTTAAGTAACAGTTTATTAAAAAACACCTCTTTATCTAATAGAAAAGAAGGATTGACGAATTCTATTAAAAATTATTTGATAACAATTTTTGACTAATTATAATGTTAAAAGAATTAATAATTAAAAATATTGTTCTTATAAAATATTTAAATATTGAATTTAATAAAGGTCTTTCTGTATTAACTGGAGAGACTGGTACTGGAAAATCAATTCTTCTAGATAGTTTAGGATTAATTTTAGGTAATAGAGTTGACTTTAGTTTAATTAGAAAAGGAGAGTATGAAGCTTCAGTTACTGCACTCTTTCTCGTTCCTGATTCTCATGCTGTAGCTCAAATTTTGAGTAAGTATAATATTGAATTTGAAAATGAGCTTCTAATAAGACGTCATATTAATTCTAATGCAAAATCTAAATGCTTCATTAATGATATATTGATAACTCGCAATGCTTTGTCTGAAATAACAGACTGCTTGATTGAATTACAAGGTCAATTTGAAGATCGAGGATTGTTAAACATTAAAACTCATTTATCTCTTTTAGATATATTTTCAAATCACAATAATTTATTAGAAGCTACAAAAAAATCCTTTAGTAAAATGATAGAATTGCAAAGAAAAATAAAAGAAACTGTAATACTTGAAAAAAAAATAACTAATGATGACGAATGGATAAAAGAATCATTTAATCAATTAGACTTATTAGACCCTCAATTAGGTGAAGAAGATAAACTAAATCAAACTAAGTTATTTTTAAATAACAGTGAAAAAATTTTTATAGCTATTAATCAAGCTAAAACAATTATAGATGATGAACAAGGAATTGAAGATTTAATTAACAAACTTTCTAAAACATTTGATAAAGTTAAATCAATTGATCGTTTTAATATCAACCAAGCCTTTGACATTGTTAATAGAATTAAAGTTGATACAGAAGAACTAAAATCTATTGTAAATAGTGAAGTTAGTGAAATGAGTGGGGACACACAAAACATAGAGTTAATAAATGATAGACTCCATGAGTTAAGATCACAAGCACGTAAACATAATTGCAGTATTGATGATCTTGTAAGGATAAAAAGTGAGCTAAAGTTAAAAATAGATAAGATAGATGACAATAGATGTGAGGTTGATAAACTGCAAGGAAAATATGAAGAAGCAAAAATTGAGTTTGTTACAAATAGTAAGTTTCTCTCCGAAAGTAGGCGTAAATCGGCAATAAACCTATCAAAAAAAATAAATGAAGAATTACCTCATCTAAAACTAGAAAATGCAAATTTTAAAGTTCAGTTTGAAGATGTGGGATTTGAAAACGTATCAGAGAGAGGTAAGGATAGAGTAACTTTTTTAGCATCAACTAATTTGGGCGCTAATGCTCTTCCAATTAATAAAATTGCATCCGGAGGAGAATTATCAAGATTTTTATTAGCAATAAAAGTTGTAC
>QBYJ01000031.1 GCA_003282885.1 SAR116 cluster bacterium AG-325-F22
CAAGCGTTATTGGTTTGTTGGTTGCAGTTTTTTATGATCCTATAATTTTGTCGTCACTGCGTGGTTTAGAGGATGTATTACTAATTACAATAGCCTTTGTACTTTTGTTTTTTACAAAAATTCCACAATGGCTTGCAGTCTTTATTTTATCAATTAGCGGTTGGGGTATATCTCTTTTTTGAAATTAATCTTCGAGTTGAATAATTTTGTCACCTTTTTTTATCAACCCACCTTTTTCAACTGAGCAATTCAAACCCGATCTATTGTACAAAGGTAGAACTAATGGTTTTTTGAGTAGATCAGCTAAATATTTACATGGAAAGTTTAGTCGACCACCTTTTAAAACTACTTCACCAATTTTAAACTTTTTACCAACAAGATAATTTAGAGGAACACCAGAAGTTGTAAGGTTACGCCTATGTTCAATAGGTTTTAAAATTATTGGTTTATCTTGAAGAGGAGGCTGGTTGGTAGCTAATGCCTCTAAAACTTCATTTTCAATCAATGTTATATCTCTTATATCAGGTTTTGGAGAATAAGTGCCAGTTTGATTATAATAGCGATCACCTAGGATCCCTTTGCCTTCAATTAACTCCGCTTCATCTAATTCTACCATGTTAGCAGAAGCTTTGGGTGCTACGTGTATGTATAATAAAGTACCATTATTCCATTTCATATTTTTATATCCATATAATCCATAATGATTAATGTAATTTAATTCTGAACATTGTGAAATATTTTTTGACAAATTTTTAGAAACGTAATACTAGCTCAAAATCATAATTTTTTAGGTGTAATAATGGAAGATAAAAATGTTACGGTAATTGCAGATAAAGTGAGTGATACAAATTCGCAACTTGCAGGTAGTGCTATGACCAAAGCAGGTAGGTTAGCCATGGAATTATCTCATGAGAAAAAAAGACTTAAACAGGAATTAGAAGAATTACAAACAGAATATGACGAAATAAAGCCAACAACACCCACGGGAACAACGGATTGGTATGTAAAATGGATATCAATGTTATTGGCAGTTGCAGGTATTTTTTTAATTAGTGCATCACTAACTTTTTATGGTCAAATAGCCTATATAGTAAGTTGTTTAGGATGGATTTATGTTGGAATGCAGTGGGGCGATAGAGCAATTATGATTGGCTCTGCAGTGAGTTGTACTGCCATAGCTATGAACTTAGTGAATACTTTTGCTTAAACTATTTTTTTTTATTGATTTTGAAGATAAAACTCTTCCATGAGTACTGATTTTCTTCATTATTTTTGACTAAATAACTGGCAACTAATATCCCAAATGTAATTATTATTATTAAAATATAGTACCACTCTAAATCTTTATTTTTAAATAAATATGCAAGAAAAAATGGTATCAATAAACATAATATTAAGATAAAAAATTTCATTATTCAATTTTAATATCTATAGTTTAATTAACAACTCTTAAATTAAATTTTTGATTTACACTTAAATATATCGGCTGTTACGCTAGACAAAAGATTTGTCTCTTTGATTAGTGTGTTAATCACATCATCACTATTTTTCTTAGCGGTTCTTTGATTTGTAAAAGTAACTTGTTTATTCTCACTTAAATCTTGTATTCCGATAGCATTGCCCCCCATTGTTTTGGCTCTTTTCTTTAGTTCATACATTAATTCATCATAGCTTAAGCTACCACCAACTTTCACTCTTATAATGTCAACACAATTGGCATTTCCTTTTAAAAATTTAGTTGAAGAAAAATCAATATCTTTAAATTGATTTGTATATTTTTTCCTTTCCTCTGTAGGGGTTGTATATGGCTTAACTAAACTAGTTAATTTTTGGTCTGAAATGGTTTCAATAGTACCTTCTGACATTTGCTTTTGATCTGGGTTTAAAACAATACTTTGACCAAATCTTGATATATATGATGAACCTTGATGGCAACTAGACAAAAAAACTAGCAAGAATGTTAGTAGAAATATTTTAACCATTATAAATCTCAAAATTTAGTTATAATATACATTACGTCACTTATAAAAATATATTTAATATTGTCTTCTAAATATACTTACAACTAAGATTGATTTTTACACGAGAAATTTTTTACAAAAAACTTCCCTATCACTTTATTTGCCTCAACACTCATAAACTGCGCATTATCAATAATAAAATCAACAATGGATAACCGAATACTTTTTATAGAAATATTTTCTGGGATGCAGATCTTCGTTTTATCAGTCTCTATGCTATAAATTACATCATTCATTGCTATTATATAGCCATCACAAATACCCTGTTCATATGAATTTTTGCTTTTACAATAAGTGATAAATTGTGCTGTTGTGAAAAAAAGATTATTTGAGGCTGCATGTGGTTTATGCATAACGATTATGGTAAGTAATATAAAAGTTAAAAATTTTACCATGACATGCCTAAAGAAAACTTACCCATATTATAGTCTCCAGAAAAGGCGCTTCCTAATGAAAAGTCGACTGGTAGATGTAATCCATCATAAATTCCAACAAAATTTAATCCAAAAGCAATTTCATTATTTGTAGATGCGCTACTTAAGTTTAAAGAATGTTTGTTTCCATATAAGGGCAAACGTGTGTCCAAAGTAGTTGCCATAAGACTTACTTTGTCAGCATATCGTCTTGTTGCAGCATGATTTGCTTCAGTAGGTTCTTCAATTATCAGATCTCCTACAATTGTAGTTGTGTCAGTAGCATTTTTTCCAATTTGAACGTTACCTGTTGAAGAAGCCATTATATCTTTTCCATAAGTAGAAGAATCATAAAATAGCATCGATTCACTACCAATATGAACTATATCATTGGAAGTGTCCTTATATAAAAAAGTGTCTCCATTACTATCAATAATAGTATTTGCTTTTATTGAGTCTACTGTAAAAGTCCCAGTTGCAGTTATATTTCTAAATCCAGAAATATCAGAATTACCATCTACAACTACAACTTTATTGGCTGAAACTGTTCCAGCAGTAACTTGATCAATAGTTTCTAATTCACTTTCAGATATATTTGCATTGCCAATATTTAATGTAGTACTACTGGTTATTGAACCTGTCGAAGTTATGCTGCCAGAGTCAATGGTTCCAAGATCAGAAACATTTCCATTAGTATCAAAAGTATAGTTACCGTCAGTAAAGGTACCCGTTATTACTAAATTATCATTTATAGTAACAATATTGCTGTCAAAATCTCCATATATCAAGGGACTGTTTGTAGCACTGTTATCTATATATAGCCTATCAGCAACGGTAGTTCCTGCGTTTGATCCTGCCAAATTTCCAATGAAAACATTTCTAGAACCAGTTTGGTTTGAGTAACCTGCTCTATACCCAAGTGCAGTATTACTATCTCCAGATGTTAGGGAAGTTAAACTCTCAGAACCCATCGCAGTATTATAACTGCCTGTAAAAATAAGCTTTCCAGATTCGTATCCAACCACAGTATTTGCGTCTCCTGTAGTAATATCCATTCCAGCATTATGATATCCATGAGCTGTATTAAAATTTGCTTGTCCTGTGGTAATATCTGGGAAAACATCTACTGAGCTATCAGCACCACAATTAGTTGTCTCTGTGCATGTGGCGTATGCTGAGAAGTCACTAATTATACTTATACTCAAGCATATAATTATGAGTATTTTAAAAAAAATTAAAACCATATTATTTATACGGCACAATAAATTTTTTGTTAAAACTAAGCTACCATATGGACATCATAGCGTATAGTTTTACCTAAAATCTGGTGTGAACTTTGCCTAATGTCTTTTAAAGGTTCAGCATATCTTGGTTGCTTAATAACAACTCTGTTTTTTGCAAATTTTAAGGCCACTTCTATTAGTTCGGTATAATCAGAATCTGGTCCTACTATTTCTCTCACTAATCTCATATCATTTTTTACAAGAGCTGTTTTTTTTCTATCTTTGTACATTGTGTCTATTAAAATTACCTCTGGTGAAAGATTAGGTAAAATATTTTTTGAGTCACCAAAAATTAAGTTCATTCTGCCTATAATTTTACTTATCTCTCCTCCAAACAATATACCTTCTGCAATACCGTCTTGCAGTAGTTTATATATTTTTTCAGATCGTTCTATTAAGGTAACTTTTGCACCAAGTGAAGCTAGTATAAAAGCATCGTAACCTAAGCCAGCTGTAGCATCTACAATATTTCTATTTTTATTAGATTTCATTCCAACGGCTTTGGCTAAATTTTGACCTCTACCTTTACCGTATTTTAATCTATGTAATATTGGACCTTCAACAAAAGAACATTTCAACATTTTGTACTATAAAATTAAATTTTTACATCTTCTCAAATATCTAAAATTTAATTATTCTCCATTGGTAATGTTTGATCAATTGCGGCCCACTCGTGTAAAGAGTTGTCATAAATAACTATTTTTTCAAATCCTAATTGATATAGAACAAATGCTTCCAAAGATGCAGCAATTCCTCCACCACAGTAGTTAAGAATCTTTTTTTCTTTGGTAATTTTATTTGTCTCAAATATTTTGGCAAGTTCTTCAATTGGTTTGAATTTTCCAGTCTTATTATCTAACAGTTCATGAAATGGTATATTTTTGCTGCTTGGTATCTTCCCTCGTCTACCATATCTAGGATTTTTACCTTCGTGGATATCTGCAGTTAGAGAATTTAATATTATAAATTCTGGGTTACCAATAGCATTAATTACTTCATCTTTATTAACAAAAATATTCTCTCTTGGAGTAAATTCAAAATCAGATGGTGAATAGTCTAAACTTGTTTGTGAAGTGGGCAAATCATTATGTTCCCATTCTTTAAAGCCCCCATCTAATATGCTTACGTTATCTAATCCTACAGATCTAAGCATCCACCAAAGGCGAGCTGACCATTGTGCACCATTTCTAGAATATAATATTATATGAAAATCAGCGCCGATGCCTAAATTTTTGAACTTATCTGCCAGTTTTTCTAGCTTTGGTAATGTAAATCTGTACGGACTTTTTTCATCAGATAAATCCAAATGAAGATCCATGAAGCTGGAGTTTTTTATATGTTTCATTTCATATTTTTTTCTACCACTCTCAACAATATAAGGTAGAGATGGATCATTGTCTTTATAATGTAGATAAGTTGTACAATCATATATTCTTATATCTGGATTGTTCAAATTATTATGAAGCCATTCGCAACTTACAATTGCATTTGGATTTTTCCAGACTAATTTTGTTGTCATAAGCTATACCTTTAAATAGTGTTTCAATTTATTAAATTTTTAAGGTGTTAAAAATACACTACCTCCACCTCTTCTAGACTCTAGCACATCGTGTGCTAAAGAGGCGTCTTTAAGTTTATAAGGCTCTAATTTTGGTATTTTTATTTGATTATGTTGAAAAGCATTAAAAACAGAATTAGCCATTTTTTTGTATAAGTTGGAGTTAGATATGTAATCAAAAAGGATTGGCCTTGAAATTGTAAGGGATTTACTAGCTAGAGTAGACATAGATATTGGTTCTACCGGACCCGATGATTGTCCAAAATTTATTAAATGTCCACATGCACTAATACTTTTTAAAGAGTTTTCAAATGTATCCTTTCCTACTGAATCAAATACCTTATCCACACCGTTACCCTTAGTTATATCCATTATTTGAGTCACAAAGTCTTTTTGATTATAAGTAAATACATAGTCACAGCCAAGTGAATGAGCTAACGATATTTTTTCATCATTACCTACACTTCCAATTACGCATGCACCTTTCGATTTCGCCCATTGAGAAAAAAGACTTCCTACTCCCCCTGTAGCAGCTGTGATTAAAATAATGTCATTAGGTTTTACTTGAGTTACTTGCTCCATTAACATTTGAACTGTTATTGCTCTTGAAAAGTTAGTAGCAATTACATCATCAGAAATATAGCTAGGTATTTTTATGGCAAGTTTACTATCGATTACTCTATGACTTGCATATGCTCCATAATACTTAGTTATGTAGCCAATCCTATCTCCAATGTTAAAATCTCTGCTTTTATTACCAACATCTTGGACAACACCTACCGCTTCTAATCCTGGTATACCGGGTAACTCAAGTGTTTTATATAACCCAGACCTAACATAAATATCATGAAAGTGAACGCCTATTGCAGTTTGTTTAATGAGTAATTCGTTATCTTTGGGCTTTTCAACAATAACATCTTCTAATTTTAAAACGTTTGATTTTCCATGATTTCTTAAAACTATAGCTTTGGACATAAATTTCTCATATCAATTTCAATTTCAGGTAATGATATAAAATATTTGTAATTCTTCAAATCATTAATAAGATGTTTTTAATTGCAGTTGAATATTATTCGTTAGGGTTTTTAATCTATGTCCATTATTAGAATAACAGTACGCACATTTCAAAATGAACAGCATGCAGAAATGTTTATCGCTATATCCCAAAAAATCATGGAAGATACGCTGAAAGATAAATTTAAGATTGATTTTAAAATGATACAGAATAAATCAACGAAAAATCAGGTTACTGCTATTTGGAAATATGATAATGAACAACACTTAAAAGAAGTTCGAAAATATTTATCAAAGCATAACTCTATACCAAATTCTTTATCGCCAAAAGAAGTCGTTTTTTCGGGTGATGTAATATTAGAATCTAAATTATAAAATATATTTTAAAAAAATTTAATACTCATCATAATTAGGCAAATTAGAGAAACAGCCCACACACCTGTTCTTAAATAATTAATTCCCAGAATATATAGAGGTATATAAATTGTTCTTGACACCAACCATAATAACGCCAATGAAAAATTGTCGACGTCTTTGATAATTGATATTAAGACCAAGCCAATAAAAATTGGTAATGTCTCAAATAGATTCCTCAATGCTCTATTAGCTCTCCCAAAAAACTGAGATGTATCTTGATCATTGTCTCGTGAAGAAAAAAGATATATAAATTTTATTTTATTAGTTATCAAAAGATCAATTATTACAGGAATAGATATTTGAACTATAACTAACAAAAAAGAAAGTATAAGAATGTTTTCTAAAGTCATTATAATCTCCCATTAATTATTTATTTTGATATAATTTTAATCTGTCGAGTAGAGAGTTTATATATTCTTCAGATTCTAACAATTTTTTTTTTAAATTTTTATTTTGTTCCTCAAGAAAATAATTTTGTCTTTTTAACCACTCACTATGTTCAAGTTCAGTAGGATACTTTTTCTTAGACATTAAATATCTCTTATTTAAATTTGTTTAGATAGATGTATTAATTAACATTTAATATATCAACCCAAATGCTAAAAATACTTTATTTAAAAACATTAACTTTCTTCTTTTGTTAAATCTTTTGTAAGATATACCCCAAAACAAAAGCCACCAATTGCAAAAAAATTTAGAACAAAATTTGGCTCAACCAAATCAATAGTCCGTAAAACACCCCATAATAAGCATATACTAATTATTATCCATCCTGCTATTTGTCTATTCATAAATAATCCTTTTTAGAGACTTTAATAGTTTTAACTATCTACTCAAATAATAATTCATTAATATTAAAAATAATCGTTGAAATTGACTTAATAGTTTATCTACTTAGTTTAATATCTAAGTTAAATGAATGTGTTTTTTTCATGAATATTTTAGGATCTATTTTAATTCTAATAATTGTGATGTCTGAATCTTTGGCTGATAGTGTTTTTAAAGATAATTTTCAAAACTCAGAAAAGTGGAGTTTTTTAACAGATCAGGTTATGGGAGGTGTTTCTTCAGGAAATGTGGAGTTTATTTCTATTGAAAATAACATTGTTGCACATGTTACGGGTAAAGTATCAACTGAAAATAGAGGTGGTTTTATTCAAATTAGAAGAAAACTTAACAAAATAAATTTAGAAAATTCTAAATTTATTGATATAACTGCAAAGGGAAATAACCAAAAGTATTTTATTCATTTGAGAACTACTGGTACTATTTTGCCTTGGCAATATTACCAAATTGACTTTAACGTGAAAAATGAATTCCAGGTTTTTAGATTACCAATTGAGATCTTTAAAAGATCAAGTTCATTTTTATCTAATAAAATTAACCCAAAAAAAATTACTTCAATTGGAATAGTAGCTTTCGGAAGAAATCACTTTGCAGATATCTTCATTAAAGAAGTAAATTTTGTTAACTAATTTAATAAAATCTTTGATTATTCCTTAAGTAAAGTAGCTCTTTTGAATTCTACGTTTTTTGGACGAATTGTAAAAAAACGTGATATTCTATGTTGCTCTAACGCTTCATCAATTATGGTTTGCAAATCACCTAATTTTCCTTCAATTGGTTGACTATTCCATTCCCTGCCATCTACTAAAAGTGTTATTATATATTTTTGCTTTTCATTTATCATTTGTTTACCTAATTCTTGATAATAATAACCAAATAAACCTCAGTGAAACAAAGTTCCTAACAACTCCAATAACATAAGTAAAGGCTGCAGCTCTGAGTATTGACTGGCAAGCATTGTGATATTCAGGTGGTACTTTATTTTTTATTATTGGTAAGGCCCTATTGAAACTTGCATCTAGCTCAACCTCTAATGTTATTAAATGTACAACCACGCCTATTAATAAAGACAATAGAACTAAAAGCAGACATATTTTTATTAAAGGGTATGAGCCAGTGGCTAAAATCGTTGGAATACCAACCATTAATAATCCACTACCTAGTTGAGAAATCCATGCAGTACTTTTTACAATAGTGGTTCTTTGTTCGAGAGGTCTATATTTTTCGTGATGTTGTATTGCGTGTCCTATTTCGTGGCAAACAATAGATATGGCTGTTAGACTTTTTTTTGCTAAACGGTCCTCAGAAACTTTAACCTTTTTTTCTTTAAGATCGTAATGATCTACGGTCAATGATTTTTCTATTTTTACTTCCTTTAAACCCATTTCTTTTAATATTATCTCACCAAACTCAAGACCAGTAAATGGCATGTTTACTAATACTTTATCATTTTTACTAAATACAATATTTAACCAGATTACAGGTGCCACAGAAAGAATTAGAAATAATACGAAATATATAATCATTTTAGTTTGTATAACCTTTTATTTGGGTAATATATGCATAGTTATATTTGGTATTTTTTAAACGTAATTCAACTGTTTTAATTAGAATTTAATACTGTCATTATCTTCCCCATAAGCATTTTATTACTTATGTTTTTAATTCTGTTAAGTCGTTAAAATTATGTTAAAAAAAAGAAATTATTTTATACTATTGTTGATTCTAACCAATTTAAAAATTTTTTATTACCCTTTGAAATATCAAGTTTTAGAATACAAGGAGTTTCATAACTATGATTCTCAGTAATTAATTTTTCAAGTTTTTCAAATTTACTTTCAGTGGTTTTCAGGATTAAAACTGTTTCTTTTTCAAAATTTATTTGTCCTTCCCATTCAAAAACTGAATGAATTTCAGGGAAAATATTTGTACAAGCACACAATTTATTTTTTATAGCTAGCTCAGAAATTATTTTAGCCTGTCTAAAATTTTCAACAGTGACATACACGAAGCAAAACTTAATATTTTTCATAAAATAAGTTTAATCAAAATATTTATAACGTAAATAGTTATAAATTTTAATAGATAAGAAAATCTGATGTTTTAACATTAAGAAAAATAAAATATTAAATCACATGAATTGAAAGCCGAGCAAAAAGCTAGGTCAAAAAAATAAATAATATGCTTATCACATCAAATACTATAGCAATATTTAAGAAAAAATTGATTTGATAAAGCAGAACAAATAGATGACAGTTTTGTCTTTTTTGAACCTTCAAATTTTAATGAAAGAAAAAAAGGTTAAAATAAAATAAGAGTATTTTATTTATGCATATAAATACATATAATTCATAAATATGTACAAGGTATTAATTTTTTTATCTTTTAAGAGTTTGCCCAAAAAACTATTCTTCCTTTGAACTGGCAATTTGGGTTATATATATCGAATAACAAAAACCAAGAATGGCAACTATATCAACCCAATTGAAAGTTTCGTCTGATCCGCCAATGACTCTATAAATACCATAAACAAAACAAACAATACCTAATAACCAACTTTGCGCATATTTCAAATCCATTTAATCCCTCTTATATAAAATTTGAATATAATATTTGTAAATCCATTACTGTTAATAAAAATCTAAAAAGTGATATTATTCTAACCATTTTATTCGATAGGGGGATACTTTTTCCATATTAAAAAAGTCCATCCTAAACAAAGACAATATAAAATTAAAAAAAATTCAGATGGAAAATCCCAATAAATTACTTCAGCTATCCATCTAGATAAAAATAACTGATTTTCATTAATGCCTCTTAAATTACTTTCTAAAACAGTTAGAGGGCAAGACAATCCTAATATTGTTTCAAAAGTAACGAAAATGATCATTCCAAAATGAAGTAATCTTAATTTTTTATTTTTAATCCAAATCCAATTAAAATTGTAACCAATTGGTATTAAGACAAAACCAAATGTAATAAATACAATAATGCAAAAGTGAAAATAAAGAACAATATCTGCTATTAATATCATTTTTTACTCTTAATTTTGTTGTAAAAAGTTCATTAATAAATTTTAATAAAAAAAACATACTTTTGCACTCTAATTACAAAATATTTAAAATTAAATATGAATAGATAATCTTAATACTATGTGTGGCCGATTTGTAATATCATCTAATAATGTATTTGGTTTAGAATATAAGCCCTCATTTAATATTGTACCATCACAATTGGTGCCTGTGAAAACTATTAATGATGCAAAGTTAATGAAATGGACTTATGCACCACTATGGAAAAAAGATATGAACCTCATTAATTGTCGTTCAGAGACTATGAATGAAAAATCATCCTTTAGAAACGCCAAAAGATGTGTGATATTTCATAATGGTTGGTTCGAGTGGCTAAGAAAAGATAAAGAAAAAATTCCATTTTATCATTATTGTCAATCAAACAGTTTTGCAGGGCTTTATAACGATATTGGATGCCTTATTCTGACGCGAGCTGCAACAGATCAAATCAATCATATTCACCATCGACAGCCAGTTTTATTAGAAAATTCTGAAATATCCACTTACCTTGAAGGAGAAAACTTATTAAACAGTAAAGCAAATTATAACATAAATTTTTATCGTGTAAGTAAAGATGTAAATAGTCCCCAAAATAACAATTCAAATCTAATTACTATGGTTGACACAACTTAAACTTTTAAAATTTATCATATAAGTATTTATTAAAATTACTAGGATCAAAACAAATTTACTCTAAATTTCTAAATAAAATATAATAATAAAAATTTTTAGTCTTTAGCTTTGTTACATTCTTTATAAATAATAGAAATTATATAATTAATTATTTTAAAAGAACAATTGAGCTAATATTTATAATTTTAGTTTCGCCATTAAGTTTACTTTTATATTCTTATTAACACTAGCACGATTTTGGGGGGGGAATTATTTTTAAATAAAGAACTACATTATTTAAAGTCGTGGCTAAATATTTTTCCGACAAATATAATTTTCAGTAATTACTTATTAATCTGATTACTTTCTTCGTCTTTAAAAATATAATGTGAACCGATACAACCTATCATAATTGCAATTAATAATTCTGGTTGCCCCTTTTCAAGCGAGTTTTTAATAATTAGCCAAAGTATAATAATCAAAATACTAAGTGGGAAAACAATTAGAACTTTAACTTTCCAGAGAATATGTTGATAACATAATTTAACAAATTTTAAGATCCACTTTAAAAGACCTAAAATTAACACACCAAAAATAACGAACATACAAAAGATAAATATTTTAAAAATTGTAGATTCCATAATTATAATTAGTTTGCTTCATATAAAGGAAGTGCAATTTTAGTTGAATTTAATCGACACTTAATAAATGCTTTAATATTTTGAAATTGAGATTTAAAATTTTTTCCGTTAAGGTATTTATAATATCTAATGCAGTTACCGCAAAGATAGATCCAATCTTTATCAGATAAATGTTTTTTGCAATTCCATGTAATTTTGTGAGGATCGAAACATTCTTTACAAAAACTATTTAATTTAAACATATAATCAAATACTCCATTCATTCATCCAATATGATATAGTTGGGAAAAAAACAAAAAGCATAAATAATACTAATATAATTATTACCCATTTATTCATTTATATTCCATAATTTTAAAAACTGTTAAAAGTAAAAACTAATGTGCCATGATTAGTAAAATATTCAAAATAATATAATACTGAAAAATTAATTTAGTTTTTAATTAAAATAACTTTTTCCAATAGTTTTCAAAACATATCAATAATATTATTAGTTAATTAAAATATTTTGAAAATTTATAAGGATTTATCAGTTAAAAAAGTAACTAATCAGATGGATCAATTATTACTTCACCGCTGTAAACAATTTCTTTTGAAGATAATGAATTTGGCATTTTAACATGTTTAGCTAAATATGTTCTAACAGTTTTTAAATGTTTTTCATCTTCGTATTTCCAAATACTTGTAACTTGACTTTTGTTGATCTCATTTTGAAGAACAGTCAAATTAATTTTAATATCATTACTAAAACATTCTTTTTTAATCTTTTGACAAAATAGAAGAAACAAATCTGTATGTTCTTCATTTTGAAAAGTCCGGACATATACTCTCACAATACACATCTAATTTAATTCCTAAAATTATTGTACAAATAATTATTTAATTAATTATGTAAAAAAATTACTAATTTATATAACCATAAGTCAATATTGGAAGATTTGTGTATGCAAACCGTCCTTCTTCCTCAGCCATACTTAACTGACATTGCCATTCATCTACTTTGTCCGATGGAACTCCTTGCTGTATAGCAAATTGAGCCATAACGTCAGCTGCATACCTTGCTGGAGAATTATTATCTCTATTCGTTATAAATAGAGGTAATGGTTTGTGTTTAATATGTTTAAACCCAAACTTTTTGAGTTTACCTGTGAGATCCATAGGTAGCATTTGATGGAAACAATGTTTTTTGAATGTATCTTGGATAATGTTATTTAAGTTTTCGTCGGCACCATAAAATTTATAATAATCCCACAGAATAGATATATTTACAAAAATAGATTCTGGTTTAAGCACTCTAATAACTTCTTCAATTGATTCATCAACATTTTTAATATATTCAAAGGTTTGTACAGAGACTACAGCGTCACAACTATCGTCATTCAAATTTATTGAATTTGCTAATCCATGTAGAGTAAAAACATTATCATGTGAATTACATCTTTCTTTAGCTTGTTTTAGTTGGTCTTCGCTAGTATCTAATCCATATACTTTACCATTTGGGCCGACGGCTTTTGCAAGTTCTTCTAGAAGATGTCCCCCTCCACAACCTATGTCGAGAACCTGTTGACCTGATTGCAAGTCTAAACTATTTAAAATTTCAAGCCTTCTAGAAGTTCCCGCAATACTAGTAGCCATTTTTCTTTGTATAAGGCCAATTTCATTTTGAAATTCCATAATATTCCTATATTAAGTTTTAATATAAACATTATAATTAGTAAGATATAAAAAGTTAAATATTTCAATTAAATTCAAATATTTTTAATCGTTAACAACTATTATTAAACTAAGGACTATATCTTTAACTTAGTAAATTCATAAGCAACAATTTTAGACATTCTACTTAACTTTTTATAATTTTTCATACCAATATTAAAGTATTAAAACGATATTTAAATGCAAAAATCTTAATATTGTTAAAATTAGGACAATAAAATAAAACTATGTTGCTATCCCACAGTAGATGATTTAGAAAAAATTCATATAAAAGTTTAACATTTTAGATTGTATACTCTTTAATCTATATTAATACGCACTGGTTTTATACTGAAAATTAGGTAGAATAAAATAATGAAGAAAAAATTATGTATATTATTAACTTTATTGATGATTCCAACCATTAGCAATTCAACTACAAAAATAAATTTAGAAAGTTATATCAACTCACTATTGTGGGAAAAAAGGATAGTTCTTTTTATTTCAAAAGCAAAATATGTTCATTTTATTAATGAAACTGACGATTTTTTTAAAAATAATAGGTGTGAAAATGAAGCTAGAAATTTGAAGTACATTAGAATCGTTGGGGATGAAATTAATAAATATGTTGTGCCAGACAGATATCTTAATAAATATGGTATCTGGTTAATTGGCTATGATGGAAAAGATAAATCACATTCAACAGATATTTCATTATTAAAAGAAATTTATAATATTATCGACAAAATGCCTGTAAGAAAAAGAGAAATTACAGAACAAAACAAGATATGTAATTAATAAGCAATATTAATTGGATTTAAGTATTTGAGTATTTTTTTATGAATACTAATTTTAGTAAAAATTAAATAATTTAACTTTAAAAACCTCTCCATTTGAAAAATATCTTACACCCCAGCTTTGATAATAAGAAAGTTTTTCATTACATTTTTGCATTGATACATTTCTCATTAAATGTACGGGGATTCACCACCACCTTTTCTTGAATTTTCTTTAGAAACTGTCATAAAGTCTTATTACTTTTCAAACGAATAGTGTTGTCTTCATTAAAGATAAACTCTTGAAAGTTTCTACATTTTATAAGATTTAAACTTATCGGGCTCTTGTATGAAGCAGTTTGTAAACATACACCAAAATTAGGAAAAAATATTTGTCTTTGTTTAAGTTTTTTTGCATCTAAACCTTGGTCAACAGAAATTTTTCTTTGATAAGAGTAACAAGTGTGTACTTGGATTCCTCTTTTTATTTTAGCCTTAAATTTATGTCCTTTAATATCAATACAAAATCCTCTTTTATCGTCTAAATTATCTAGTAACTTAATTCTCTACTAAACCAACATTTGAATTACTCCAAACTTTAGAAGAATTGGTAAAAAGACAAAATAAAATTCCAAAAAATATTAATATTTTTTTGAAAACAGAAAGCATTACTGCATCTTAAAAGTTAGCATTAAGAATGGTAAACAATAATTAATATTCTTAAGAGACAACTCATAATTTGTGTGTTTGTTTGGATTGTTATTTTTAATATAATAATTATCATACATACTCATCATATAATTTTATATCCAAACTTTTTTGAAATAAAATCTACTATAAATATGAAAAAAATTGTCATAATAATGCTTAATATTACTGATATATAAAATCCAAACTTGTTTATTAAATATGGAAAAGTTAAAAACATCGGAAGTGTGGGCAGGACATACAAAAATGTAAACGACATATGGTTAGAAATTTTTTCTGTAGGTGTTTTTTCGTAATATAACCAAAATAGAATCATAATGGTCGTTATCGGAAGTGCAGCAACCAGACCTCCCATACGCTCATTCGTTTTAGCAATTTCACTAATAATAACAATTAAAAATGCAGTGACTAAAACTTTTGAAATCAGGTATATCATTTTTAAATAACTTTTAACTGAAAGGAACGACTCATTTAACTTTTTATCATATCTTCAATCTAATTATAATAAAAATTAATACTATTTCACTTATCACTAAAATTCTTTAATTATCAAGCGACTCGATAATTTGCGTTATTGGTTTTGTGTCTTTGAATGATTCTCTATCTTTATGTATGTTCCAATATTTCAATAAATTTTTGTACTTATTTCTCCATTTAAATTGGGGAAATCTTAGGTCAAGATATTCCAAACAAGAAAATCCACTTACATCTGCAATATTTAAATGATTACCAACAAAGTACATTTTTTTTATCCAAGTGTTGTGAGAGATATTCAACTCCTTCAAATATTTTTTTCTCTTGTCTTCTAATCCAAGTTTTGCTTCTTAAAGCTACTGTTCTTGAATTTCCAAGGAATATTTAAACTACCGCATCACATACTCCGTCTGTAACAGTTTCAATTAACTGTGCAGAAATATTTTCTTTTAAGTCTCTAGGATAAAAGAGAGGTTTTGATTTATAGTGATCTAGATATTGAGCAATGACTTTACTATCAAACAAGGGTTCAAGATTGTCATTAATTAGTATTGGTATTTTTCCTAAAGGATTAACCCCATCAGTAAGTGTCTCTGAATTCCATGGAACATCAATAATTTCTTCAAAATCTATACTTTTTTCACTTAATATTACTCTTACTTTTCGTGCAAACGGACTAGGTGTAGCGATTATTATTTTCATAAATTCAGTCTAGTCAAAATAAATATTATAGGTAAAGGTTATTTATATTATTTAATTTTAACATTTACAGAAATAATAACTTAAATAATAAAAACTCTAAAATTATTTCAAAAGTTTCAAGTTTAACTTTTGATCTTTAGGTATTTTAATTAATAAAACTAACTTACTTTATAAAAGGAAGTTTTTATTTTTCTAATATGAATTTTGGATCAAATTTCATTATATAATTTTTTAATAATTTAATTTTATTATTTGGAATTGGAAGATATAAACAATTTAAAGCAGCTTTATTAGCAATATCTGCAACGATTTTATATTCATAATCGTTTTCATACTTTTTTCGATTTACAATGCTTGTACTATTTATTAATCCATTATTACTGACAAAAATTTGAAGAGAAACTGTAGGGTAATTTTTTAAATAATTTATAGATGGAAAGTTTAATTTAAAACATTTATTCATATGAACTTGTACAATATTTTTCAAATTTCTTAATTCAAAATTTGGTACATCTTTTAATTCATTCAAAATATTTTTTATATTTTTTATTGATATATAGGTAGTTTTAGAACTTTTACAATCATAAGCATGTTTTGGACTTGACTGTTCACCTGGTTT
>QBYJ01000032.1 GCA_003282885.1 SAR116 cluster bacterium AG-325-F22
TATTTTATGTTATTCCATATAGTTTTATAATATTAGCACCATCTTTGAGAGAAATTAAAAAAGAAATAATAATTGTTGCAACTTCTCTTGGGAAAAACAGATTACAGAGGCTACTAAATGTTAAGATTCCGATAGTTATGTCTTCATTGTTAACATCTTTTGCTATCGGGATGCTTGTTTCATTCTCTCTTTACACGCCAGTTTATTTTTTTGGCGGAGGGAGAATTACTACTCTAACAGTAGAGGCTTTGAATTTATCCTTAAGTGGTTCAAGGCAAGACTTAGGTGTGGCAACCTTTTTCCAGATAATAATACCAGTTTTAATATTAATTACTGTAGCCTATTTAAGTAAAAAGATTTGTAAATGGAGATTTTAAATTTGTTTAGTACACTTGATAACATATGATAAATCTTTTATAGAACGTTAACATAATGATTCAGGAGAATATTTTGTCTAACACTTCGGCCTTTAAAGGTAAAAAACTTGCTATTATGGTTGCTAGCGGCTTCAATGAAGAGCAATTTTTAATAATACAAAAAACAATTTTAGCGGCAGAAGGTTCCTATACAATTGTCTCAAGGGACATAGGTACTACAAATGGATGGGCTTCAGAAAAATGGGGTTTGTCTTATCCAGTAGACTTATCTGTTTCTGAAACATTGGCAATAGACTTTGATGCCTTAATAGTACCTGGAGGATCAAATCAGATTGAAACGCTAAGTAGTGATCTTCATGTAAGAAGAATTTTAAGGGCGTTTCTCAGAGAAAACGAACCAGTAGCTTTAGCCGGAGTTTCAACAATGCTATTAACAACTATTGACGCCGCTGAAGGTAGAAAAGTTGCTGCATCTGATGCTGACAGCGCTCTTTTAATTGCTGCTGGAGCAGAAATTATAGACAAGCCCACTGTAAGAGATAAAAACTTAATAAGCGCAACTAGTGGTGAAGCTGGAATTTCAGACCTTTTGGAAATGTTAGCAGCGGCTATTAAAGATAATACAAAATAACTAAGGTAATTTAATGAATAAAAAACATGTTATTAGTCCTTGTGTGGGAGTTTGTTCAATTGATCCTCAAAGCGGCTTATGTACTGGATGCTTAAGATCTTCTTCTGAAATAGCAATTTGGCCACAGATAAATAATAAAAGAGCTCTTCAAATTATGAAAGAAATAAAAGACAGATCTATTTCAAAAGATTAGATTAAATTTTAGGAAAATATTATGCATAAATATAGAACTCACAAATGTCACGAATTAAGAATTGAAAACGTACAAGACAGTGTGAAACTATCAGGTTGGGTTCACAGAAAAAGAGACCATGGTCAATTAATATTTATAGATTTAAGAGATCATTATGGGTTAACACAAGTTGTAGTTGATTCATCTAATAAAAACTTCTCTGTTGTTGAAAATGTATCTCTTGAGAGCGTTATTACAATAAGTGGAAAAGTAGTTGAAAGATCTGAGGAAACAATAAATAAAAATCTTCCTACAGGAAATATTGAAGTAAATCTTTCTGAATTAGAAATAATCTCAAAATCAAATACATTACCATTACAAGTAAATTCAGACGAAGATTATGGAGAAGAAACCAGGTTAAAATATCGATATTTAGATCTTAGGAGAAGTAGACCTCATTCAAATATTATTTTAAGATCAAATGTAATCCAAACTATAAGAAATAAAATGTTAGAATTAGGTTTCCTCGAATTTCAAACTCCTATTCTAACTGCTTCAAGTCCTGAGGGTGCAAGAGATTTTTTAGTACCTTCAAGGTTAAATAAAGGTAAGTTCTACGCTTTACCACAAGCACCTCAACAGTTTAAACAACTCATAATGGTTTCAGGTTTTGATAAATATTTTCAAATTGCACCATGTTTTAGAGATGAAGATAGTAGAGCTGACAGATCACCCGGAGAATTTTACCAATTAGATTTAGAAATGTCTTATGTAGAACAAGAAGATGTTTTTCACGCTGTTGAACCAGTTATAAGAGAAGTTTTTACTAAATTCTCTAATAGAAAAATTGATACTTTTTTTCCAAAAATTACATATAGAGACTCAATGCTAAAATATGGTAATGACAAGCCTGATTTAAGATTTACTCTTGAAATTAAAGATGTCACTGAATTTTTTGCAAATTCTGGCTTTTTAATTTTTGCAAAGTCTATTGAAAAAGGAGCAGTAGTAAGAGGAATCCCTGGTCCTAATTGTGGTTCCAGGTCTGTGGCTGATAGAATGAATAGTTGGGCTCAAGGTGAAGGAGCACCGGGGATGGGTTATATAATTTTTAGTGAAGAAACTGCAAAAGGTCCTATTGCTAATGCATTGGGTATTGATAAGTCACTAGAGATGAAAGTTTTATTTGATCTTAAAGATGGTGATGCTTTGTTTTTTTCGTGTGCACATGAAAATGAAGCAGCAAATTTAGCAGGGAAAGCAAGAGTTAAGATTGCAAATGACAGAGAATTAATAGAGCAAGACACCTTTAGATTTTGTTGGGTGGTGGATTATCCAATGTATGAAAAAGATGACAAAACTGGTGAAATAGAATTTTCACATAATCCATTTTCTATGCCCCAGGGCGGAATGGACGCTCTTTTAAATAAAGACCCACTAGAAATATTAGCTTTCCAATATGACTTGGTTTGTAATGGAATTGAACTTTCATCTGGTGCGATACGAAATCATGTACCAGAAATAATGTACAAAGCTTTTGAAATTGCAGGTCATAAACGTGATGTGGTAGACAACAAATTTCCTGGTATGATTAATGCTTTTAAATTCGGAGCGCCGCCCCATGGAGGAATAGCCCCAGGTATAGATAGAATTGTGATGTTATTAGCAGATGAGCCAAATATAAGAGAAGTGATTTTATTTCCAATGACAGGAAAAGCAGAAGACTTAATGATGAATGCTCCCAACGAAATTAACGATGCTCAACTTAAGGAACTTGGGATAAAGTTAGATAAGAAAACAAAAATCAATTAAGTTTCTCAATTAAATTAAGTCTGTGCATAGAACATATTAATGAGATAAATAAAATGACAGCACCAGTTTGATGTATTGCCCCTAAATATACTGGCACCATATTAATTAGTGTTATTATGCCTAACGTGAATTGTGAGCATACTACGATAGATATGAGCAAAGATAATTTTTTAACTTTTTTGTCTTCACTCTCGAAGTAATACTTATAACAATAAAACAGAGTGCACAACGTAGTAAATAAAGCTAAATGTCTATGATGAAATTGAGCAGATGCTGGATTTTCAAATGGGTCTAATAATTGATATTCACCATAATTTTCAGGTATTAAACTGTCTCCCATAAAAGGGTACTCGTTATACATCAAGCCAGCATCCATTCCTGCAACAAATGCACCGGCTATGATAGTTATAAATAATATAGAAAACATAAAAAAACTAAAATCTGGCTTGATTTGGGAAACACCTTCTTTAACATCAAGATAAACCCAAATCAAAAGAGATAATATTAACAAAGCATTAGATAAATGAATTGTTAGACGGTATTGGGAAACAGTTGGGTCATTTACTAGGCCGGATTTGACCATCCACCAACCTATAAATCCTTGTAATCCACCTAAAAATAAGATTAAAAATAATTTTGATAAAATAGATTTCGGTATCTTTTTTACAATTATAAAAAATAATAATGGAATTATAAAAATAATTCCAATTAACCTTCCCCAAAGCCTATGAAAATATTCCCAAAAAAATATTTCCTTAAATTCTTCTAAGCTCATTCCCTTATTCTTAAAAATATATTCTGGTGATTTCATATATAATTCAAATACTCTATTCCATTCAAATTGCGAAATTGGAGGTAGGAATCCCCAAAGTGGTCGCCACTCTACCATTGATAGACCAGAGTCAGTTAATCTAGTGACTCCTCCAATCAAAATCATTAGTAAGACCATAACGATAGTTGACAGTAACCATACGCGAATTTGTCCAGAATGTGAGATAGATTTCATATTAACACATTATTGTAATTTATAATGTTTATGTGTGAATTAATTTAACAAAAACAATATTTAAAAAAAAAATTTTTTTTGTCTTGAAAGTTAACAATAAAACATTATTTAAGCTTCATCAATAATGGATTTATTGTTTAATTTTAATTTTTTTAAATAAGGGAGATTAAGGCATGAAGTTTAGGCCACTTCACGATAGAGTAGTAGTTGAGCGTCTTGAAGCTGAAGAAAAAACTGCTAGTGGAATAATAATTCCAGACTCAGCTCAAGAGAAGCCTATGCAAGGTAAAATCATTGCAGCAGGTTCTGGTGCGCGTGACGAGACAGGTAAAGTTCAACCTTTGGATGTTAAAGAAAATGATGTTGTACTTTTCGGAAAATGGTCCGGCACTGAAGTCAAGCTTGATGGTAAAGATCTATTGATCATGAAAGAAAGCGATATTATGGGAATAATGGGTTAATTATTCTCAAAATTAAATAATAATTACTTTATAATTTGAAAGGAATAGAAAATGGCTGCTAAAGAAGTCAAATTCGGCGCAAACGCCAGAGCTCAAATGCTTGAGGGCGTAGACATACTCGCAGAAGCTGTAAAAGTAACATTGGGACCTAAAGGTAGAAATGTAGTTCTTGACAAGGCGTTTGGAGCTCCAAGAATAACAAAAGATGGTGTTACTGTTGCTAAAGAAATTGAATTAAAAGAAAAATTTCAAAACATGGGCGCACAAATGGTTAGAGAAGTTGCATCTAAGGCTAATGATGTTGCTGGTGATGGAACAACAACTGCTACCGTTTTAGCACAGGCTATAGTGAAAGAAGGATCAAAAGCAGTCGCTGCTGGACTTAATCCCATGGATCTAAAGAGGGGAATTGATTTAGCGATTGAAGCTGTAGTTGCTGATTTAGAAACCAGAACTAGTAAAATATCTACAAACTCTGAAGTAGCCCAAGTTGGAACTTTATCTGCCAACGGAGAAGGCGAAATTGGTGATATGATTGCTAAAGCTATGGATAAAGTTGGCAATGAAGGCGTTATCACTGTTGAAGAAGCTAAAACACTTGCAACCGAATTAGATGTTGTTGAGGGCATGCAATTCGACAGAGGTTACTTATCACCCTATTTTATAACTGATGCTGACAAAATGAAAGTTGTAATGGATGATCCATATATACTTTTATTTGAAAAAAAATTAGCTAATCTTCAAGAAATGCTTCCTGTATTAGAAAAGGTCGTTCAATCAGGTAAGCCGTTATTGATAATTGCTGAAGATGTAGAAGGTGAAGCTCTTGCCACACTTGTTGTAAATAAGCTAAGAGGTGGTTTAAAAATTGCTGCAGTTAAAGCTCCAGGATTTGGAGATCGAAGAAAAGCTATGTTAGAAGATATTGCAATCCTGACAAAAGGTGATTTAATTTCTGAAGACTTAGGTATCAAACTCGATAATGTAACCCTTGAAATGTTGGGTACTGCTAAAAGAGTGGAGGTAACTAAAGAGGAAACTACTATTATAGATGGTGCTGGATCTAAAGACGATATTGGAGCAAGATGTAACCAGATCAGAGCGCAGATTGAAGAAACAACATCTGACTATGATAAGGAAAAACTTCAAGAAAGATTGGCTAAATTAGCTGGTGGTGTTGCTGTAATTAAAGTTGGTGGAGCAACAGAAGTTGAAGTTAAAGAACGTAAAGATCGTGTGGATGACGCAATGCATGCAACTAGGGCTGCTGTAGAAGAAGGTATTGTACCTGGGGGTGGTGTAGTATTTGTGAAAGCTATTCCTGCTTTAGACAAAGTCAAGGTAGATAATCCTGACCAGAAAATGGGAGTTGACATTGTCAGAAGAGCTCTGAAGGCTCCTGCTAAACAAATAGCTGATAATGCAGGCCAAGATGGTGCAGTCATTGTTGGAAAACTGTTAGAATCTTCAGATGCAAATTTTGGATTTAATGCTCAAACTAATGAATTTACCGATTTAGTTAAAGCTGGTGTAATAGATCCTACTAAAGTTGTTAGATCAGCTTTACAAAATGCAGCTTCTGTGGCTGGACTTTTAATTACAACTGAGGCAATGGTTGCCGATAAACCTGAGCCAGCTGCTGGCGGTGCCGGTGGTGGAATGCCTGACATGGGCGGCATGGGCGGCATGGGCGGCATGGGCGGCATGGGTGGTATGCCAGGCATGATGTAACCATAATCCTCATTAAAATTATACAACACCTCTAACTAACTTTAGAGGTGTTTTTTTATGTCTAGATGTTTATAAATTGTTGCCTACCTGACTTAACTGATATAGCTATATTATAAAATAATAAGAAGTAAATTATGAACAATTCTGAAGTACAAAAAATTGCTGAAAAATCGAATTCGTGGCCTTTTGTTGAAGCAAGAAATTTAAGAGATAGATTAAAACAAATAGGAAGCAAGTCGGGTGAAGAAAATGAACCGCCAGTTTTATTCGAAACTGGATATGGTCCCTCTGGATTGCCCCACATAGGGACTTTTGGAGAAGTCGCCAGGACCAACATAGTACGTTTTGCTTTTCAAACTTTGACAGGAAAAAAAACAAAATTAATTTGTTTTTCAGATGATATGGATGGTTTTCGTAAAGTTCCTGAGAATGTTCCTAACAAGACTTTGCTAGAAAATTATATAGATCATCCACTAACGAATGTTCCAGACCCATTTGGAAAGTTTGATAGTTTTGGAGCTCACAATAATTCTAAATTGAAAGAATTTTTAGACCGATTCAGTTTCGAGTATGAATTTATTTCTGCAACTAACTGTTATAAAAGTGGTAAGTTTGATAAGGCTCTTAAAAAGATTTTATTACATTACGAAGATATTAAAAATGTAATCCTACCTACCTTAGGAGAAGAAAGAAAAAAAACCTATAGTCCATTCTTACCCGTTTGTCCCAAGTCAGGAAAGGTTTTACAGGTAAATATCACTTCTATTGATAATAAAAACAATACAGTTAGTTATTTTGACGAAGATTCAAAAACAACAATTACAGTATCTATCTTAGGGGGTGCTTGCAAGTTACAATGGAAATGTGATTGGGCAATGCGCTGGCTTGCCCTTGGAGTTGACTATGAAATGTCAGGAAAGGATTTATCAGAAAGTGTAATTTTATCTAGTAAAATTTTACGAATTCTTGGATCTTCACCACCATCTGGTTTTTCTTACGAACTTTTTCTGGACAATAATGGTGAGAAGATTTCTAAATCGAAAGGGAATGGTTTATCCATTGAAGAATGGTTAAGATACGGCACTGCAGAATCTTTAAGTCTTTTTATGTTTACAAATCCCAAGAGAGCCAAAAGACTTTTTTTTGATGTTATTCCTAAAACTACTGATGAATACTTTTCACACTTAAAAAAATATAATGAACAAACAGATGATGAAAAAATTAATAATCCAGTTTGGCATATTCATAAAGGCTTACCTAAAATTAATGAATTGCCTGTTACTTATACCTTATTACTAAATTTAGCATCAGTATGTCATGCAAATGATACGGATACAGTTTGGGGATATGTTTCAAGCTATGCTTCAGATATAAAAAGAACAGATGAAATAGAAGGATTAATTAACTTAGCTGTTAATTTTTATAAAGAGATGATTGAACCTAAAAAAAAATATAGATTACCTTCAGACAAAGAAAAAAAAGGGATTACAGAATTAATCGAAATTTTATCAACTTTAGATAAACAAACCTCATCAGATGAAATACAATCTATCATATTTTCTATAGGAAAAAAATTAGAATATCAAAATTTACGTGATTGGTTCAAAGGGTTGTATGAAACTGTATTGGGTCAACCAGAAGGTCCTAGGATGGGAAGTTTTATAAAACTTTATGGTATAGAAGCAACTAAAGAACTATTAGAAAAAGTACTTGAAGGTGAATTAGTTAAAGAATAGGTAAAGAATGATCTGGAAATTTATTACTTTTTTTGTCAGAAAACTTGAACCAGAAATTGCTCATCAAATATCTTTAATTGCGTTAAAGTTAGGATTGCATCCAAGATTAAAGCGAATAGAAATTCCAGTTAAAATTAATAATTTACATTTTATTAATTTTCTGGGTGTTGCAGCAGGTTTTGATAAAAATGCACAGGTAATTGAAAAAATTCATCATTTGAATTTCGGTTTAACTGAAGTTGGAACCATTACCCCATTACCACAGTATGGAAACCCCAAACCAAGAGTATTCAGATTAGAAAAAGATCAAGCAATAATAAATAGAAATGGATTTAATAATTTGGGTATGGCTCAGGCTATAATAAAATTAAAACATTACAGAAAAAAATTTCCAGTTGGTAGCGACTTTGTTTTAGGTATTAATATAGGGCCAAACAAAGATAGCAATGATAGATTTAAAGATTATGAAATACTTTCTAAAGACCTATCAGAGTTTGCTGATTATCTTACTATAAATATATCTTCCCCTAACACACCAAATTTAAGAGATTTTCATGAAACTGAAAACTTAGAAAAAGTCCTTACATCTGTAAAAAATGGTATTGCCGAATCTAAAAAATTGGAGTTACATTTACCAATATTTTTAAAAATTTCTCCTGATATAACTGAAAATAATTTGAATCTAATAATTGAAACCGCTAATAAAAATAATATTGCAGGTTTAATAATTTCCAATACAACTGTGGATAGATACAAAGATCTTCATCCGGATAATTTGCATGAAGAGGGGGGGCTTTCTGGGAAACCACTTTTTACTAAATCGACCACTTTTTTGGCTTTAGCTAATAAAATAATAAAACACAAAAAATATAATTTATATTTAATTGCTGCCGGTGGAGTGTTAGATGCTAAATCTGCATATGCTAAAATTTTATGTGGGGCTCATATTGTTCAATTATATTCCTCTATGACATTTGTTGGCCCTTTAATTGCTGACAATATTTTAAAAGGGTTACAGCAATTAATGAACAGAGACAAAATAAGTTCAATTAACGATGTAAGAGGTATAGTTGATAATCCTGAAGCTGCGATGAAGATTGCTAATGATGGGATTATAGATAATTTTCAAACTTAAATTACTTTATTGTCCCATTTAACTTGACCTTTTTAAAAGCATATTTTATAAACATTTCATTATTAATAGGGGTTAAAAATGTCTAGAGTTTGTGAAATTTCTGGTAAAAATGTTATGAGTGGAAATAACGTTAGTCATGCTAAAAATAAAACAAAAAGAAAATTTTTACCTAATCTTCAAAATGTAAAATTTTTTAGTAAAACATTGGATAAATATATTAGTTTGAAGGTATGCGTACGTGCTTTAAAGTCGGTCGAAAAAAATGGTGGTTTAGACGATTATTTAACTAAGACAAAAAATAGAGTTTTAGCTCCAGAAGCGATGTCTGTAAAAAAATTAATATTAAAGAATATTAAAAACCATACCAAACCTACTCCTCATTAAAAAGATCAGCTAACTGCTCTGTTAAAGCACCTCCAAGTTGTTCAGCGTCAGTTAAAGTAACAGCTTTATTGTAATATCTAGTAACATCATGCCCTATTCCTATTGCGACTAATTCAACAGGTGATTTGCTTTCAATAAAAGAAATAACTTGTTTCAAGTGAAGTTCTAGATAGTTTCCACTGTTTGAAGATAATGTAGTATCATCAACTGGTGCACCATCACTTACAACCATAAGAATTTTTCTTTCTTCTAACCTGCTTAATAATCTGTCATGGGCCCAGATTAATGCTTCACCATCTATGTTTTCCTTCAAAATACCCTCTCTTAGCATTAACCCAAGAGAATTCTTTGATCTTCTCCATGGGGCGTCCGCAGGTTTATAAATTATATGTCTTAAATCATTTAATCTACCTGGATAAGAAGGCTTACCGTCATTGATCCATTCTTCTCTGGATTGTCCTCCTTTCCAAGCTTTAGTAGTAAAGCCAAGAATTTCAACTTTTACGCCACATCTTTCAAGTGTCCTTGCCATTATATCAGCGCAAATAGCAGCAATTGTAATTGGACGGCCTCTCATAGATCCAGAATTATCTATTAATAATGTTACGATTGTATCTCTAAATTTCATATCTTTTTCTTGTTTGTAAGAAAGAGGAAATAAAGGTTGTGTAATTATTCGTGACAATTTTGAGGCATCAAGCATTCCCTCTTCAAGATCAAAATTCCAAGATCTATTTTGTTTTGCTTGTAATTTTCTTTGTAGTTTATTCGCTAATCTTGAAATAGCACCTTGAAGTGTTTCGAGTTGTTTATCTAAAGTACCTCGAAGTCTACTTAACTCTTCCTCTTCGCACAGATCTGTAGCATTAACAATCTCATCATACTTTGTAGAAAAAACTTGGTAATTATAATTAATATTATTTTTACCTTGGTTATGACCGGGTAGAGGATTAGAGGCTATTTCACCTTCGCTCTCACCGTCCTGATCTTCTGAATCAGCGTCTTGTGCTTCACCATCTATTTCTCCATCTTCATCTTGTGCTTCACTGCCGCCATCTAAGCCCGCATCTTGATCATCTTCACTTTCACTTTGAGCAGAAGAATCATTATCTTCACTTTCATCTTTGTTACTTTCATCAGTTTCGTCTTCATTTTCGCCAGATTTATTTTGATCTGTCTCACCTATGTCTGCTTGTAGAGCAGTCAACAATTCTTTAGTTTTTTTAGCATAATTTTCCTGATCTTGGGTGTTTTCTGCTAATTGATTAAGTAAATTCCCTATTTTATTATTAATCCAAGGACGCCATTTTTCAAGCGATAAAGAGGTGTTTGCTGGTGAACTACATCCAGTAATTTTCTCTCTAATTACTAGTTGTAATGCGTTCATTAGGGCTTCTTTATCGTCTCCACCAGGTATGGGCAAAATTGTTTCTTTAAATTTTTCTTCAACTAAATTTTGCAGATTATTCTTTATACCAACAAGATTTTTTGATCCTACAGACTCTATGCGAGAATCTTCAGCAAATTGAAATATTTGAGATGATAGATCTGATGATGGCAAATACTTATTATGCACGATGGGGTCATGATGCTTTATTTTAAGAGCAATTTTGTCAGATTCACCCCTTAATCTTGAAAGCTGTGTACTATCCAATTCTTTTAAAATTTGAGGTAATCTAATTTCCTTTGACGATAAATAACTTGAACTTCCAGAAAATTTAATCTCTCTTTCACTTTCAAGATCTCCCGAAACAGCCTTTAAAGTAGAGGCAGTTGCATTTTGGAATTGAGTATTTTCAGATTTGTTACTCATCTGCTGATTTAGAGATCTACAGTTTTGTCAACTTTAATTAAATCTCTTCCAAAACATCTTTGATAATATTCTGACAATATTGGTCGTTCCATTTCATCGCATTTATTAAAAAAAGTAAATTTAAAAGCTAAATCTATATCTTCAACTATGTTTGTATTTTCTGCCCATGTTATAACAGTTCTTGGAGACATTACTGTTGAAAGGTCACCTGAGATAAAACCATTTCTCGTTAATTCAGCTATAGAAACCATGGATTTGATAGTTTCTTTTCCTTCTTTATTTCTAAAATTTGGTACCTTAGATGCGACTATTTCCTCCTCTGCTTTTGCAGGTAAATAATTTAAAGTGGAAACAACTGACCATCTATCCATTTGACCTTGATTAATCTGCTGAGTTCCATGATACAGACCTGTAGTGTCACCTAAACCTACTGTGTTAGCTGTAGCAAATAATCTAAAGTTTTGATGAGGATTAATTACTCTATTATTGTCAAGGAGTGTTAGTTTACCTGAAACTTCTAAAACTCTTTGAATAACAAACATCACATCTGCTCTACCTGCATCATATTCGTCAAAAACAATTGCAACTGGGTTCTGTAATGCCCAAGGTAAAACACCTTCCCTAAATTCTGTAATTTGTTTACCATCTTTTAAAACAATAGCGTCTTTACCTATTAGATCTAAACGACTAATATGACTATCAAGATTTACTCTAACACAAGGCCAATTTAATCTTGCAGCCACTTGTTCTATATGAGTTGATTTTCCAGTACCATGGTATCCTTGTATCATCACTCTCCTATTATAACAAAACCCTGCAAGGATTGCTTTTGTAGTTACTTCGTCGAATAAATAAGACTGATCAATATCAGGTACAAATTTAGTTTTTTCTTTAAATCCTAAAATTTTCATATTACTTTTAAAGCCAAAAACCTTTTCGGAATCTATAACTGAAGTTAGAGAAGTGGGAAAAGTTTCTGAGTTAAAGTCCATATTGTTAGTTAAACTAACTTCATTCATTATAGTTTCTCCAAAGCAGGTTTATTTATTTTTTGTAGTTTTTGTAAATGATTTTAAAATAGTTTTGTAGGCATTTGTTATATTTATAAACGTATCTTTATTTTTTGAATTTTTTTCATTTTGGACATCAGGATGCCATTTCTTTGCTAAAGTTTTATACCTAGATTTTACTTCACGTAATTTACTATTTGAATTTAAACCTAAAACTTTAAAATAACTCTCTAGTTTTTTATCGACAACTTTTTCTTTAATTAATTTTTTTTGCCCATTGAAGGCCCTGAAGGCTTCTTCAAAATCATGATTTAAGTTTTTAGTACCAAATTTCCAACTTGGTCTATCCCAAGTAACAGATTTTCGTATTTCAATCTCTAATTCTTTTTCACTTAATCCTGCAAAATAATTCCAAGACTTGTTAAATACTTTTATACAATTTATACACAAATATAAATATTCTCTTAAATTTTCTCTTGATTTAGGTGCTGGATAAATACCAGTTTCTGCACAACCTGGATTAGAGCAAATTTTTTCAGTATTTTCATTTTGTTTTGTGTTGAGCATAACTTTTTTTTTTTTAATTTATTATAGGATTATCTTTTAATACGTGCAAGATTGGAATGCATTTTTTAAATTTAATAAGTGGAAAGTAATTTTGAATAGAAAATTAAAGATTGAAGAAATAATTGTAAACTATTTTAAACCACATTTTTTTTCTGTTTTAGACGTTTCTGAACAACATAGAGGTCACCAAAATTTTAGAGAAAATGTTGAAAGCCATTTTGAAATTATAATAGTTTCTGAAAAATTTTATAATAGTAATAAAATTGATAGGCATAGAATGGTAAATAAATGTCTTAAAGAAGAATTCCTCTTAGATCTTCATTCAGTAATTATTAAAACTTACACCATTGATGAATATAAAAATGTTTAGGTTAAACATCTAAATGTTTTTTGTTCCCAATTCGTTCCATAAACGTAATTGCGAAATAAAATTACCTTTTTTTTGTAAAATTCTAAATCTTATGTCAAAAAATCTAAACTCTTGACCAGGTTCAGGAATTGTTTTTGATTCATATAAGACTAATCCAGCAATTGTATTAGCATTTTGGTCCGGAAGGGACCAGTTAAGTGATCTGTTCAAATCTCTTATTGTAACGGAACCGTCGATGATAAAAGATCCATCAGGTTGTGGTTTTACACCTTTAACCTTAATGTCAGTTTCATCATCAATTTCACCCACAATTTCCTCTAATATATCCTCAAGGGTCACAATGCCTCTAAAGTCACCGTATTCGTCAACTACGACCGCAAAATGCTCTCTCCTAGTTTTAAAAATTTCTAGTTGATCAAACAACAAAGTAGTTTCAGGAGCAAAATACGGTTGTATCATCAATTCAGATAAGTTTATTGAGGTCATATTTTTAAAGTTACGTCTTCTTAAATTTCTAAATAGTTCTTTTGCGTGAAGTATCCCAATAATATTGTCTGGATTTCCAGAATAAATTGGTATTCTAGTAAAAGGACTTTCCCCTACTACTTTAAATATCACTTCTAAACTTTCTTCAGAGTCAATCATTGTTACCGCGCCTCTATGTGTCATAACAGCTTCAATGGTAACATCGTCCATATCGAGCATACTTGACATCATTTTTCCTCGTTCTTTTCCTCTACTTTCGTTACCAGCATGTAACCTAATCATTCCTCTTAGTTCCTCAGTTTTTGCGTCATCATCCTCAACTACAGGGCCAGATACAATTTTGGCAAAACGTTCTGTTATAAAGGTTGCAGGAGTTAATAAAAATATAAAAAGTCTAATTATAGGTGCGACTGCCAGAGCTAATTGATCTGCGTTGCTAAAAGCATATGTCTTAGGAATAACTTCAGCAAAAATCACAAGCACAATTGTTAATAATATAGTTACAAATATTAAATCAAATTCTCCAAAAAAACTAATAGCAAAACTGGTTGCGTAGACCGAGGCAACAATATTAACAAGATTATTTCCTATCAAAATTGTACTTATCATCTTTTCTTTTTTTGCTAATATCTTTTCTATTGTTACCGCTCTTTTATTGCCTTGAAGAGCCAATTCATGAATTCTAGCTTCGGAAACAGCTGTCAAAGCCGTCTCTGAACTTGAAAAAAAAGCAGATAAAACAATTAATAATAAAATATTAGTTAAAAAAATAATCAATTCTGGCATTAAATTTCTTCATTTAAAAATTTGACTAAAACATCAACATCCATATTATATTTTATAAAAGATTCTCCAATCTTCTTATTTAAGATGAATGTAAGTTTGTTTTGTCTATTTTTTTTATCATATTTAAACTTTTCTATCATTTCTGGCACTGAGAACGAAAGGTTTTTGATATCACTTAAAGAGGTGGGAAGTTTTGATTTTTGAAAGATATTAATAACTTTTTCTGTATCAGTTTTTGAACAAAAACTTAATTTATTTGAGAGTTTAAAAGCTAAGCATATACCTATAGATACAGCTTCACCATGTATTATTCTTCCATCATAATTACCAAAGGACTCTATAGCATGAGCAAATGTGTGACCTAGATTGAGAAGAGCTCTTTCTGCCCCTTCTTTTTCGTCGTTCTTTATAATTTCAGCTTTTATTTGACAAGATTTAGTAACTATAGTCCGTAACTTATCTTTATCATGATTTAGAATATTTTCATGTTCTTTGGTCAACCAATTGAAAAAAGTAAAATCTTTTATTAATCCATATTTGATAACCTCAGCAAATCCAGCTCGAAACTCACGTTCAGAAAGTGTCTTAAGTATATTTATATCAGCTAGAACTGCTAAAGGTTGGTGAAAAGAACCAATTAAATTTTTACCTATTTTAGAATTTATTCCAGTCTTACCACCTACAGAACTATCTACTTGAGATAAAAGAGTAGATGGAACTTGTATAAAATTTATACCTCTTAATATAATAGACGATGCAAAACCAGCAATGTCACCAATAACCCCCCCTCCAAATGCAATTATTACACTTTGTCTATCTATTTTATACGCTAATACTTTCTCGATAATTTTATTTAGTTCTTTAGTCAAAGAAGTTTTATCTATCTTTTCTAAAATAGGAATATACAAATCAGAAACATCGCTAAATCTTCCATTTTTAATTTCTAATTTAATAAAGTTTATGATTGTTTCTGCTTTTTTAATTTCATCTTTAATAGTTATAATTGCTAACCATACATTAGCTCTATTTAGCCCAGTTGGTTTTTTTGTATAGTTAGATAA
>QBYJ01000033.1 GCA_003282885.1 SAR116 cluster bacterium AG-325-F22
GATATAATTGCATAGAGATAAAAATGCTTAAATTAAGATATATATTTATATTAATTACATTAATACTATTCAATGGATCAGCGTTCCCTCAGACAATAGAAGGTTTGAAAGATATTGTCTCGTTTCAACAAGAAAAAATTTCTAGAATTGAAGATAACCTAAAAAAGTTAGTCGGTTTAATTGAAGAACAAACTAATTTAAAAAATCCAAATGATAATTTAAAATTAATTGAAAAACAGATAAATGATATTAATGAAAAATTAAGGTTATTTGAAAACAACATAAAAAATATTACTAATTTAACTTACGATTTAGATTTTGCTCTTAAACGAATTGAACGTTATCTTGAATTATCATCTATAAAATCTGGTAAAAATAAAATAAGCGATAAAGAAGCTAAAGATATTACTGATTATAAGGTTGAAAAGAAAGCTGAGATTACAAAGAATAATTTAGATGGTAAAACTAGTGGTGTTTTAGGGTTCGTAAAAGAAGAAAATCCAAAAGATAATAAGATTAGTGAGCCAAAAAAAAATATAAAATCTAAAGATGAAAGTAAGGTATCACTATTACCAACTGGTTCGGTTGAAGAAAATTATAATTATGCTCTTGATTTAGCGGGTCAGCTTGATTTTATTAATGCAGAGAAAGCATTTAAAGAGTTTTTAGCTATTCATAAAGATAGTAAAAAAACTGCTGACGCACAATATTGGCTAGGTAGGGTTTATTTTGCACAAAAGAAATTTGAAGAGGCTGCTATTGCCTTGGCAGAGTTTAACAGTGTATTTCCTAATGATCCAAGATTTCAAGAGACAACTTTATTAATCGCGGAAGCTGCTGTTAATTTCGCACCACAAAATCAACTATGCGATATTCTAAATCAATCTTTAGAATTTATGATTAATCCTTCTGAAAAATTTGTTAAAAGAATCAATTTTTTAAAGAATGAAAAACTATGCCCCTCTGAATGATTGAATCTTTTAACAATCATTTTCAACAAATTTGTAGTAATTTAAACTCTAAGAAAAAAGTATTTGTTCTTGGTTTGTCAGGGGGATTAGATTCAATGACCCTGTTATATTTACTTAAAAGATTTTTAGAAAATAACAAAAAATTTGAAATTAAAATTTTTCCAATAATTATTGACCACAATATAAGACAGGGATCTAACAAAGAGGCTTGTCAAGTCCAAAATTTGTCTCAACAACTTGGATTTAAGACAACTATAAAAAAAATTCATTGCAAAATACCTAGTGGAAATATTCAAGATTGGGCAAGAAAAAAAAGAAGAGACATTTTATGCGAAAGTACATACGAACTATCAGCCAATTTACTTTTAGCCCATCATTTTGATGATCAAGCTGAAACATTATTTATGCGTTTTGAAAAAAAATCGGGCCTAGATGGACTGCGAGGAATGCAATCGGTCACTTTTTGGAATGGAATCTTAATAATAAGACCTCTTCTCTCTTTTAAAAAAAAACAGTTAAGAAGTTTTGTAGATTATAATAAAATTACTTTTTTTGAAGATAGCTCAAACGAAATGCTAAAATTTGAAAGAGTAAAAACAAGATATATGCTTGAGAAAATTAGAAAAAAAAATTGGCCTGAAATTTCACAAGATTTATATAATTTTAGTAAAATAAATAGCACCTTAATTAAAAAAACTAAATTTATTTTTACTGATTGGATTTCACAAAACATATTTATTGACAATTTTGGAGCAGGTAGAGTTAACTACAAAAATTTAAAAGTAATTTTTGAAAAATCAAATCTACTTACAATTAATATTGTAGGTAAAATTATTCAAACTGTTGGAGGGAAACAATATCCTCCAAAAAGAAGGAAAACTTATGGTTTAATTTGTTCTATATTTTATAATAATCATAAGAATAAAACTCTTGGCAATGTTAAAATATTCGTTAAAAATAACTTTTTATTCTTTATAAGAGAAAACAGAAACATCAGTTTTAACATGAATATAAAAAAAGATACTTATTATTTATTTGATGGTAGATTTTTGATAAATAGTGGCCTATCTGGAAATTTAATCCCTTCCTCAACATCAGATTTAAACACAATTAGTAAGGAAAATATTTTTTATGATTATAAAGATATCATAAATAATACGATTCCTAGCTTGCAAACTCTTGAAGGCTTAAACATAAAACCCCATTTAAATATTATTAATAAAATTAACGTAAACTTAAACAAAAATAATCGATCTTTTAGCCTTTACCTTATAAACAGAGTATTGGTATAATAAATCAAATAATAAAAGGAATATCATGAATAATTTTGGAAAAAATATAGCTGTTTGGGTAGTAATATCACTTGTATTAGTTGCCATTTTTAATGTTTTTCAAGGTGGTTCCTCTAAAAATACAGGTAATGCTATTGCTTACTCAGACTTTCTAGCAAGAGTTAACGCTGGAGAAGTAAGAGAAGTAAGCATAAAAGGTGATAAAATTTTTGGAGCATCAAGCAGTGGCGTTCCTTTTTATTCTCATATTCCTAGAGAAGATGAATTAGCAAATAAACTTTCTGAAAAGGGTATAAAAGTTACATCTGAACCAATCGAAAGTGGTATGCCAGGAATATTGTCAGTTCTAATATCATGGTTTCCAATGTTACTTTTTATTGGAGTATGGATTTTCTTTATGAAACAAATGCAAGGTGGTGCTAAGGGTGCAATGGGATTTGGAAAATCAAAGGCTAAATTACTTACTGAACACAGAGATAAGGTTACCTTTAGAGATGTTGCTGGAATAGATGAAGCTAAAGCCGAACTTGAAGAAGTAGTGGAATTTTTGAAAGATCCAAGTAGGTTCCAAAAGTTAGGCGGTAAAATTCCAAAAGGTGTATTACTTGTTGGGCCTCCTGGGACTGGAAAGACATTACTAGCGAAAGCTGTTGCAGGTGAAGCAGGTGTTCCTTTTTTTACAATATCTGGATCAGATTTTGTTGAAATGTTTGTAGGTGTAGGTGCTTCAAGAGTTAGAGATATGTTTGAACAAGGTAAGAAAAACTCGCCATGCATAATATTTATTGACGAGATCGATGCTATGGGTAGACATAGAGGCGCAGGTTTAGGTGGAGGTAATGATGAGCGTGAGCAAACTTTAAATCAACTTTTAGTAGAAATGGATGGCTTCGAAACTAATGAAGGTGTGATTTTAGTTGCAGCCACTAACAGGCCTGATGTTCTTGATCCAGCTTTGTTAAGACCTGGAAGATTTGATAGACAGGTAGTTGTCCCCAATCCTGATATGATAGGTAGGGAAAAAATATTGAAAGTTCATATGAAAAAAGTACCTTTATCATCTGATGTTGTAGCAAAAACTATTGCTCGGGGTACACCAGGGTTTTCTGGAGCTGATTTAGCAAATCTAGTTAATGAGGCTGCTTTGTTATCTGCTCGCAAAGGGAGAAATAACGTAAGTATGATCGAATTTGAAGAATCTAAAGATAAAGTCATGATGGGTTCTGAGAGAAGATCAATGGTTATGACAGAGGAGGAAAGAAAGCTTACTGCCTATCATGAAGCTGGGCACGCTGTTGTAGCGGCCTACTCACCTGCTAGTGATCCGATTCACAAGGCAACTATAATACCTAGAGGAAGAGCTCTAGGTATGGTGATGAGATTGCCTGAAGGTGACAGAGTGTCAATGGCTAAAGATAAACTTTATGCAGATCTTAGAGTAGCATGTGGTGGAAGAATTGCCGAGGAGATGATTTTTGGTAAGGAGAAGGTTACTACGGGTGCAAGCTCGGATATTAGAATGGTTACTGATACTGCTAGACGTATGGTAACTGAATGGGGACTTTCTGAGAAACTTGGATTTTTAGCCTACGAAGCCAATGAACAAGAAGTTTTTTTAGGAAGATCTGTCTCTCAGCAAAAAAATGTTTCAGATAATACTGCTTCAATTGTTGATAATGAAATACGTAGAATTGCTGATACAGTTTACTCAGATGCTGAGAAAATGTTAAAAAAATATTCAAAGCAACTTAAAAAAGTAGCAGAAGCTTTATTAGAATATGAGACTCTAGATGGACAACAAATTCAAGATTTGTGCAAAGGATTAAATATTTCTATAAAAAAATCTGACGACAATAATGTCCCAAAAGCAAAAAAACCAAAGAAAAGGGCGGGAATTCCATCTACAACTGCAAAACAAACTGTTATTACTAATGAAATAGATAATTCATGAAATATAAGATAATGAATGATATCTTTAGAAAAAAATAGACACTTATTTGCCCCGCCTTTTTGTGAGAGTGTTGAAACTTTTCTTTTGCCTGTACCTAAATTTAAATTTGAAACAAATAATGGTTCAAGAATAGCGGGGGGGTGGCGTTATTTTGATCAAATACGAGTTATTCAAAAAAAAAATGATGCGTATGTAGAGGTTTTAATGACCCCTTCAAAATTATTAAGTTCATCTAAAATTAATTGTAAAAGTTCGTTAATTAAAACTGAAATGAATTTAGAAAATATAATAAAAAAAAGACCATTATATTCTAAATGTGATATGTCACAACCACATATAATGGGGGTCATAAATCTTACTCCAGACAGTTTTTATAAAAAAAGTAGAAAACAAGATTATGTTTCAGTAGATAAGACGATCAAAAAAATGGAAAATTGTGGTGCATCAATTATTGACATAGGTGGTGAATCTACCAAACCTGGATCACAGATGATTTCAGTTAAGGAAGAAAAAAGAAGAGTATTACAAGTAATCGAAAGGTTAAAAAAAAATAATTTAAAATCTTTGATATCTCTTGATACACGAAATTTATCTACAATGAAAATAGGTTATAAAAATAAAGTTGATATTATTAACGATATCACTGGATTTAATGATGACAACAAAATTTGTTTTGTTTCTAAAAATAAAATTCCTATAATTGTTATGCACATGCAAAGAGATCCTGTTACTATGCAAAATAATCCTAAATATAGTTTTGCACCAATAGATATATATAAATTTTTTTTTAAAAAAATTAATGATCTGCTTAATATGGGCGTTGATGTAGCTAACATAATTATTGATCCGGGAATTGGCTTCGGTAAAAATAAGTTTCATAATTTAGACATTTTGCGTAATTTATCAATTTTCCATAGTCTAGGAGTTCCTATTTTAATTGGATTAAGTAGGAAGTCCCTAATTGAAGAACTGACTGTTGCTAATTTTAGATCTTGTGGAATTAATAAAAAATCGGTTAGTCCAGGTAAAAGGTTGAGTGGTTCGTTAGCTTTTGCTATTCATGCAATTAATTGTGGCGTACAAATGATAAGAACGCATGATGTATTTGAAACCAAACAGGCAATGATTTGCCAGAGAGCATTAATATAAAAAGGTACTAAATGATAAAAACATCTTTTAATAGTAGCCAAAGGTTGTTTGGTACAGATGGTATTAGAGGTACTGTAAATGAAGATAAGGTGACTGCTTTAATGGCAGTAAATCTAGCCATGGCAGCTGGTGAGTATTTTTATGGAAAAGCAGGAACAAAGAAATCTAGAGTACTAATCGGTAAAGATACAAGATTATCTGGATATATGCTTGAACCTGCTCTAGTTGCAGGTTTTACTTCTGTGGGTTTAGATTCTATCACTACTGGTCCTTTGCCAACTCCAGCTATTGCTCATCTAACTAGAGTTTTAAGATGTGATTTAGGGGTTATGATATCTGCTTCACATAATCCTTACGAAGATAATGGCCTAAAATTGTTTGGTGCTGATGGTTTTAAATTGAATGATGATATTGAAAATGAAATCCAGCTGAGAATGTCTAATGCTCCATTACTTGCGAAATCTGCAAATTTAGGTAGGGCTAGAAGAATGGAAGATGCAATTGGAAGATATTCTGAGTTTGTAAAGCAAATATTACCCAAAAGTGAAGATTTAAGTCTTATGAAGGTTGTTTTGGATTGCTCCAATGGTGCATCATACAAAGTAGGACCTGAAGTGTTGTTTGAGCTTGGAGCTGAGTCAGTGACGATAGGTACAGAACCTAACGGAAAAAATATTAATTTAGAATGTGGAGCAATGTTTCCGGAAAAAATGGCCAAAATCACAAAATTAGAGGGTGCTGATTTAGGAATTGCACTTGATGGAGATGCAGATAGGGTCATTTTCTCTGATGAGAATGGAAATATAATTCATGGTGATCAAATCATTGCAGTCTTAGCTGAAGATATGAAAAAAAACAATCAACTAAACGGCAATAATGTGGTTGGAACTTTAATGTCAAACTTAGGTTTAGAAAATCATCTAAGTAAATTAAACATAAACCTTTACAGAACTAATGTAGGTGACCGTTATATTTTAGAAAAAATGATTAAATCTGGTTGTAAGCTTGGAGGTGAACCGTCAGGGCATATTTTATTATCTGATTTTGCCAAAACAGGAGATGGTTTATTAACTGCGATTAAAGTATTATCATTACTTAAAAAATCTGGTTTAAAAGCTTCTAAGTTTTTAAGACCATTTACACCAGTACCCCAATCACTTAAAAACCTAAAAAATATTCATAAGAGTATTTTATCTAAGGATAAAATAACTAACTTAGTTCAGTATCACCAAAATCTTTTAGGCTCAAAAGGAAGAATTCTATTGCGACCATCTGGTACAGAAGACTTGGTTAGGATAATGGTTGAGTACAATGATGTAAGTAAGGTCAAGGAAATTACAGAAATAATAGCCAACATAATTCTCAAAGAAAATAAAATTGAAAAAAATAAATAATTTATCAAAAACAGTATTAGTTGTTGCGGGGTCAGACCCAAGTGGAGGAGCTGGAATACAAGCTGATTTGAAAACACTTACCTCCTTTGGTGTGTATGGTATGACAGCAATTACTGCACTGACTGAACAAAATACAAATGGAGTTTTTGATATATTTGAAGTTCCCGTAGATTTTGTTGTGAAACAAATTAATTGTTGCTTATCTGACATTAATGCAACTGCGGTAAAAATTGGTATGTTACATAGCGCTGAATTAATTTCTGCAGTATTTGAAGCTTTATATAATCATAATATTTTAAACAATAAAAATATTAATATAGTATTGGATCCAGTAATGGTGGCAAAGGGAGGGCATATATTATTAAAAGAAAATGCTATTGATGCTCTAAAAAATTTCATTAAAATAGCCCATCCTATCCTAACACCCAATATTCCTGAGGCAGAGATTTTAACTGGAATGAAGATTAATAATTTAAAAGATATGAAAAATGTGGGAAAAAAATTAATTAATCTAGGTGCAAGTCATGTTATTTTAAAAGGTGGGCACATGGAAACTCCACGTATGACAGATTTGTTAGTAAACGCCACAGAAATTCATTCAATTGAAACTTTAAAGATCTTAACCAATCATACTCATGGAACAGGCTGCACAATGGCCTCGGCTTTGACAGCTTGCTTAGCAAAATCTTATGACATTAAACACTCATTCAGGATTGCTCATAAATATGTTAATAATGCCATTAAAACCTCTCCAAAATTTGGCGCAGGCAACGGACCTGTCAATCATTGTTATAATATTAACAAAATTTCAGATTAGTTAGCTTATGAATATTTTTATACCAAGTATAAATTGGGTCATTAACCTCTAATAAATCACAACAACTACAAGAATAAACCCACTTAAAATTTCCAAAAAAAATATAATCCTCTACGCCTGGTTCTTTTCCAGAAATAAATCCTTCAATCTCAATTATTTTTCTAATAGGACTTATTAACTTTCTAAATTTTTTTATATTCTCAGATATATTAGGTATAAATTTAGTTATAGGGCCTTTTATTCTATTTTCCCTTGTTCTAATGAAATAATCTAAATCATCACCTTCTAAAACATTTGGTATTTCATGTGCAATTATTTCAAATAAGATTGGTAAAAGTTGTCTAGAAGTCCAAAGGTACAAAAAGTAAGAAAAATTCTTAGATGAAAAATTTAAAAAAATTTTTTTATTATCATAATTTTTGTCTAACCAATTGATTATGTTCCAAGAATCATAAACAAATCCACTCTGATGCTTTAAAATAGGAACTAATTGTTGATAGGAAAACTCTATTTTATGTTTTTCAGAAAATCTCACAGGCTCTGTTTCAAAATTTATTTGTTTATGAATAAGGCAAATTTTAACCATCCAACAAGGAGGGCTAAATCTCAAATCATTTTTTCCTGACAATTCGTATAATTTAAGCAATTATTTTCTCTTTTTTTGTTTGTTGACAAAAATTTAATAATCTTTAAAAAAATATTTGGGCTGTTGCTTCCCAACAAGCAATAACATTTACTAGAGGTTAATATGATCAGACCATTAGTCAAGCCAATACGTCCCGAATTTTCTTCTGGACCTTGTGCAAAAAGACCACAATGGTCCTTGAAAAATTTAAATAATAGTGTACTCGGTAGATCTCATAGACACAAAATAGCTAAATCAAAACTTCAAAAGTTGATTGATTTAACAAAAACAACACTTAAGATTCCTAAAGATTATTTAGTAGGTATTGTTCCTGGTTCGGATACTGGAGCCATTGAAATCGCAATGTGGAACCTTCTTGGTCCTAGACCAGTTAATATGTTGGTTTGGGATAGTTTTAGTTCCGATTGGGCTAATGATATACAATCTCAACTTAAATTAGAAAATATTCACATCCATAAAGTTGATTATGGCAAGTTACCTGATCTTATTAATAATCAGTTTAAAGGAGACATTGTTTTTAACTGGAATGGTACAACTGCTGGTGTTTGTGTGCCAAACGGTAATTGGATTGATTACACACGAAATGGTTTAACTATTTGTGATGCAACTTCTGCTGCATTTGCAATGGATATAGATTGGTCAAAGTTAGATGTTGGAACATTTTCTTGGCAAAAATGCATTGGTGGTGAAGCTGGTCACGGTATGCTAGTTTTATCTCCAAGAGCAATTGAAAGAATTAATTGTTATAATCCACCTTGGCCTATACCAAAGTTATTCCAACTTAGAAAAAATGGTAAGTTAAATCTTGATATATTTTCAGGTGTTACAATTAATACTCCATCCATGTTGTGTGTTGAAGATTTTTTAGACGCACTTAATTGGACTAAAGAAGTTGGTGGATTGGCTGCATTAATAAGTAAGTCAAAGAATAATTTAAATTTAATTAAAAATTGGGTTTTAGATTCTCATTGGGCAGACTTTTTATGTGAGGATGATAATAATTTATCCAGCACATCCATATGCTTAAAGTTTGTCGATCCAAAAATAATTGAACTTCCATTAGAGACAAAAAATAATATTGAAAAAAACATTGTTAAATTATTAGAAGAACATGAGGTTGCATTTGATATAGGTAGTTATAGGTCAGCTCCGCCAGGATTTAGGATTTGGGGCGGCCCAACAGTTGACAGTAATGATGTTAAGAAATTATTACCTTGGTTAGATTGGGCTTATTACGAAACATTAGATCAATTGAAAATATAATATAAAAGAGAGTAAAAATGCCAAAAGTACTTATAAGTGACAAATTAAGCGAGTCTGCAGTTAATGTTTTTAAAGAAAATAAAATCGAAACTGAATATATGCCGGGACTGACTAGTGACGAATTATTAAAATTAATTGATAAATTTGATGGGCTTGCAGTTCGTTCTGCAACAAAGGTTAATGAAGATATTTTTAAGAATGCAAAAAATTTAAAAATAGTTGGGCGCGCTGGCATCGGTACTGATAATATAGATAAAGTAGCCGCAACTAAACATGGTGTAATTGTAATGAATACACCTTACGGAAATGCAGTTACTACAGCCGAACATGCTATAGCTCTTATCATGTCCTTAGTTAGAATGATACCCCAAGCTGATAGTTCTACTAGACAAGGAAAATGGGAAAAATCTAAATTCAATGGCACTGAGATTAGTGGTAAATATTTAGGTCTTATAGGATGTGGTAACATAGGATCTATTGTAGCTAGTAGAGCATTAGGTCTGAAAATGAAAGTTTTTGCATTTGACCCATTTCTTACTCAAGAAAAAGCTACTGAATTAGGTGTTGATAAGGTTGATTTAGAATACTTGTTAAAAAATTCTGATATAATATCACTTCATACGCCACTTACTGAAGATACTAAGAACATAATATCATCTGAAGCTATTAGTATGATGAAAAAAGGGGCAAGAATCATTAATTGTGCTAGAGGAGGATTAGTGGATGAAGTCGCTTGTAGAGCGGCTTTAGAGAATAATCATTTAGCTGGTGCGGCTTTTGATGTGTTCGTGGAAGAACCAGCTAGAGAAAATATTTTATTTAAAGCTCCTAACTTTATAGCTACACCTCACTTGGGCGCGGCTACTTTGGAAGCTCAAGAAAATGTTGCAATACAAATAGCTCAACAAATGTCAGATTATCTCAATACAGGAGCAGTCGTAAATGCTCTCAATTACCCAAATGTATCTTCTGAGGAAGCGCCGATATTAAAACCATATGTAAAGCTTGCTTACTTGATAGGATCTTTTTTAGGTCAAGTTACACAAGAAGGTATATTGAGCGTAAAGTTAGAATTAGAGGGTAAAGCATCATCTATCCAAGGCGTTCCATTAATGGCAAGTACTCTTGTTGGTTTGTTTGAACCTACATCAGCTGCTGTGAATAATATAAATTCATCCTCCATAGCTTCAAGTAGAGGAATTGATTTATCAACGATTAAGCACGAAAGACGATGTGATTATGAGACATTAGTCAAAATCACTATCAAGCATATTAAAGGTGAAAGAACTATTTCAGGAACATTAATAGCAGCTAATAAACCAAGGATCATAAACATTCAAGGGATTGCAATTGAGTCAGATTTTCCTAAAAATGCCCTTTATTTAAGAAATTATGACAAGCCTGGTTTTATTGGTGATTTAGGTAATACGTTAGGAAAGAAAAACATCAATATAGCATCTTTCCACTTAGGACGAAGAAATGTAGGTGGTGAGGCTATTGCGCTCGTTGAAGTTGATGGTGAGGTCGATGAAAAAACTATTTCTCAATTACGATCTTTACCTCAAGTTGCTCGGGTTAATACTATTAATTTCGAAAATAAATAAACTATTTATTTTTCTTAAATTTTATTAGATACATTATAGACTTTGATATATATAATATTCTTATTTAAAGGCTATTATAATGTCAACTCTATCAACTGAAAAAGGTTTATTGCCTGCAGGGCTAAGTGATGTTCTTTATCCAAATGCTCACATACAATCTAAAATAATAGAAAATTTACTAGATATATTTTCTAGCTATGGATATTTAAGAGTCAAACCTCCTTTAGTTGAATATGAAGAAGCTTTGCTTTCAGAAGGTCCAGGTAAAGTTTTAAAAGATTCTACTTTCAGAGTAATGGATCCATTATCACAAAAGATGTTAGCATTGAGAGCAGACGTTACGGCACAAATTTCTAGAATAGCGTCTACTAGATTGTCACATTTATCTCGTCCACTAAGATTATCTTATTCTGGTGATGTTTTAAGAGTAAGAGGTGACAGTTTTAATATGGAACGTCAGAAAACTCAAGTAGGTGCTGAGTTAATAGGACCTAAGTCTGAATCAATAGATGCTGAGATAATACTGGTATGTGTCAAAGCGCTTAAGTCAATAAATGTAGATAACTTAACAATTGATATTAACTTACCATTTTTGAGAAAATATCTTTTGAGAGGTATTTCACCTTCTTTAAAATATACTATCGATCAATATATAGATATCAAAGATAAAAAAAGTCTTAAAAAATTAAAATTTGAAAATCTAAATATAATATCTAAATTAATGGATGTTGCTGGAGATCATTTAAATGCAATTAAATATCTTCTGGAATTGAAATCAAAAGGAATTTTAGGTGATTTAATAGACCATTATTTAACAGTTATAAACATTGTAAGAAAAAATGATAAGTCTATCAAACTTTCAATAGATCCTCTTGAAAATAGAGGGTTTAAGTATCACACAGGACTAACGTTTACAATTTTTTCTGACAACTTAAAAGGTGAAATAGCAAAAGGTGGAAGTTATAATATCTTAACAGGAGAAACTGCAACTGGATGTACAATTTATACCGAAAAAGTTTATCCCAACCTTATGTTAAATTTAGACAAAGACTTAGTGTATATACCTTACCTAAACATGAAAGACGCCGACGAGATTATTAAAAAGGGTTATAGAATTGTTTTTGGTTCTGTCTCTAGTGTAGAGATTGAAAAAGAGGCATTGGAAATGAAATGTAAATATATTTGGAAAAATAACACTATTATTAAATTAAAGTCTTAAGAAATTAATCTAAAATTAAGGAATATTTTATGAGTAATGTAATTGTTGTCGGAACACAATGGGGAGATGAGGGTAAAGGTAAAATTGTTGATTGGTTATCAAGAAAAGCCGATTTAGTTGTAAGATTTCAAGGTGGCCATAATGCTGGACACACATTGGTTATTGGTGACAATATTTTTAAGTTATCGTTATTACCTAGTGGAATTGTAAGAGACAACACTATTGTATTAATTGGGAATGGGGTAGTTGTCGATCCATTTCATTTGGCAAAGGAAATTAAGCAATTAGAAGAAAAAAATATAAAAATAACCCCAGATAACTTAATTATTTCAGATTCTGCTTTTTTAATTTTACCTATACATCAATTAGTTGACAATATTAGAGAAAAAAAACAGAACCTAAACAAAATTGGAACAACTGGCAGAGGTATAGGGCCTGCTTATGAAGATAAAGTAGGAAGACGAGGTCTAAGAATTTGCGATTTCCTTTATAAAGATGATTTTTTTATAAAACTAAAAAAATTGTATGATCATCATAATATTTGGTTGTCTGCTAATGGAGAAATTACACAAAACCCTAACAAGATTTTTTCAAAGTTATGGGATCAAGGCAAATTTATTATGAATTTTGTTCAACCATCTTGGCTTTTAACTAGTAAATATGTTTCAGCATCTTCTAATATCCTTTTCGAGGGTGCTCAAGGTACTTTTTTAGATATAGATCATGGAACTTATCCATACGTAACTAGTAGTAATACTGTTTCATCCCAAGCTGGGATTGGCTCAGGTATTGGTCCAACGTCAATAGATTACACAATAGGAATAACTAAAGCTTACACTACTAGAGTTGGTTCAGGTCCATTCCCAACAGAAGAAAAGGGAGAGGATGGAGTAAATTTAGGTAAAAAAGGTCGTGAATTTGGAACTGTAACTGGCAGACAAAGACGTTGTGGTTGGTTTGATTCTGTTTTAGTAAAACAAGCTGTTGCATTGTCAAGTATTGACGGTATAGCATTAACTAAATTAGATGTTTTAGATGGTTTTAAAGAAATTAAAATTTGTACTGGCTATTATTTAGATAATGAAGTTATTACTTATCTACCTTCATCGGAAAAAGAACAACAACGAATAAACCCTATTTATGAAATATTGGAAGGTTGGGAAGGTAGTATTGTGGGTATTAGAAAAATTGATGACCTACCAAATGAAGCTAAAAATTATGTTAAAAGAGTTGAAAAACTTATTGGTTGTGAAATAATCTTAATCTCAACAAGTCCTGACAGAAATGACACTATATACCTAAAAGATCCATTTGAAATTAATTAATATTCATTAGTCCCAATTAGTTTTAATTCTTTAGCTTTAATTTTCATAGCTTCTTGTAGCTTTTCAAATGCTCTTGTTTCAATTTGTCTAATTCTTTCTCTACTTACATTATATTCTTGTGATAAGTCTTCGAGTGTTTTTGGAGTGTCTATTAGTCGCCTTTTAATTATTATATCTTTTTCCCTCATCTTCAAATGATCAAGAGCTTCAACCATAATTTTACTACGAATATTTTGTTCTTGATTATTAACAAATCGTGTTTCTTGGTTATCTCTTTCATCTGGGAGCATATCTTGCCATTCAGCTTCTTCACCATCATTACGATTTATTTGTGAATTGAGTGAGTGATCACCGCCAAGCATTCTTCTGTTCATGCTCACAACGTCATCTTCTGAAACATCAAGTGTTTTAGAAATATGATTGACTTGAGTAGGAGATAAGTCACCATCTTCAAGAGCATTTATTTTACCTTTAATTTTTCTAAGGTTAAAGAATAATTTTTTTTGACTTGCTGTGGTACCAATCTTAACTTGGGACCAGCTTTTTAAAACAAATTCTTGTATTGCAGCTTTAATCCACCACATCGCATAAGTAGCTAATCTAAAGCCTTTCTCAGGATCAAATTTTTTAACAGCATGCATCATACCTATATTGCCTTCAGCGATAAGATCTGCAACAGGTAGTCCATATCCTCTATAACCCATTGCAATTTTTGCAACCAGTCTTAAGTGACTTGTAACAAGTTTATGAGCAGCTTTAGTATCCTGTTTGTCTAACCAATCTTTTGCAAGAACATATTCTTCGTCAGCATCCAACATTGGAAATTTTTTTATCTGGTCTAGATATCTTCCCAAATTATTATCTGGGGACAACAAAGATAAGCTCATAGAATCTAAATTACCCAATTTATAGCTCCTTTTGATATATATATAGTGTTTTTAAAAGATTTTTAAAGGAAAAAATTGAAGTTTATTACTTATTTTTTAAGATTTCAATCAAGTCTATCATTTCTTTTGGCAAAGGACTTGTAAATTCCAAATACTTATTAGTAATAGGGTGACTAAAGCTTAGTTTTGTGGCATGTAGGGCTTGCCGCTTAAAGGATTTAATAAATTGAATTTTAGTTTTATACGAATAGTTCTTAAGTCTCTTATCTGATAATGGTTTTCCATATAAATCGTCCCCGATAACGCTATGACCAATATCTGAAAGGTGAACTCTAATCTGGTGAGTTCTTCCTGTTTCAAGCTTGCACTCAATTAAGCTCCCTAATGGTGCATAAATGTCAATCACCTTCCATTTTGTTTTGGCCATCTTGCCTCTAATTAATATAGCCATTTTTTTTCTATTATAAGGTGATCGTCCAATATTTTTTTCAATAACGCCAATATCTTTAGGTTGGCCCCAAACAATAGCTTCATACCTTCTATCTAAATCGTGATTGCTAAAAGTTTTACATAAATTAAAATGTGCATTTTCAGTTTTTGCAACTACCATCACACCGCTTGTGTTTTTGTCTAACCTATGAACTATTCCTGGTCTTTTAACACCACCAATACCCTCTAAACTTTTTCCACAATGATTAAGAAGGGCATTGACAAGAGTACCATTGGGAGAACCAGGTGCAGGGTGAACTACTATACCTGCTTGTTTATTTAAAATTATTATATGTTTATCTTCATATAGAATTTCTAAATCAATTTTTTCGGGTAAAGGAATAGCATCGTCCGGAGGAGGAAATTGAATAGTAACAAATTCGTTATTTTTAATTTTAAAAGATGGATCCGTAACTTCTACTCCATCAATTTTAATATTATTTCCCTCAATTAATTTTTTTACCCGACTCCTAGATAAAGAAAGA
>QBYJ01000034.1 GCA_003282885.1 SAR116 cluster bacterium AG-325-F22
TTTTTCTCTAAATTAATAATATTTTTTACAACACGTTTTCCTATTCCTTGCTTAATGGCTCTTTCACAAGCTTCATTAACTGATGTGTCATATCTAATGGGGAATTCACTCTGAACATAAAATACATTTGGAGTATTTTTGACAATTACTTCATTATCAATTTCTACTCCACAGTCTAGACCTCTTTTTTTTGCTTCTTCAACGTGTTGAATGTAAAACTTGTCTGATGTCCACTTGGACCTAGTTTCTCCCCATTGTAAATTTTTTTTACCTTCCCAATACTTATCTTTGGTTCTTGTGGCTGTTAGAATAAGCAACCTAAGGGCATAAACAGCAATTAAATCTAATTCTCTTATACCTTGATAAAATTTATTAATTTCATTGTGTTTAAGTGAGGCAAAACTTTTAACTTTATGTATCTTATAAGGGTCAGGCATGACTTCTTGTAACCCACCTTTCCATAAGGCTGGGTTGTCCTTAACATACCATTTCTTTATTTTTGCAAACCCAAAAATTCTAAATAATCTTTGTTGAAGTCTTCGAGCAGTCTCTGTTTTAGATGACCAAATAGGTAATAGCAGCTCATGAACATCATCCGTATTAATATCAATCAGTGGTTTTTTGTCCAAATAAGGTACAGCGTAATTGGTTATGGTATTCCGCCATTGTTGTTCACTTTTTGGATTTCGCCATTCTTCCTTTTTCTTTGCCGTAATATAAAGATTTGCAATATGAGAAAACTTTTTATTTTGTTGTTTTCTTAAGACCTCTTGTTTTCTTTTATCCTCGATAGGGTCTATTTTATTCATAACTAAACGCCTATTATCTTCAGCTTTCTGCCTTGCGTCTACAATTGAGATTTCTGGGAAGGTTCCAAGACCCATTTCTCTTGATTTATTATCTATACGATAGCGATAGGACCATTTACCCCTTCCTTGGCTTAAAATTGAGATATACAGCCCTTTTCCATCATGATGCTTGCCATTAGTTAGATGTAATAATTGTTTGTATTTTAGTTTGTGCATGTCTTACTCCAGTCTACAACTTGGTCCACAAAGTGGATTGGTTAACGATGAATTACACTGAAATATGAAAAAGAGGTCTCGTCAATATAATCAAGGCATGGCCTAGGTTTGTGACATAACATGACATAACAAAGTTATATTCATGGCGGAGAGGAAGGGATTCGAACCCTTGAGAGGCGTTAACCCCAACACGCTTTCCAGGCGTGCGCCTTAAACCACTCGGCCACCCCTCCAAGACTTAAAATTTATAATAACAAGTTTTAAGGAGCAAGTTAATATAAACTATTATTTTATTGAAAATATAATTATAAGTCTTAAATTATCATATAAATAAACGTTTAGGATTTGAAAGTTGATATTAGGAAGAGTTTTCATACTTTTGGGTATTTTTTCATTTATGCTAACACTTGTTAGCAATTACTTTGACATAATTTTACAAATTGAAAATAAAAGTGAAATTACACAATTGGGACAATTTTGGTTTTATTTTGCACCAAACAGCCTACAAATAGCTGAAGCTATAGTCAGCAGATACATTGATCCTTGTTCAGCTCTAGAGGTGTTAAATTGCTCTGGATTTATTTGGCATCCTTTTATATCGTCTGTATTATTATTTCCAGCAGCCCCTTTTTTGGCAGTATTGAGTTCTATATTTATAGGATTTGGAATAAAAAAGTCAGCTAGGAAAAATGCAACTAATCGAAATACTAATTCAAGAAATGTTTAATTTAATCGTCACCCATTTTTAGCGCTTCAAAAAATGCATTCTGTGGTATTTCAACGCTACCAAATTGCCTCATTCTTTTTTTACCTGCTTTTTGTTTTTCTAATAGTTTCTTTTTACGACTAATGTCACCACCATAACATTTTGCTGTAACATCTTTTCTCATAGGTGATATCGTTTCCCTTGCAATAACTTTACCCCCAATAGCAGCTTGTAAAGCAACCTTAAAAAGTTGCCTAGGTATTAAATCTTTTAATCTTGTACATATAGCACGACCTCTATTTTCTGCTTGATCTCTATGACTTATCATAGCTAGAGCATCAACAGGATCCCCATTAACTAATATTGATACTCGGACAAGGTCTCCTTGCTTATAATTATCCATTTGGTAATCAAAACTAGCATACCCTGAGGTCATACTTTTCAATTTGTCATAGAAATCAAAAACAACTTCGTTCAAAGGCAATTTATAAATAATCATAGCTCTAGTTCCAGCATAAGTTAAATCTATTTGTTCTCCCCTTCTTTCAGTACAAAGAGTCAGGACTGAGCCAACATATTCGTCTGGAACCATAATGGTAGCTTTGATCCATGGTTCTTCAATGTGGTTGATATAATTTATATCTGGCAAGTCTGCCGGATTATGAAGTAATTCATTTGTATTATCGTTTTTTTGAACTTTGTAAACTACTGAAGGAGCAGTTGAGATTAATTCTAAGTCAAACTCTCTAGTTAGTCTCTCTCTTATTATTTCCATGTGTAAAAGGCCTAAAAAACCACACCTAAAACCAAAGCCTAAAGCAGCTGAAGTCTCAGCTTCAAAACTAAAAGATGCATCATTTAAAGACAATTTGCTTAACGCTTCTCTTAAATCAGAAAATTGTGCATTATCCATAGGAAAAAGACCACAAAAAACAACAGGCACTGAAGGTTTAAAGCCTGGTAACATAGTTTCTACAGGGTTACGGTCTTCTGTTATTGTATCTCCTACTTTACAATCAGCTACAGTTTTCACTGAGGCTGTTATAAAACCAATTTCACCAGGACCAAGGATATCCACATCTATGATTTTGGGAGTAAATATACCTAGTTTGTCAATTGTATGAGATACTTTTGTAGACATAAAACGAATTTTTTGACCTTTTTTTAATGTTCCGTTTACAACTCTAACTAATGTAAGGACGCCTAAATAAGGATCATACCAACTGTCTATAAGAAGAGCTTGCAAAGAGCCATTTGCATTTCCAACAGGTGGATCTAATTTTTCTACCAAAGCAGATAAAACTTCTTTTATTCCTAAACCAGTTTTTGCAGAAACTTCTATTCCTTCCTCAGCTGGCAAACCTATAACATCTTCAATTTGTTTTCTTATTCTTTCAGGTTCAGAAGCCGGCAAATCTATTTTATTAAGTACAGTGACAATTTCATGGTTAACATCAATTGCCTGATAAACATTGGCAAGTGTCTGCGCCTCTACTCCTTGAGACGAATCTACAACAAGTAGCGAACCTTCGCACGCTGACAAAGATCTAGAAACTTCGTAAGCAAAATCAACATGACCTGGGGTATCCATTAAATTCAATGTATAGGTTTTATCATCTGAATGCTTATACAGTAATCTAACAGTTTGGGCCTTTATTGTGATTCCTCTTTCTCTTTCAATTTCCATATTATCAAGCACTTGCTCTTTCATCTCCCTATCGGCCAAACCTTTACATTCTTGAATTAACCTGTCAGCAAGTGTTGATTTACCATGATCAATATGAGCAATAATAGAAAAATTTCTTATTAGATTAATATCCGTCATTAAAATCCTATAATTTAAATAAAATTCTAGATTTAAACATTTAATTGCAAAGTAGTTTTAAACATACTTTTTAGCAATATTAAAAATGTTAAAATACTTCTTAAAACTTGACTAAATAATTATACAATTGATAAAGTCAATTTGCTATGAATATAAATAATAATTCAAATCCTATAAAAGTTCTTAGTTTATTAAGAAACCCGTGCTCCAAGGAGTTCGGGTCAATTTTTGTTAAATAATCTACTAAGTTTTGAGCTTAAAATAAAGGTCTAGAATTATGAATAAGAACTACAATAAATATAATCCATATCCTGCTGTACAAATTTCAAATAGGCAATGGCCTAATAATTTAATTATAGAAGCACCAACTTGGTGTTCAGTTGATTTAAGAGATGGTAATCAAGCACTAGTTGAGCCTATGGATTCAATTAGAAAAATGCGTATGTTTAAGCAATTAGTTGACATGGGCTTTAAAGAAATTGAAATAGGGTTTCCATCTGCATCTGATACTGACTTTAATTTTGTTAGGGAATTGATAACTGAAGGACACATACCCGCTGATGTAACCGTCCAAGTGCTAACTCAATCAAGAGAACCACTAATTATAAAGACTATAGAGAGCCTAAAAGGGTGTGAAAATGCAATTGTACATCTTTATAATTCTACAAGTACTTTACAAAGAGAAGTTGTTTTCAAAGATACTAAGGAAGGTGTTAAAAAATTAGCAACTGATGGGGCTAAAATAATTACAGATCATTTGCATCTATTGAGCACCTCTAATATAAGACTACAATATTCCCCTGAAAGTTTTACAGGAACTGAACTACCATACGCTTTAGACGTTTGTGAAAATGTTTTAGATGTATGGGAAGCTAGTATTAATAAGCCAGTTATAATTAATCTTCCGGCTACTGTTGAAATGTCCACTCCAAATATTTATGCAGATCAAATAGAGTGGATGGGAAATAATTTTAGCGAAAGGAAAAGAGTGATTTTATCACTTCATCCTCATAACGACCGGGGTACTGCTATAGCTGCAACCGAACTAGGCTTAATGGCAGGTGCAGATAGAGTCGAAGGAACTTTATTTGGAAATGGTGAACGTACTGGTAACGTCGACTTAGTAACATTAGGTCTTAACTTATTTACCCAAGGCATAAATCCAAATTTAGATTTTAGCAAAATAAATAATTTGATAGATACAGCAGAATTTTGTAATAGGCTTCCAGTTCATGAAAGACATCCCTATGCAGGTTCTTTAGTGCACACAGCATTTTCAGGCAGTCATCAAGATGCTATAAGAAAAGGAATGGATAATATAGAAAACTCTAAAAGTAAAAAATGGGCTGTCCCATATTTACCTATAGATCCAGCTGACATTGGTCGAACATATGAGGCAATAATACGAGTTAACAGTCAGTCTGGAAAAGGCGGAACTGCTTGGTTATTAGAAACAGATTATCAAGTAAGATTGCCAAAAGGTGCAGAAATAGAATTGTCAGCCAGTGTTCAAAAAATTGCAGATAAAACTGGAAACGAGATTACGAGTAATATAATTTGGCAAACATTTAATGAGAACTTCATTGTAAAAAAACCATTTGAACTAGTTGATTTTAAAGTCGAGGGGGCTAACAGAGAAACGAATTTAGAAATAATTAATGCTAAAGTTAGTTATAAAAATAAAATTATTCAGTTTTCTTCACAAGGTAATGGCCCTATTTCTGCGTTTGTAAACGGAGTACGTGAGAATTTTAACTTGCAATTTACGTTAGAAGATTTTGGTCAGAACACTAGAAGTGCAACTTCAAAAGCTGAATCAGCAGCATATGTTGAGCTTAAATTTAATAATGGCCGAAATTCTATTTTTGGATGTGGAATTGATACAAGCATAACGGTTGCGCCAATTCTTGCAGTTATAAGCGCAATTAACAAAATTGAATCTTAATTAATTATGGAAAACAAAAAAATACATCTTAGACATAGAAAAGTTTTAAAAGTCTCAGGTGAAAATAGCATTAAATTCTTAAACAACATTTTGACATCTGATGTCTCCAAGTTAAAACCAAAAGAACTTTTACCAAGTGCATTACTATCGCCTCAAGGTAGAATATTATTTGATATGTTGGTAAGTTCTAATATTGTAGATAATTCTTTAAATGATAAATCGGTCTATATTGAATATAATAAAGTCCATCAAAACGAATTAATTAAAAAACTAAATATGTATAATTTAAGAAGAGAAGTTTCGATAGAAAAAACTAGTTATGAAGTTTTAGCAACAAATAAGAATGAAAATTTTACATATACTGTGATTGATAAGAGATTTTTTAATGAAGATATCAGAAGAGTTGTCTGATCGATTAAAAGAAGAACTTGACTATTCACATGAAATTAAAAATTTAAAATTATATAGGCATATGTTATCTGACCAAAGTTCAATCACATTGCCGCATCCTTTTGAAGATTTATCAACTAATAGGCTTCTTACTATGACGAGAGTTCATGGTATAAAAATTATGGACTTTATTGATAATAATTCTGAGAAAAAAATAAGAAATGAAGTTGCTATGAATATGTTTAAAGCTTGGTACATTCCCTTTTACAAATTTGGTGTTATTCATGGTGATCCTCATTTAGGAAATTATACAATTCGACCTGATGGTGGTGTTAATCTAATGGATTTTGGATGCATAAGAATATTTAGACCTGACTTTGTTACAGGTGTAATCGAGTTATATAAAGCTCTTAGGGATGGGGATGAAGAACAGGCGGTAAACGCTTATAAAAGATGGGGTTTCGAAAACCCATCAAAAGAACTAATTAGTGTTTTAAATATTTGGGCAAATTTCATTTATCAACCTTTATTAGAAGATAAAGTAAGATTAATTAATCCAAGTGAGTCAGGTCAATATGGAAGAGAAACTGCAGAGAAAGTTCATGAAGAATTAAAAAAGATAGGAGGTGTAAAACCTCCTAGAGAATTTGTGTTAATGGATAGAGCTGCAGTTGGTTTGGGGTCGGTTTTTATGCATTTAAAAGCAGAAGTTAATTGGTATAGAATTTTTCATGACTTAGTTGGTGACTTTAATGAAGCTGCATTAACTAAAAAACAACAACAGGCTATAAAGAAATCAGGTTTAGATAATCATTAATAATTAATTAATATTTTGTAATATTGTGTCTAAAGATTTTTTCGCATCACCATAAACCATTCTAGAATTTTCTCTAAAAAATAGAGGATTTTCAATACCGGAATAACCTTTACCTTGTCCTCTTTTTGAAATAAAAACTTGTTTAGCTTTCCAAACTTCTAAAACAGGCATTCCTGCAATTGGACTATTGGGGTCCTCTTGGGCGGCTGGATTTACAATATCATTTGCTCCAAGTATCATGACAACGTCAGTTTCGGGAAAATCAGAATTAATTTCATCCATTTCTAATACGATGTCATATGGAACTTTAGCCTCAGCAAGTAGAACATTCATATGTCCTGGAAGACGTCCTGCAACCGGATGAATCCCAAATCGAACTTTTTTCTTTTTGGATCTTAATCTAGATGTTAATTCAGAAACAGCGCTCTGTGCTTGCGCCACGGCCATCCCATAACCTGGAACAATTATTATTTCATTGGCTTCATTTAACGCAGATGCGACAGAATCTATATCTATAGGTTTCATTTCGCCTTCTATATCCATAGAAGGTCCACTTGTATCGCCCCACCCACCAAGAATTACAGAAAGAAAATTTCTATTCATTGCTTTGCACATTATATATGAAAGTATAGCACCTGAAGACCCAACAAGAGCTCCAGTAACAATTAAAAGATCATTTCTAAGCATAAAACCAGTTGCAGCTGCAGCCCAGCCAGAATACGAGTTTAACATTGAAACAACAACTGGCATGTCTGCTCCACCAATAGCAAGAACTAGATGTGCTCCTATAATAAAGGCAATAATTGTCATTAAAATCAATGTCCAGTAACCTTCATGACTAAGAAACATATAACCAAGACAAAGACATCCAAACAACATTATTAAATTTAAAGAGTGTCTACCAGGTAATATTAGAGCTTTACCAGTAATAATTTCTGATAATTTTCCAAAAGCTATAATAGATCCAGTAAAAGTAATTGCACCTATGAATACACCAATAAAAACCTCAACATTATGGATGGTTAGTTGAGAAGAAGACATTTCTGTATGTGGCAACATAGCTGAATTAATTCCAATAAAAACAGCAGCCAGACCTACAAAAGAATGAAGAGCTGCTACAAGTTGCGGCATTCCTGTCATTTGGACTTTTTTAGCTACAATAGCTCCTATGATTGATCCAATAACTATAGCTCCAATTAACCAATGGAGCCATTCAGTTAAAAAAACTTGTTTGCCAAAGATAGTTGCTAGTACAGCAATTACCATCCCAATAATACCGTACCATACAGCTCTTTTGGCTTTTTCTTGATTGCTTAAACCTCCTAAAGCAAGAATAAAAAGCACACTAGACGTAATATATGAAGCAGTTAGTATTCCAATTGTCATTTCTTAGTCCTTTATTTAGCTTCTTTGAAACATTGCTAACATTCTTTTTGTAACCATAAATCCTCCAACAATATTAATTGTTGCGATAAAAATAGAGATTAATGCCAAGATACTAACAATATCATTATCAGTTTTCATTTGTAACAAGGCACCAATTATAATTATACTGGAAATAGCATTTGTTACTGCCATAAGAGGTGTATGAAGTGAATGTGAAACATTCCAAATAACTTGATAACCTACAAAACATGATAATATAAAAACTATAAAATGTTGCATAAATTCAGCAGGTGCGTAGAGACCTATAAACCAAGTTATTAGAGCTCCGGTTGTTAAAAGCATGACTTGTAATTTACCAGCTTTTTTTTCAGCATCTATCTTTTCTTTAGCAATTTCTTCTGCGGTTTTTTGTTTTGTTTCTTTGTTAGTATGTTTTGCTATAGCGGTTATTTTTGGCCTTGGAGGAGGGAAAGTTATCTCTCCATTATGAAGTACAGTTGCGCCTCTGATTACATCATCTTCCATATTAGTAACTGGAATACCATTCTTTTCAGGTGTTAAATCATCAATCATATGCCTAATATTTGTTGAGTATAAATTGGAAGACTGCGTAGCCATTCTACTAGGTAAATCTGTATACCCAATCACTCTCACTTTATTTTTTGTCTCCACCATTTTATCAGGTTTGGTTACATCACAGTTTCCACCTTGTTCAGCAGCTAGGTCAACTACAACAGAACCTGGTTTCATCAAATCCACCATCTCCTTAGGCCAAAGTTTTGGTGCAGGCATTCCAGGGATTAGAGCTGTTGTGATAACTATGTCAATTTCAGGAGCCTGTTCCCTAAATAACTCCATTTCTTTTTTAATAAATTCTTTGGAGGCAGGCTTCGCATATCCGCCATCACCAGTACCATCGGATTTAAAATCAAGCATTAGGAACTCTGCTCCCATTGACTCGATTTGTTCTGCAACTTCTGGTCTTACATCAAATGCTCTAACAATAGCACCCATAGACTGAGCGGTCCCAATTGCTGCAAGTCCTGCAACTCCAGCACCTATTACAAGTATTTTAGCAGGAGGAACCTTTCCAGCAGCAGTAATTTGTCCAGTGAAAAATCTTCCAAATTGGTTTCCGGCTTCAATGATAGCTCTGTATCCTGCAATATTAGCCATTGAAGATAAGGCATCCATTTTTTGAGCTCTGCTTATACGGGGAATCATATCCATTGCTTGAACTGTTACCTTTTTCTTTTTTAAATTTTCAAGTAGAGGTTTGTTTTGTCCAGGCCAAATAAAACTTATAATATGCTGATTTACTTTAACTTTTGTAAGCTCTGTCTTTTCAAGGCCTCTTACTTTTATTATAATATCTGACTCTTTCCAAAGTTGGTCAGCATTTTTTACAATTTTGACCCCAGCGTCTTTATAGTCTTTATCTGAAAAATTAGCATTTATGCCAGCATTAGATTCTAAAATACATTTATAGCCTAATTTTTGAAGTTGCTTTGCACTTTCAGGTGTCATAGCAACTCTGTTTTCACTTTTGAAAATTTCTTTTGGACTTCCAATGATCATATATAATGCCCTCATTATTATGTGTTGATTAATATGTTAATATCAAATTACGAAATATTTATAAAGTTTTACAAAAAAAAAACCGCAATTAATATCTATGCGGTTTTGCTAGGTTATAATATTACTTTTAGTCTAGTAACCTTCTCTTTCTAATCTCTTTCTCATAAGTTTCCTTACCCTTCTGGTACTTTCGGCCATTTCTCGCGCTTTTCTTTCAGAAGGTTTTTCATAAGCTCTTCTGTTTTTCATTTCTCTAAACATACCTTCTCTTTGCATTTTCTTTTTTAACACTCTCAGAGCTTGGTCAACATTATTGTCACGGACAGACACATACATACTAAAAACCTTTAATTATAAATAAGAAATAGCGAGATACCATATTATATAAGGTTATGGCAAGTATTTTAAATATTATTAATCATTATATTTATATTCAATTGGTTTGCTATATGCGATAAGTAAATATATATTTCTTAAATTAAACACTGATGCGCATGATGATAAAACAAACAGATTATATTCAAGCTAAAATTGACTTAATCAAAGCAATGCTTCCACATGTTCCCTTTGATGGATGGAGTTTTGAAGCCCTAGAACGAGGAGCTTTGGATATAGACTTTGAACAAGAAAAAAGTATTGATGTTCGTATGGACATTTACAGAGATTTATTCAAAAATGGTTCTATTGATTTCATAGATGTTTTTTCAGAAATGATAGATATTGAAGTAAAAAATAGCTATCAATTGATAGATCCCAAGCCTGAAAGAGTCCCAGAAAAAGTAAAAAAAATTATTTTGATGAGACTTTCACTTTGCCAAAAATACAAAGAGGCTGTTAGATCATCATTACCACTAACTGCAATTCCTAAAAATTCAAAGAAATCAATAAATATACTTTATAGGACTTGCAACAGTGTCTGGAGAATGGTTGGGGATAAGTCTACAGATTTTTCTTTTTATACAAAAAGGTTTTCATTAGCAGCCATATATTCATCTACTCTACTTTTTTGGTTAAATGACACTTCTAGTGATCAAAAAGAGACATCGTTTTTTTTAGACAGAAGGTTAAATGATATAAGTAAAATACCCAACTTAAAAAAACCTTTCTCTTTCATTAAAAAATTATCAGCTAATGTCAATAAAACAAAAAGTACTTTGAAAATCAAATCTGTTTTCGATGTTTTAAAGAAATTAAACCAAATAAAAAATTCTAGTTTTAGTTAAATATATATAATTTAAAATATAAGATATAATGCCAATCAAAATACATGATAATTTACCTGCAAGAGAATTACTTCTAAATGAAGTTGTTGATGTTATAAATAGTAGTAGTGCTGAAAAGCAAGATATCAGACCTTTAAAGTTTTTATTATTAAATTTGATGCCCAAAAAACTTCAAACCGAAGTTCAATTTGCGCGACTTCTTGGTGCATCGCCATTACAAATTGAACTCACTTTAATGACTACAGAAACTTATATTCCTAAAAATACAAAAAAAGAGCATTTAATTGAATTTTATAAGACTTTGGATGATGTCAAACATAATTTTTATGATGTTTTAATAATCACTGGTGCACCTGTTGAAACTGTTCCATTCGGCAAAGTAAAGTATTGGGAAGAATTAAAAGAAATTATTTTATGGTCATCAACCAATGTTTTTAGAAAAATTGGAATTTGTTGGGGCGCTCAAGCTCTATTAAAAGTACTTCATAATATTGATAAACACTTAATGAAAGAAAAACTATTCGGTGTATTTGATCATAATTTAAACCAAGAAAATCAATATAGGCTTCTGCAAGGTTTTATAAATAGATTTCCAATGCCAGTGTCGCGTTATACTGAAAATAAAGAAAATGAAATTGTTAGTTCTGGTCTAGAAATTTTAGCTTATTCTCAATATTCAGGAATAGGCATGGTCAGATGTCCCAAAACAAAAGATTTATTTATCCTAAACCATCTAGAATATGACGCTTTTACGCTTAAAGAAGAGTTTTTAAGAGATAAACTTGAGAATATACAGACAAAAATCCCAGCAAACTATTTTCCTGATGATGATACAACTAAGGATCCAATAAACAGGTGGCGACCTTATGCATTCTTATTATTCACAAACTTTATAAATGAAGTTTATCAGGATGTACCTTTTGATTATGTTACAAGGAATATCACATGATACGTCTATTATAATGTCCCATTTTTCTGCCTGGCTTTGTTTGTTTTTTGTTATATAAATGTAATATATAATCTTGGTTATTAATTATATCTTCTATATTGTTAATTTCATTTCCAATAATATTTGTCATTTCCCATTTTCCACTACATTCAACATCCTTTACAGGTAAACCACATATCGTCCTAATCAAAATATCAAATTGACTATTATCACACCCGTCCATAGTCCAGTGAAATGAGTTATGAGGTCTTGGTGCTATTTCATTGAACAGAATACTACCGTCTAAAAGTTCAAAAAGTTCTACAGCCAAGACGCCATAAAAGTTTAGATTGTGTGATAATTCTTTTGTTTTTAATCTTAAATCTTTTTCAATGATATTATCTATCATTGCCGGTGCAATGGTTTTATTTAAAATACCTTGTTTGTGGTAGTTTTCTGATATTGGAAAAAAACCATCACTATTATCAAAGCTTTTAAAGTACATTATAGAAATTTCTCTTTTGAATTCTAGTTCTTCTTCTAAAATACACTCAACAGATCCTAAATTTTCCCATACATCAAATAAATTTGAATTTTCGTTAATCCTTATTTGTCCCTTACCGTCATAACCTAGGGAGTTGGTTTTTAATACACCTTTATTGCCCAGTGATTTAGAGGCTGTTATTAAATCGTCAGAGTTCTTTATCAAATACCATTTATGTGTTTTAAAACCAGATTTAACAGCCATTTCCTTTTCTTTTGATCGGATTTGTGCACATCTGAATACAATACTACTGGGCATTACTTTAGTTTTACTAGCTAATAATTCAAGGGATTTAGAGGGGATGTTTTCAAATTCTGAAGTTGCACATACGACTTTATTTGAAAACTCTACAAGCTTGTCAAAGTCGTTCCACTCGCCGTAAGTTACCTTACTAACAACTGATTCTGCGGGATTATCGCCTTTGGGACAATATAGATGAGTTTTGTATCCTGCTCTTGTTGCAGATAAGGCGATCATTTTACCTAATTGCCCACCCCCAAGAATACCAATTATATGTTCATCTACAGGTAATATTGGAAAATCATTGTTACTAGTCATTTTTTTTTGGATTTTCTGGCACTTTATTTGTTTGATTAGAAAGCCATTTTTTTAATAAAATACCAATATTATCATCAGATAGGCTTAAAATTTTAGCAGCATAAATAGCAGCGTTAATAGCCCCGGCTTTCCCAATAGACATAGTTGCAACAGGAACACCACTTGGCATTTGTACTATAGAAAGAAGACTATCCATTCCTTTTAAAGCTGAGCTTTGAATAGGAACACCTATCACAGGCAAATTTGAATGAGAAGCAATCATCCCGGGTAAATGAGCCGCACCACCAGCTCCAGCAATTACAACTTGGATAGAAGTATTTTCAGCTTGTTTTGCAAAATCATGCATTCTATCAGGAGTCCTATGGGCAGATATAATTTTGGTAATAAATGGAATTTTTAACTGGTTCAATGTCTGTTCTGAGAATTTCATAGTTTCCCAATCACTTTGACTACCCATTATTAGAGCAGCAACAGGTTTTCCATTGATTTGTTCCATATTAAGCCTCTCAATAGGTTAATATTACTATATAAATTTATCTTTCAAATCTTATCTAGTTTTAAAGTAGATTAATTTTCATCACTATTAGTCTCTACTGATCCACCAGCTTTAATAATGGCATTCTCAAGATCGTCTTGAGTACATAAACTTAATAAAACAGGATGTTTAGCTGTAATATTTGAAATATTCCAGTGGCTTCTAGTACGAATTTTTTCAATAGTGTCTTTTGTTGTGCCGATTAATTTTGATATTTGATTATTTTTCACTTCAGGATGATTTTTAACAATCCAAGCGATGGCATCAGGTTTGTCGCCTCTTCTTGCTAGAGGAATATACTTAGGTCCTTTATTTTTATTTTTAGTCTCTGGTAACGAAGAAGAAGATCTTTTAAGAGATAATTTTGCGTCATTACAGCAGTTATCAATTTCTTCTTGGGTAAGTTGCCCATTAAGTATGGGGTCAAAACCTAAAATACCCTGACCAACATCACCATCTGCAATAGCTTGAACTTCAAGTACGTGAAGATTACAAAACTCAGAGATTTGTTCAAAGGTTAATGTTGTATTATCAATTAACCATACAGCTGTTGCTTTTGGCATAAGTAGTGAGGACATTTTTTTAACTCCGATTAACCTTATTTACATATTTATAAGAATAAGATTATTACATACAATAACATCATTTTATATTTTGTATCATTATACTTATTAATTTCATGAAACATTTAATAATTAAGTTGAAACATTTAGTTTGTCAATCTAAGAAGTTTAGATTTTTCTGGGAAGAGGAAGCATGTATTTAGGAAAATTAATTTTAATTTTCTCATCTAAAAAATCACCCTCTAGAGTTTTATTCTCCTCAAAAATATACAAGTGAGACAATGTGATTTTGGCTATTCCGTACCAAAGATCATCATCCTTATTATATAATAAGGAAACTATCTCTCCAATTTCTTTACTATTAAAAAATATTTTTTTCTCATTAAGTTCAGTTAGTTTTAAATATGATAGTTTTTTACTTTTAAAAGTAACCGGAACATATTTTCTCTTAACTAACCCCTTCCATTTAATTCTTGCATTCACTTCTTGACCTATGAAGCAACCTTTTTCAAAACTGATTCCACCTAACAAATCTAAATTGGTTTC
>QBYJ01000035.1 GCA_003282885.1 SAR116 cluster bacterium AG-325-F22
CAATGACTCGCATATACTTTAGGCTTATTTTCTCTAGTTCTATTTGAGACTACTATTACTTCTGGAATATCATCAACTGTTTCATCTTTTACAAAATATTGTTTAGGTTTCCCAAATAGCCTAGATACGTCAGCCAACTTCGAAGGACTTAACTTTTGATCTTTTATGCAAACCACCAAATAATTGGTGATCGCTTTTAGTAATTCTGCCTTAGTTTCTTTACTTATATTGTTTCTTAAATCTATACCTGTTATCTCTGCGCCCATTAAATTTGATAAAGATTTTACTTTAAATTCTACCATGACACCCCCCTATTGCCATAAATATTTTTTTATTTTAATGATATAAAAAGAAAAATTCAACAATTAACAGGTTAATGTTATTCTGTTGTAAATTTATATTCCTTTGTCATTATGCTAATTTTAAAAGGTGGATTTATGGACGATAAAAAAATAAGTAAGTACATACACTATGCTGAAAGATCATTATTAATATTCATTGCTTTTGCTACAGTTTTTGCAACAGTGCAAGAAATTATCGTTTTAGTTGAGAACAAAAGAGTTCTTTTAGCAGACTTACTTTTACTATTTATCTATACTGAGGTACTTGGAATGGTTGCTGCATTTTATAGAAGCAACAGAATACCAGTAACTTTGCCATTATTTATTGCTATGACAGCTCTAGCTAGATTGATTATTCTTCAAGGAAAAGAACCTAGTGATTTATTATACGAAGCAGGAGCAATAGTACTGGTTGCATTAGCATGTTTAATCATTAGGATTAGACCTCCTGAAAAATTCAGAGCTAATATTGAAGAATAGGCAATTTGACAAATTAATATTCATCTCTCTTTATAATTGTGTTATGTAAATTGTATGTTAATTGATGGCTTACAATATTGTAATTGGTCACAAAAAATCTTTCAGGAGTGGCGATCTTCTGATCTTACAGCTGTCCACGTTACAATTTCTTATCATGAACAGTTTAGAGATACTGTTTCAAATTTTGAACAATGGAACAAATGGTTTGAAAAATTTCCTACATTGATTATGCCTGCTTATTTTGCAGAGGACGTGGAAACAGCAAAAAAACAAAATAAAACTGCTGTAATTTTTGGATTTCAAAACCCTTCACCTATTGAAGACGATATTGGCCTTGTAGAGATTCTTCATCAGCTTGGTGGAAGGTTTATGCAGCTTTCTTATAATAATCAATCTTTACTAGCAACTGGTTGTTACGAAGAAAACGATCCTGGTATTACAAGAATGGGTAAAGAAGTTATAAAAGAAATGAATAGAGTTGGAATGATTGTTGATATGTCCCATTCGTCTGAAAGATCAACATTTGAGGCTATTGAACTATCAGATAGGCCAATTGTTATAAGTCATGCAAACCCATCATTTTGGCACCCTGCCAAAAGAAATAAATCAAATGAAATTTTATTAAGATTAGCTGAAAATAATGGTATGCTAGGATTTTCACTTTACCCACATCATCTAAATAATAGTAGTAGTTGCTCAGTTGAAGATTTTTGTAAAATGATAGCTAAAACCGTTGAATTAATGGGCATAGACCATGTTGGATTTGGTTCAGATTTATGCCAAGACCAGCCTGATAGTATTGTTGAATGGATGAGAGTTGGCAAGTGGACTAAAGAAATTGATTATGGCGAAGGATCTGCATCTAACCCCGGTTTCCCTGACATGCCACCTTGGTTTAGAGACAATAGAGATTGGCATAATATACTTTCTGGACTTAAAACGATTGGATTTAACGAACAAGAAATAAATAAGATAAAGGGTGAGAATTGGTTTAATTTTTTCAAAAAGTCATTCACTTCAGTTTAAAAATATGAAACAAAATTATAAAAAAAATCAACAAATTAATCTCTGTCCAATGAGACAACCCTCCAAAGTTATGAAATTAGAAAGATTAGGAAGTTTTCATCAAACTCGTTTGTCCTTTACTAGACAATTGATAAATGAATTGAAATCAAACAAAACTCAATTTGAAATATCAAAATGGGATATCGATAATAATGGTTTTGGTAATGCTGTTATAAAGATAATTTTCAACAATAGTATATTTTCACTTGTAGTATTCTGCCACTCTATAGATGATGAGGAAAGAAGTGATAGGGTTATAGCAGAAAAGTGGGACATGACTTTTTCACTTTTTAAAGGAGTTCCATCTAATATTGAATTAGATAAAATGTCTAAAAATTTAAAAATACAGGAATTAGGAAGGCATCTTTCCAAGCAATTAACACTTAGCAGAGCTAATAAGTCAGTTAGAATTTTTAGAAAAGTATTAGATGCTTTATCTAATGGCAAACAACCGAGTAAATTAGATATAAACAATATTGGATATCTTGTAAGAACAACTGCTGTATACGGTAATGGGAAGTTTGGAATAGGTGATTTTTCATTTGATTCAAGTAAAAGTGTCTTGAATAAACCTTTCCAGGCCGAAATGTTAACAGTCTATTTAATCAGATATTTTTCTATACAATTAATAAATTTTTTAGCACAAAAAAAAGGTGGAAAGAAGTCTGTGAAATTGTCTGACAAAATTTCAAGACATCTTGGAGTTGGGAATGCAACTGGTTTAGGAATGGCTCCTTTTCTAATAAATCATGAAGAACTTATTCATAAGTGGATTAATACAAGGGAAGCAGCAATATCAAGAGTGTTATCTATAAAAAGTATTAATAAAAATACTCAGAAACAAATAATAAATTATATTGAACAGGGCTATAGATATACTTCTCAATGGAATGTTGATGACCTGACCCAAGCTAATAGAATAAAAAACCTTAACTTAGATTTAAAAAATATAATAAACTGTAATGAACTTCAAAATCTATTAAATAAAGATTATCCTCTAAAAAGTCTTAATGATTATTTTAAAAATAAAATTAGTATAGAAACAGAAGAAATTCTTCATTCAATATTCATTGAACCATTTCCTCATATTATTGATGACTTAACAAAACAAATGGGATCTGTAGAAAAAAAATCAGTTGTTGTAGGTTATAATGTAAAAGAAATTATAGAAATTATAAGAGAAAACTATAAATGGGCTCTAAGTATTGATGTTAATAGTTCTGATGAAAACTACTTTTTTTGGTATACATCTCAAGCAAAATTAGAGCCCCGAATTGGTGTTACTAACAAAGACGATGGATATGAAAAACAATTACCATTTGACATTTCACATCAAGTACAAAAAGCTCTTAAAATTTTAATCAAATTGCCCAAAAAAATGACTGCGTCTGAAGCTATGATTAATCACCCAGGAATTAGAAATATTGTAAGAAGAATTATTATTAATAAAACATCACCATATAGCGAAATTCAGGATAATCTAGTCGGCAAACAAATGAGGCCAATAGATTTATTAAGGTGCAAATTAAGTTTCTTTGGTGCATCTAAATATGACCCAAAATCAGATTTATGGACTAGAATTACACTATTTCAGGGAGCTCCTCTTCCACATCAACTTCAAGAAGAGAATTCCTGTGACTGGCTTTTCCCTTATTTGTCTGATGCATAAATATGTTAACCGTATCTTTGAATGAAGTTTACTCTGAAACTTATAAAGCCCTCAGAAGTGTAGGAATTGAATGGGGATTAGCTAAGGATTGTGCAAACCTCTCAAAATGGTTGGTCAATCATGATTATTATTTTCTTGGTTCTGTACTAAAAACAGCTGATCTTTACAAAGAAAAAAAAATATCGACTTCAATTAAAGAGAATAATTTAAATAAACCTCTTACATCTGCTCTCATGGGTTTGCTTTTGGTAGAATATGTCTCGGCAAATAAAATACTTTGGAAAGGTTATCTACATAATCCAAAATTTTTGCTGGCTTCTATGGGTCTAATTGCCCAAGAACAAAATATAAGTTTAGTTTTGAAAAATGGTAAAAATTCCATCATTGCTTATACAAATAACCAAAAATTATACTTGGATACAAAAATTTTTAATAATCTGACAGGCTATTTCTTTCTGGAGACATATGAATTCAATGACAATTGTAATCCATTAAGTTTAGTCCAAAATCAAAGATTAGAAGTTTCTAAAATTAATAAGAAATGTTGGGATAGATTGAGTTCGATGGCATTTGAAACTTATGTGCCAGAGAGTGAAGCCTCAAAATCAGGAGCAGGATATTAACCTAATTAACCCTGTAATCCTTCAATACATTTTTGTCAGGATCAAATCCTAAGCCTATGCCATTAGGGATTTCAAAAGAACCACTCTTGGGGTTAAAAATTTGTTCAGGGTAAATATATGCTTCGAAATCAATAAAAAATCTCTCCAATAAACCTGAATTAGGTAAAGATTGAGATAAATGTAAAGTTGCTAAAAATCCTGGTCCAAAGTATGGAGAATGTGGCATTACCTGAACACCAAATGTTTCAGCAACCGATATGATTTTTTTAAACTCCGTAATACCCCCTACTTTAGTTACACTTGGCTGAGCGTAATCTACAGCATCGTATTCAAACATTTTTTTAAATTCAAACGAAGTACAAGCGTTTTCACCTGCGGCTATAGGAATTAATGATTCAGACCTTAAGTGTGATAAGCTTTCAAAATCTTCAGGTGGATTAATAGGTTCTTCGACCCAATAAAGATTAAAATCTTCCCATTCGGACAAAATTTGCCTAGCTTGGTCCTTTGTCCAAGGACAATTTGTATCAACCATGATTGGAATGTCATCACCTAGAATTTTTCTAGCTGCTTCTACTTCAGATGTAAATATTTCATGCAACTTGATATAATTATAACCGAGTTCTCTGGCATGGTTACATCTATCTTGAACCGCTTCAACATCTTCATAACGCCAAAGACTTGCATAAGCTGGCATTTTCTTCTTACCACTTGATCCTAAAACATTACATAGAGGTAAATTACTATGCTTAGCTAGGATATCCCACAAAGCTATATCAACCCCACTTATTGCAAACATAGTAATGCCATAGCGCCCAAACAAATGTAATTTTTTTTGCAATTCAAAATTTATTTGCTGAACATCTAGTGGATTTTTTCCAATTAAATGTGGTTTTACCATGTGAATAATAGCTTCGGCGACAGCTCTTCTACAATGAAAAGAAAATGCATCTCCCCATCCAGTAATACCAATATCTGTATCTATCTTTATCAAGCAAAAATCCATAGCATCAGCTTTTAAAAAGTCTGATGGTGATTTATTTTGAACACCTGTAGAAAAAGGTATTTGTAATTCATATACTTCTATGTTTGTAATTTTCATATGATGCCTATTTAAAATTAATGTGACTCGTGATCAGCTAGCCATTTTATTACTTTTGCGGCAGGATAAAGCCATAATAATCCGGCTAATATATAAATTACCCAATCGAAAAGCCAAAAATATCCTGTTATAAAATCAAATGCATACATAAAAAATGAAACATAAATGATTAATACTGGTATAATACCAATCACAACAATAAAATGACGCCATCTTTTCAAATAACTATCCTCATCAAAATCAAAAATTAACTAGGGATCAAGCCACCATCAATATTATAAGATTGACCTGAAATATTTCTTGCACCCTTAGAAGATAAAAAGACAACCATTTCTGCAATATCTTCTGGATCATTTGGTCTTTGCAAAGGTATATCTCTTACATAATGTTTCATAATTTCTTCTTCTGATTTATTCTGTTCTAAAGCTCTTTTCTTGACAATGGTAGATAAAATATTTGTATGAGTAATCCCTGGACAAATAGAATTAACAGTAATTTTATATTTTGCTAATTCTTGTGCAGCAGTTTTTGTTAAACTTATTACGGCACCTTTACTAGCTGCATAAATTGCGTTAGATACATCTACAAAACCTTTGCCGCCAACTGAAGCCATGTTTATTATTCTACCACCTTGATTTTGTTTAATCATTTGGTTCGCAGCAGCCTGCAAAGAAAAGAATGTGCCTTTGGCATTTACATCATTTATCCAATACCAATCCTTTTCCGTTAAATCCATAATGTTAGATGTCCTAGTTACACCTGCATTATTAACTAAAATATCTAAGCTACCAAATTCATCTACTGTTGAGTTGATCATATTCTTAATGTCAAAAGCTTTAGTTATATCAGTTTCTACTGCTATCCCAGATCCTTGTTTATTCAATATAAAATCAAGAGTATCTTTAGCTTGTTTCAAGTCAATATCTGCACAAACTACATTATAACCTTCGTTACTCATGGCGATAGCAATAGCTCTTCCAATGCCATTTCCAGCACCTGTAATACAAACGTTTTTATATACTTTGACCATAATTATCTAAAACACAAACTTTCTTACGATTATACTGCTTGATTAATTTCTAACATATTAGCATTAATGTCATATAAATAAATTTGGTGAAAACCTGGCATTGCGTAAACTTTAGCATCTGAATATAATATTTTTTCCTTATCTAATTTGGCTTTTAAATTTGATAAATCATTTATTGTAAAAGCTGGATGACCTCCAATTGAAGGATTATGTGCAAAGTTGTTTCTATATCCAAACCCGTCATCAGGTTTAATTACATGCAAACCTCTATTATTATTTGATAACGGTAAAATAGCTAACTCAGATGGGTCTATGCTAAAATCTCCCTTATTTACTGGAGCAACCCATCTACCTTCTTTCATTCCTACTACATCAGAAAAAAATTCTATAGAGCCTCTTACATTTAAAGATTCAAGGTTCATGTGATGTATGCCCCAATCAAGACCCATATTCCATCCATTTAAGTCATCATTAAAACCATTTTTATTTTCAACCAAATGTATAAGATTTAATGATGGTTCTTGAACAAAAATACTTTTGATGGATTTATCATTATTTAAGTCATTTATTTTAAACTTTATGTTTTTAGCCTCTAAATTTCTTTGGATATAATCAATGCTTTCAACTAAAAGAGTTACAAAAGTCCTTCTACTTTGCATGTTGTTTGACACTAGAAGATCTGGTTTAGGTTTAAATAATCTTAAACCAAAACCTTTGTTCCCTAAAAACACGCTTTCTTCATTTTCAAATAAAGGTTGATATAACTCATCTTGATCCTCTATTATCCCTAAAAGCATTTTATAAAACTCTTTAGAATTTTCCATATCGTGAACGGGTATTGAAACGTTTAAAATTGTCCATTTCATAGATGATCCTTTTATTTTTAATTTAATTAAACTATGATTTTTTTATATAAATCTTCTAAATTCTTTGTATAAAGTTTTGAATTAAACAAAGGTGTGGTTTTTATATTTAATTTTAATTTTTGTTTTAGTTCTTTTAACTTATCAATGTTTTTTGAAAAATAAATTGCTTTTTCTTGGTAATCTTTTTCATTATTAGTAATAAATTCATCTAAAGAAAGATTTTTAAGCAAACTCAAACCAACTCTACTAGAAAAAGATTTTCCATATATAGTTAAAACTGGAAGCCCTAGGTATAAGGCATCACAAGCTGTAGTATGGGCATTGAAAGGAAAAGTATCTAAAAATAAGTCTGCTAATTTGTAACGTTCTAAATGATCCTCAACTTTTGGTAATCTTTTAGCAAAATATATTCTATCAGTGGAAATATTTTTTTTAACAAATTGACATTGCAAATTTTTCTTAGCCACGGGGTTTGTATCAGCAAGCCACAAAACACTATTTTCAACTTGATGTAAAATATTAGACCATATTTCATGGATATTAGGTAAAATCTTATAGCTGTTGTTAAAACAACAAAAAACAAAGCTTTTTTCTGGAAGCCCTTCAGATTTTTTTGATATTTTATTATTTGAAACTTTCCTAAATGAAGGATTAATTAAATAGCTATTTGGCATGTAAAGTACTTTCTCATTATAAAATATTTTACTTTCTTCAGGAATTACAAATTTGTCAGCTATTATATAATCATAAAAATTTGACCCCATTGTGCCTGGAAACCCTAAAAAATTTATTTGTACTGGAGCAACTCTTTTAGAAAAAATACTTGTGCGAGCATTTTGAGTATGTCCATTCAAATCAACTGCGATATCTAAATTTAATTTACGTGAAATCGAAACAATATCGTCATCGGATTTATCCTCAACATCATAAAAATGTTTAACAAATTTTCTAATTTTTTTTCTAAAAACATCGATCTCTGAAGATGCTTGAAAAGAAAATGCAAAAATTTCATAACTTTTACTATTATGGTTTTCGAAAAGTTCGTTAATTAAGTGTGCTACCGGATGATTTTGATTAAAATCAGAGGAAAAATAAGCAATTTTAATTTTTTTATTTTTTTTATTAAATGAATGTTTAAAATCGTAATTTTTATCAGTAAAATAAAAATTAGAAAAAATTTCTGCTACCAACTTGTTGAGTTTGGGATTATCAGCTATTGATAACATTGCAAATGGTCTTATTGCTTGTTGTTTTTTTTGTATGCTAACTTTTAATTGATTAATTTTACTTTCAAAATCATTCCAATCACATACCATCATCTTTGTGTTAAATAAGACACCCTTGAGGAACTCCGTGTTTTCATCAAGAGCAAGAGCCTTTTCATAACTTGATATTGCTTCATCTAATTTATTATTTATCTTAAGAAGATTTCCTAAGTTTATATGTCCAAAAATAAAGTTTGGATCTATCTCGATTGATTTTAAAAAATTATTTCTTGCATCAGTAAATTTATTCACACTACTAAATGCATGTCCAAGGTAATTGTATATATCTGGAAAAGTTTTATCTAATGACAAACATTTTTTAAAGTAATCAATTGATTTATAAAAATTATTTTTATTAAAGTAACATATACCAATATTTTTCAAATATTCATATGAATTTGAATTTAGTTTTATAGCTTTCTCAAGATATGTTATGGCATCATTATATTTTTTCAATTTAATATAATAGATAGCAAAATCATTATAATAAGTATCTTGAGTGATATCAATTGATATAGCTTTTTTAAAATTATTTTCAGCTAAAGTATATTGTTCTTCTATCATTAAAACTTTAGCCAAATTTATGTAAGCTTCGGCACAATTAGGATTAATTTCAATAACTTTCTCAAAAATTTTTATAGATTCTAAAGTTCTATCTACTAGATGAAAATTTTTTCCTAAATTAAGTAAAGCACTTAAATAATTTGGATTAATATCTAAAGCAGATTTAAAACTTTTTTCAGCTTTAGCAAATTTTTTTATCTCTTTGTAAGCAACGCCTAAATTGTTATACGCTTCAAAATATTTTGGGTTGAGTGAAATTGCTTTTTTATAACTGTCAATAGCTTCATCTAATTTTTTTTGTTTAAAATAAATATTGGCTTTAGTATTATAAGCCTCATAGTAATTATTTTTTATAGTTATAGCATTATTTACATAAAACAACGCATCTTTAAAATTTGACAATTCAGTGTAAGCGACAGCTAGATTGTTATAGAATGGGGCAACATTTGGATTTAAATTTATCGCTTTTAATAAATAATACGTTCCGTTCTTAAAATTATTAGATTGTATTTCTAAAGTGCCTAATAGATACAATATATCTATATTTTTTGGAAATTGTTTTAATAATTTTTTATACTCTATTCTTGCAAGGTTTAATTTATTTTCCTCGTGGAACTTCTGTGCTGTTGCAATTTTTATTTTAAAATCTTCTTGCATCTAATCCAATTATTTTGAAATATTTATATATCTTTAATAATAATAAGTTTTATCTTTGCTATTTTAGTTTAAAATTACAAGATTGGAAAAATTAAATCATAAAATGTTAAAAAATAAAATTATCACAAAACAATTATCTAATAAACTAGGAGTTTCAATAAGTAATTTTGATTGCTCAAAAGAAATCAAATTTGATGACATAGAATTATTAAAAAAAATAATGCAAGATAAACATTTTATATGTTTCAAAAATCAAAATTTAAATGGAGATAGTTTAGCTAAATTTACAAAAAACTTTGGTGATTTAGAGGCTTACCCAGAAAAAGATAAAACTAAGGGAAAAATTGAAATATTTAATGTGTCAAATGTTTCTGAAGACGGGGAACATTTATCTCCAGATGATCAAAGAGTTATACTCCAAAAAAATAACTCAAGGTGGCATACAGATAGTTCCTATAGATATTATCCTTCTATTTTTTCCATTTTATATGGTCAGGAAACACTTCCTCATGAAGCAAAAGGTGGACAGACAGAATTTTCCAATATGTTATTAGCTTATGAAAATTTATCAGATGATAAAAAACAACTATTAGAACCTCTTCATCAAGTACATTCGTATAATGATATCAGAAGGTTAGAACCAGGTCTTCCTGAGTTAACTTATGAAGAAAAATCAAATTTTCCTCCTGTATCTCATCCAGTTATCAGAGTTCACCCAGATAGGAACTATAAAAAATCTATTTATTTCACGTCTAACACAAGCCTTGAAATTGGAGGAATGGGCTTAGAAGAAGGAAAGAAACTGCACGGTTGGCTTGTAGATTATATAAGCCAAGATAAGTTTTGTTATAAACATTCATGGGAAAAAAATGATTTAATTATGTGGGATAATAGAGTTTTATTGCATAGGGTAATACCTTATGATTACTCAAAATATAGAAGAGCAATGATCAGAGGTACGGTAGAAGGAAAGGTGCCAGTTCTTGGCCCATTTTCAAATGAGGTGAGATTAAAAGCCTAAAATGAAAAATGTATGTCACCATGGATTCTGATATTTCATATGATCCAGTTTCAGCTTTAGATGAAAATGAAGCAGTTGGAGCTATTGCGGATATTTTTCTTGATATAAGACATACAATGAAAATACCTCTTGTTACTTCTATATGGAGAGGTTTAGCAGATATTGACAATAGCCTAGAAACAATTTGGGCTATGGCTAAACCAATTTACCAAACTGAAAAAGTGGAAAACAAGTTAAAAGCTATCATATCCAAGATTGACTTACCCCTTCCATCACCTTTAGAAAGTGATGAACTTAAAAACTGTGAGTTAACTAGACAAGATTGGGAGCAAATTTCAATAATTTTAAAAGCTTATAATCGCTCTAATGGGATGAATATGGTGGCTTTGCACGCTATGATTAAATTAAATTTTCCTAAAATTTCTGTTAATACTAAAAGCAATGAAAAGATCAACTTGCCTACACTCCCAAAACTAATGCATAGAGAACAAATTGATGATAATACATGGGATTTAATATGCGATGTTAATAGCTTATGTGCTCCAAATGGAAAAAAATCACATGTTGCCACGTTATGGAGACATTTAGCTCATTGGCCAACTTTTCTTAGAATAATAAATAAAAAACTAAAGCCTCTTAACGAGACTGATACACTTCAATCCTTATTATTAAAAACTAAAACTGAACTAAGTCAAAATGGTCTACAAATTGAGTTTAAAGAATTTTTTTATCATAATTTATCACCAAAAGCTTATTCAACAGTTAAGGACTATGTATTTAAAGAGACTCAGGTAATTCGTATGGTGATAATTGGCCATATTATTCAAAATTGGATTGAATCACAAGAAATTTACTAAAGTAAATCTGGAGAATATGATGTTTTTTATTAATTTTAAATTAATGATTTTTATTTTTTTATTATGCCCCTTTGTAGCAAATAGCAATCAAAAATCTGATTTGAATAATTCAGAAAATTATAAACTTAATAAGGAAAGTCATTTTATAAAATTAAAAAAAGATGGCAAACCAGTTATTTCTGATAAATGGATGGTTGTTACTGCAAATATACAGGCTTCTAAGATTGCTGCTAAGATACTTAAAAATGGAGGAACAGCTGCAGATGCGATGATATCAGCACAGTTAGTTTTGGGTTTAGTAGAGCCAGAATCTTCTGGTCTTGGTGGTGGTGCTTTTCTAGTTTATTTTGATAATAAAACAAAAGAAATCATAACTTTAGATGGTCGAGAAACAGCTCCACTATTAATCAAGGAAAATATATTTCAAGATACTAACGGTAATCCATTAAAATTTTTTGATGCTGTTGTAGGAGGCAAATCTGTTGGGACTCCCGGCACTCCAGCTTTGCTTGAAGAGGCATATAAAAGATGGGGTAAAACAGATTGGTCTTTACTATTTGAAGATGCCATTAATTTATCTAAAAATGGTTTCATTATTTCGAAAAAACTTAGCTCTTCTATTAAAAGAAGTAAACGTTCTTTGAGTAAATTTTTGAATACAAAAACTTATTTTTTACCAAATGATGAACCTTTAAAATCAGGAAATATTCATTATAACAAAAATTATGCAGATACTCTCAAAGCTTTTGCAAAAGATGGATCGAAAGTTTTTTATCAAGGTTTCATAGCCAATGATATTGTTTCTACTGTTAATAATGCTAGTATTAATTCAGGAGTTTTATCTCTTAAGGATATGAATAATTATAAGGTAATTCAAAGAGAGCCTGTATGTACCAAATATAGAGAATATAAAGTATGTGGAATGGGTCCCCCATCTTCAGGCGCGTTAACAATTGCACAAATACTAGGAATTATAGAAAATTATGATATTTCAAAACTAGGTCCTAAAAGTCCTGAAACATGGAGATTAATAGGAGATGCCTCAAGATTAGCTTTTGCAGATAGATCTCTTTATATGGCTGATAGTGACTATGTAGATGTGCCAATTAACGAGTTAATTAGTAAAATTTACTTAAATGAACGTTCACAATTGATAGATAGAAAAAATAAAATAGAAAAAATTAAAGCTGGTAATTTAACCAGTAAATCGTCTCTAAATTGGGGTAAAGACCATTCGATCGAGTTACCTTCAACATCACATATTTCTATAGTAGATAAATACGGAAATGCATTGTCAATGACAACTACGATTGAAAATGGATTTGGTTCTAGGTTAATGACTAATGGTGGGTTCTTACTTAACAATGAATTAACTGATTTCTCATTTAAATCATTCAAAAATGGGAAAAAAATAGCTAATAATATTGAACCTGGTAAAAGGCCGAGATCATCTATGGCTCCTACTATTATCTTAAAAAATAGTAAACCTGTTTATATTTTAGGAAGTCCCGGTGGAAGTAATATTATTGGATATGTTGTAAATGCTATAATTTCAATGATCGATTGGAAAAACAATGTCCAAGAAGCTGCATCGGTAGCTCATGGAATAAATAAATTTGGAACTTATTATTTAGAAAAAAATACTATTATGAGTAAGCTATTGCCCTCATTAGAAGCTATGAAATATAAAGTTAAATTAAGAAGTTTTTCGTCTGGATTAAATGTTATCCATATAGGTGATAAATTATATGGAGGATCTGACCATAGAAGAGAGGGAATAGCTATTGGCAATTAAATAATTAATCTAAACTTCCTAGTGGTTTTAATTTTTCGACAAAAATTTCTACTTTTTAATTGCCAATTAGTCGCACTAACATTTTTCTTGTTAAGCCTTTTTTAATTGCTTTTAACAATATATTTTTAGCTTGTTTTTCATTCTTATCAAGTAATACGTAAGAATATATTCCTAACATAGTAGATTTAATATCACTTAAATTAACTTTTGGTGATACCAACCTGTCAATTTCTTCAAACTTGCCAGCCAAGTAATAAGATGCAACTAAATATTCTGTTATAAAAAATCCATTATCATTTGGTGCTAAATTCAGAGCATTTTTGTAATTTTTAATACTTTTTTCAAACTCATTACATATTCTATAAATAGTTCCAGCAATAGTGTATGCGTCAACTGTACCACCTAATTCAATAGCCTTATTAATGAATACTAGTGATTTATCACAGTCCTTTGAAATAAAGCTTTGTTCAACCAATGCTCTCAAAGCATATGCAGCAGGATTTTTACTCTCAAAAACATCTAGATCTGCATATTTCAACAATTCTCTAATGTCTTGTTCTTTATTTTGAGATAAACCTAATAAAATATTCTGATAAATCCCCCATGCTACACCATTATGTAAAGCTGGATTATCTTTTCCAAGGTTATTTTTTAATTGGTTTTGATATTCCCAAAATTTTTTGTTCCCAGCAATAGTAAACTTTCTCCACTCAGCTCTTGAATTCAAAGCTAATGTAAGATTTTCAATATTCTTGAATTTTTCAGCAAACATACTTCCTGTTGAACCAGTAACACCTTTTATTTGAAGATGTTTAAGGATTTTGTTACCAATTTCGTCTTGAACTTTGAAGATATCTTTTAAATCAAATTCATTTTTATCCGACCATACAACTTTATTCTGACTTAAATCAACTAACTGTAAATTCAATCTAGATTGATTTATAATAGTTTGAATAGATCCCTTGATCACATAATCTGCGTTATATTCATCTCTAAATTGTGTTTCTGAATAATTTTTTTTTTTTTGCATGTTGGCTGGTCGTTCCAGACAAAACTCTTATGCCAATATACTTAGAAAGACTTGAGATCATGCTTTCCGTCAACGCAGGACTTATACCTTTTGTATCGTCTGAATTTGATAGATTTTCAAATGGATAGACTAAAATAGTAGGAATAGTTAAAGTTGAAATTGCATTATC
>QBYJ01000036.1 GCA_003282885.1 SAR116 cluster bacterium AG-325-F22
TTTTATCTTCTGTTTCTTCAAACTTTATAATTTTACCTGCACACCCAATGTTATAAAGCTTGTTTTGATTAGAATTTTTAGGTTGTATCATTCCAACTAACCTACTCTTTGACGAAATAGCTTTATTAATCATTTCTAAATAACGTGTTTCAAAAATATTTAATGGGAGATATGTATCGGGAAACATTAGCACCCCTTCAAGAGGAAATAATGGTATGAGATTAGGAAGTCCGCTATCAATGTTATTATTAGTTGTCATTTGATACCTATACTTATTTTTATGAAAATAGTAAAGTAGCAAGCTTTCTTCTTGCATTTATTGTTTCTTCGGCTTCAAAACCAGCAGATGTAAAGAATTCTAATAATTGTTTTCTAGCTTTTTGTTCTTTCCACTCTCTATCTATTTTAATTGATCTTAATAACATATCAAAAGAAGCTTCTATTTCATTATTTCCAAACAATGCGATAGCCATTTCTAATAAATAATCTAAATTTTGTGGATCTTTTTTCAAATTTTCTTTTAATAATTGTATATTTTCCTTCGCTTTGAATGCCTTCTCCGAGGCACTTAGAGATAATAAAGCATCTGTAACAGGTTTAGAGTTTTTTATTTTAGAATCTAGTGCATCAATGATTTCTCTAACTTCTTTGAACTTATTAAGGCCAATCATTGATCTAATTAGATTTCCAAAACCTATTTGGCTTTCAGGATCAAATTGTAAAATTTTTTGAGCAATATTTAATGCTTCACTCCAATTTCTCTCTTCAATTTTTTGTTGAGCACTTGCAAGTAAGGCTTCTACTTCTTCACCAGGTCCTGATAAACTTGCTGATTTTTTTACAAACTCTGTTATTTCACTATTAGTTTTAGCACCTTGGAACCCATCAACTACTTTACCTTCAAAAAATGTATAAACTGTGGGAATTGATTGAATTCTTAATTGGGCAGCAATATCTTGATTTTCATCTATATCAACTTTAGCTAAAGTAAGTTTGTCACTTTGATCTTTTGCAGCGTTTTCTAATAATGGCGTAAGCTGTTTACAGGGTTCACACCACGGAGCCCAAAAGTCTACTATTATTGGTTTTTCCTTAGAGGCTTCAATTACATCGGTCATAAATGTGTCGGCATTCACATCAATAATATTAGTTTTTGAAATCATGCTATCTTTATCAATATTATTCATTATTTTAATGATCTCCTTTTAATAAAATATCTACATTGATGTAGTTATATATTTATTCAACAACATATTACAAAATACTACAATTGACCAATTTAGAAAGTGTGTATATTTAAAATATTAATATTATATTAAATCATTATAAAATCGATACTTTGAAATGACTAAAAAACTAAATATTGCTCTAATCGGTTGTGGTAACTGGGGCAAAAACATAGCTAGAAACTTACATGAAATAGGGGCATTAGGTTGCATATACGATACAGACCAAAGTTTATCACAAAAATTTTGTCACGATTTTAATTTGCCCTGCTATACAATTAACGATATTTTTAAGAATGAAAATATACAAGCATTAGTAATAGCATCATCTGCTAAAACACATAAAGATTTAGCCGAAGAGGCCCTAATAAATAACAAACATGTTTTAATAGAAAAACCATTTTGCTTGTCTTTATCTGACGCCAATACCCTTTCAGAATTAGCTATAAAGAAAAATAGAGTATTAATGGTTGGGCATCTATTAAATTATCACAATGCATTTATCAAAATGAAAAATCTCATTAAAGAAGGTAAGATAGGGAAGACAAAAAATATTCGGGCTCACAGGTTAGCTTTAGGTGCCATTCGTTCTCATGAGTCTGTTGTATATGACCTAGCTGCACATGATATTTCTATGATTCTTGCTCTAATGCAAGAATTACCAGTGGAGATAAATGCTCATTCCATTCATCATAATTCTAATATTGGACCAGATGCAATTAGTATTAAACTCTCTTTCAAAAAAGGGACTACAGCATTAATAAATTGTGATTGGATGTGTCCTTACAAAGAACATAAGTTTTCTGTCATTGGTTCTAAAGGTTCTCTAATATTTGACGATATACAAGGCTGGTCAAAAAAACTGCATTATAATCCATCAAGTATTAACTCAGATAATTCTATTGACATACTTCCCATTGAAAAAATTATACTTAAAGAAAGTGAACCTCTCAATAATGAATTAAAAGAATTTATTAACTGTATACAATCAAGGAAAAAACCTTTAACAGATCATCAAGAAGCAGTTAATGTCCAAAAAGTAATGAAAATAATAGAAGAAAAATTACAAAGAAATTAGTTTCCCATGATCCCGTTCATTGATTTAAAAGCTCAACAAAACCTTATTCGCAACAAAATTGAAGAGCGTATAAAAACAGTTTTGGATCATGGACAATATATTTTAGGACCAGAAGTTAAGGAGCTTGAAAAAAAGCTTGGTATTTTCACTGGTGCAAAATATGTATTATGTTGTTCGAGTGGGACAGATGCGTTGTTATTAGCTCTTCTAGGACTAAAACTCAAAGCAGGTGAGGGCGTCATAGTGCCTGCCTTTTCATTTGCATCATCTGCAGAAGTTATGCCCTTGTTGGGAGCAATACCAGTTTTTATAGACGTAGAAAAAGATACATTTAACTTAGATCCTAGTAAGCTAGCTGATGCTTTTAAAACAGCTACAGAAATGGGAATTAAAGTTAAAGGCATAATGTCTGTTGGGTTATTTGGACAAACTGCTAATATGAAACCAATCAATGAATTTGCCAAAAATAATGACTTGTGGGTTCTTGACGATGCAGCCCAGTCATTTGGAGGAAAATATTATGGGAATAATGTTGGAAATCTCTGCGAAGTATCTGCAACTTCATTTTTTCCTGCAAAACCACTAGGATGCTATGGTGATGGAGGAGCTATTTTTACAAATGATCCTGAAATATATGAAATAGCTAACTCTTCTCACGTTCATGGAATGGGCAAAAATAGGTATGAATATGAAAGAATTGGTATGAATGCTCGTATATCAACTATTCAAGCTGCAATATTATTAGAAAAACTTGAAATTTTTCCGTCAGAGTTAAGAAAAAGACAGGACGTTGCCAATAATTATAATAAACATCTTAATGATTTAAAACTTAATATAAAATTACCTTTAATTAAAAATAAATGCGTAAGTAGTTGGGCCCAGTATACTATAATATTGCCTGACAACATTGATAGATCTAAGTTGCAACAAGAGTTGAAATCTAAAGATATTCCGACCGCAATATATTATCCTATTCCACTCAATGAACACGAACCTTACAAGAACTTCCCAATATCTAAAAGTGGACTAGCAAATACAAATTACCTAGCACGAAACGTTTTATCATTGCCTATGCATCCATATTTAACCGAGGATGACATTATCAACATTACAAAAAATATTCATGAAGCTTTTAAAAATAATAAAAAATAATTAATTTTGATTTTTCTTGATACTATCAATTAGAATGTTATATTCCATTTTAATTAAGCGGGCGTAGCTCAGTGGTAGAGCATCTCGTTGCCAACGAGAATGTCGAGAGTTCGAATCTCTTCGCCCGCTCCATCCGCCTTCGGCGAGATGCCCAGTTATCCTTAAATATTCAACCTTTTAGAAGTGTTAACTTTTGATGGGTAGACAAAATGGTAGACAAATTAAGAGGTAAATATCTCTTTCAAAAAAGAGGTGTGTATTATTTCTCAAAACAAATTCCCAAAGATGTGCGCAAACATTATTCGCAAAATCGCATTGTACAAAGCTTAAAAACTAAATCTGTTAAAGATGCATTTTATCAAAGCCAAAATCTATTGCACAAATTAAATCAACACTGGTTTTACTTGCGAGTAAAAGATGAAAATATACTCCTATTTCCTTATCAATTTACCCAGCAAATACCCCAAAAAGAGCGCAAAATCCAAAGCTCTCAGATGCCCTTCAAACATATTTTAAATTAAAAGGAAAAGGGAAGGGTGAGATCTTTTTTAGAGCCACCAGAAGGGCTGCAAGGGACGTTATTGCCCTATTAAAAAACAGATATTTAAATGATTATTCAACAACTGATTCAGCTCAATTTAGAGATCATTTACTAGATAGGGGACTTGTCTCTTCAACAGTGAAAAGAGTATTCCCCATCATAAGAGCCATAATAAATTTATCGATACAAGAATACGGATTAAGTTGCAAAAATGCTTTTGCTAGAACCTACATCCCAGATCTTGAAGACACTATAAAACGTCAACCAATACCAATAGACATTATTAGAGACATTCAAAAAGAATGTATGAAGATGAATGATCCTAATAGATGGTTAATTGCTCTTATATCAGATACCGGCATGAGATTATCTGAAGCTCTTGGATTAAAAGTTAGTGATATAAAATTGGATCAAGAAATACCTCATTTAAATATCACACCGAATTCTGCAAGAAGACTTAAAACAAAATCAAGTAAAAGACAGATACCACTTGTTGGATCATCACTATGGGCCGCTAAACAATTATGTTTGAATGTGAATAGTGAGTTTGCTTTTCCACATTATACAATTAAAGATTATTGCTATACGAACTCAGCAAGCGCTGCGTTTAATAAATGGCTAAAAACTAAAACTAACAAAAAATTTGTAATACACAGCTTCAGGCACAGCATACGCGATCGACTGAGATCAGTTAATTGTCCAAGTGAAATGATTGATCAAATAGGTGGATGGTCTCACAATAATGTAGGAACAAAATATGGATTAGGATTTACAACCACTGATATGCTTAATTACATGAAAAAATTAACAGATTAGCAGTCGTTAATATAATAACCTGAAGGTCGTAATTTCAAATCCCACCCTTGCGTCCAACTATATCAATAAAATCAATTTTTTTCATATATTCTTGACTTATAGGCATATAATGCTTTTCTAAGTGAATTTATAAGGGTGTAAACATGAAATCTTTACTGAGTATCTTGCATATTATTTTTTTTATTTCGGTATCTTATTCTAGTTATGCAAAATGTAATTTTAATTGCTCAAAAGAAAAAAAGACAACAAGTCTTATTTTTGAACATAATTCAAAATTTAACGAGAAACATTTAAATTTATCAAATAAGACTCTAGGTGATGATCTAGGATTTGGTCATAAATGGGAAACTAACCTCAGGAGAAATTTAAAAGATTGGAATATTAGGATTATAAAAGATAAGCCAGAGGACGCTAGATTTGGTAAATTTTATTTAAGATTTGAAACAAGAGAAGGATATTGTACAAGATCTACTGGAAGGTCTGGTTGGAATGATTGTAAAGGAGGAAGAAACAGAGCTGAGCTAAGAAGTTTATGGAAAAATGAACCCAAAACAGATAAAATATTTTGGCATTTTTACAGCTTTAAAATTCCATCATCCATTAAACAAAAAAAAGGGGTGAAAACAAATGTTTGGCAAATTCACTTTGGAAATCAACACCATCGTGGATGATTAGATTTACTAAAAACTCAGGATTAAAAATAGAAAATCATACTGCTTTTCCACCTGAAGAAAAAGTAATAATAGATAGAAAAGATCTCTTTGACAATTGGCACGATGTTATTATTAGAGCAAATTTATCAAAAGAAATGAAAGGTTCTTTTAATTTGTGGGTTAATGGTAATAAAAAATTTGAATTTAATGGGATTACTAGACAATTATCTGCAAAACAAGATCCTATTCATTTTGGTATATATAATACTGGTTCAAAATATGGTGATAGAAACATGAATGGTAAAAATTTAGGTAATATCGTTGTTTTATTTGATGAAATAAGAGTTGGTGATAGCTGTAAAGATCTTAAATTAGAAGAATTTACAGCCTATATTAATAAGTATTTCAATTGATAAATTTTCTAATTAACTGTTCTTAGTATAGGTAGATGTAGACATAGAAATTTTTATTAATGTTATTTCTAAAAAGATACTTATATAATTAACACTTAAATGTGCCTTCCCGTGCATGTCCCACTGGGGGAATGTAGGTTATATGTTTATAGAGTCTGCAGCAGATAGGGTTAATTGATTATTCCCATCGCCTCAAAAGTCTTCTGGACGTAGTCAACTAATTCACCCTTCTTTTGAATTGTTTCAATGTTATAGCCTGTATTTTCTGTAAATCCAAAAATTTGTTTTTCATCATCTTTATCAAATTTGAATTTGATTTTTTTAGCAATTTCTTTAATTCTTCTATTAACTAATTCATCTATTTTTTTTAAATCACCTTTACTTAAACTTTCTTCATCTTTAAAATTTTCAATAGCATCAAATAATCTTTCCTGTTTAGTTATTTCATATTTTCTATTGGAATTGTAACCATTTACTTTATTTTTAAAATTATTATTTCTATCGTAATAATCGTCTGACGACCTTTTATTATTGTCGTATGAGTATGATTGTTCATTAGATGTGTCTTTAACAGATACTGTTTCTTCAGTTTTACTAACAAAAGTATCATCTTTGCTTAAGCTAGTAACACTTTCTATGTTTTTACTTACTGAAGCATTTGTTTTTTGGTTTGCAGTCTTATTATCTGATTTATCTGTCTTATTTATGGAAACACTAACACTTACTTTTCCAGAATTCATACTGTAAGAAAATGCTTTGTTTTGAATAAGTGATGTAGAAAGTATAAGTAAAAATATTTTTAATAAAGTTTTCATTATTTTCTATGTTGTAAATGATAAATTGAATTTTGAATAAATGTATAATAAATTGAGTTGAATTTAAAAGAAATAAAATCATTTATTTGCATTCTAACTAATGTTTTTGCATATTTAATTCGCATATTAACAGGTGACATACTTGGTAAAACCTATAACTAAAGAAACTTTGTTCATGAATTGTATGGAACTAGACTTTGCAACAAAAGTAGAATTAGAACATTGGATGGCAACTTTTGAAGAGAAAGTATGGACAAAAGATATAATGAAAGAATTATCTAATGCAGGGTTAGTGAGAAGAACAGTTTCACAAGTTTGGAACAAACAAAATCATAGATTAACTAGCACATTTGAATATGAAAATGAAAATGCTTACAAAGCTTGTCAGAAGATAATTGAAGAAAAGGTAATGCCTAAAGCGCAAGCAAGTTACACCATAAAGGCTAGAAATAATAGAGGTGTAATATTTTATGATTATAGAAGTTAATTTATGTCTTTAAACTCTATTTTAAAAAATATGCTACTCTTACCTGCCTATCAAATTTTAATTAAATTCTAAAGTTCTAAAAAGAATAACCCTAAATTTTATTGATTTTATAGAGTAATATTGAATATTATTTAAAAAATATTAAATAATTACTATGTCAATAATACAAAAAATCATAATTATACCAATATTGAGATCACAAGTCAGACTTTATGTTTTCTTTGGTATTCTTTTTGGTTTTTATCAATTTATTTCATGGATAGAAAATTAGGAGATTACAATGTTTGGATTAGGAATAATTAAAGGAACTATCATAGGAGTAGGTATAGGAGTAATGGCAGGCTTAGCTTTAAAAGAAGTTTGCAAGATGAAAAAGAAAAAAGATCAAATTAGTAAAACTGAAAATGATATTGTTGATACAGAAACTGTTAATACAAATTAATAAATAATGGATTTAACGAAATACAAATGGAAATGTAGAATACTTTCGTTAAGTACCACTTGCTACTGAAATAGTAACTATAAAAAATCTAAAGAACTTTATCAAAAATACATAAAAGAATTTCATAAAAGACACGTCAAGTTAATGTCTTTTAGAAAAAATGGTCTTACGTCTTCTATCAAACTAATAGGTAATAATGGTACTTGAAAGAAAGAGTATTTAACTTTTGAACCTAATATCATTTTTGAGCTTACAGACACTATGCCAATGAGTAAGAAAAACTATAAAGACGAGTTAAAGCCTCTTATTCATCTCTATATTCCGACTATAAGCCTGAGACAGCTCTAAAAGGGCTTGGATTTAAGAATAAAGAAAAAGCAACTTATACAATAGATGCAATTTAAGATAGAGAGAAAAAGGTCAGGTAAATGTTGTATCCACCATGTTAGGTAGAGAAAAAAGACATCCAAACAGAACTCCTGATATGGACTAAGCAATGTTAATTTTTGAGAAATGGATGCTAGATTATAAAAAGAGCAAATTTTAAGTATAATTTAATTATTATTTTACCAATGAATTAAATCTAAATAATTTCATACATCTCAAATTTCACTTTATTTAGAATGTAATGAGATTCTAAATCATGTTTAACATCTTTGTTAGCAATGAAAAAACCAATATACTTTGAATATTTTGGTGACCAGACTATTGAAGTTGCTTTTCCAATTACTTGTTCTTTTTTAAAAATTGGTAAATTACTATAAAATATAGGTTTAGTTTTTTCTTTAAAATCAAATTGAATTTGATACATAGTTTTATCAAACCCGATCTCTTCTTTTTTTAATAAAGCAGTTTTCCCAACAAAATCATAATCAGATTGAAGATTACAATATTTTCCTAATCCACAATCTTGAGGAAAATCCTTATTAGTCATTTCATTCCCATAACTAAGAAGGTTACTTTCCACTCTTTCTATCATATTAGGGCATCCCACCCTTATATTAAATTCTTGACCATTTTTAATAATTAAATCCCATAAAAGGGTTCCATTATTAGGATTTGATAATAAAATCTCATATCCAGACTGTTTGCTAAAACCAGTTTTTGATATAATAATATTTTCATTATTGAAAACAAAGTTTTTAAAATTAAAAAACTTTACAGATTTTATTTCCTCACCAAATATTTTCAACATTGTTTGTTCTGATTTTGGACCTTGAATAGCCATGGTTATTATATCTGTCTCATTTACCTCAACGAAAAATTCCTTAGTATGATTAATTGCTGAAGTCCAATTAAATAAATCCGAGTCTGATAATGAAATTAAAAAGTGTTCTTCATTTATACAAAAAACAACTGGATCATTTAATATACCCCCTTCAAAATTTACTATGGGTGCATAATAAGCTCTTCCAGGAGTAACGTTTGTAAAATCTCTGCAAAATAAATACTTAATGATACCTAAAGCATTATTTCCTTTAACTTCTATTACTTTTTGTGCACATACGTCCCATAGCTGAACATGTTTTATTAGATGCAAATAGTCACTTTTTAAAGATTTAAATATTGTTGGTATTAATGTGTTATTATAGACACTATGTTTTTTTACGCCTGCCTTTTGGTTCCTTGAAGTAAAGGGGGTACTTTTAATTCTATTTGACGTAGTAAAAAAATCATTAGACATTTTTAAATCCCCCCTTTAAATAAAACTAAAAATACTTTGGACATTTTTTATGAAAAGTAAATTAAGAAATTCACTACATAATAATAAATTTGTTTTTACTGCAGAGACATCACCACCAGACTCAGGAAATAAAGATATAGTTATAAATCAAGTTAAATGTTTAGAAAATTTAGCTGACGCTGTCAATGTTACTGATGGAGCCGGTGCTAAATCCCACATGTCTGCTTTGGCAACAGCTGCAATACTAGCTCAAAATGGAATTGAGCCAGTATTACAATTTACTACAAGAGACAGAAATAGAATTGCAATTCAAGGCGATTTATTAGGTGGATGGGCTTTAAATATTCCTAATATACTTTGTTTATATGGTGATGAAGTCAAAGGTGGAGACCAGCCAGAGACAAAAGAAGTTCGAGATCTTGATACAATTAGTTTATTAAAAACTGCACATGATATTAAAATTAACAAGAGTTATCCATCTGGGAGAAAAATTGACGATGCACCTGATTTTTTCATTGGTGGAGCTGATACACCTTTTGAAGTAAAAGATGATTTTGATGGAGCAAACTTAAGAATAAAAATCAATTCAGGAGTTGAGTTTTTTCAAACTCAATATGCTTTTGATGAAACAATTTTAAAAAATTATATGCTTACGTTAAATAAACTTGGTATTACCCAAAAAGCTTATTTCATTATTGGTCTAGGAATAATTAAATCAGCCAAAAGTGCAAAATGGATGAATAAAAATTTATTTGGTATTAATATTCCCGAAAAAATAATTAATAGAATTGAAAATTCCAATGACGAAAAATTAGAAGGTATAAAGATTTGTATTGAATTAATTGAAAAATATAAATTAATAAGTGGTGTAAATGGGATACACTTAATGGGGTATAAACAAGAACAGGATATAGCCTCTGTAATTTCAAATTTTAAATAATTAAAAATACTGGAATTAATATGCAAGAACAAACAAAAATATACAATAAAGCAAAAACATTTAATAATTCCCAATTAAGAGCAGTAATTCGATCAGGAGAGTATAAAGGTCAAACTGCTGGTTTATCTAAAAATATGCTTCAAACAAATCTTATTATTTTAGAAAAAAATTATGCTTTGGATTTTATGATATTTTGCCAAAGAAATCCTAAAGCCTGTCCACTTGTTGGTGTTTCAGATGTCGGTGCTCCTTTTCTTAAAACATTAGGTAAGAATATAGACGTTAGAACGGATGTGCCATCTTATAATATTTATAAAAATGGAAAATTACATCGCACAGTTCATGAAATAAGTAATTTATGGAATGAAAACCTTGTTGCATTTGCAATAGGTTGTTCATTTACATTTGAACATTCCCTAATTAAACACGGCTTTACAATAGATCATATTAATGAAAATAAAGTTGTTCCAATGTATAATACAAATATTAAAAATTTAAAAAGTGGACCTTTTGGAAATACAATGGTTGTTTCAATGAGAATCTTTAAAAAAGATCATGTTAATAACGTTATTAATATTTGTAAAAAATTTCATTTTGCACACGGAAGACCTATACATTTTGGTAACCCAGAAGAAATTGGCATTTTTAATATTTTTGAACCTGATTGGGGAGATGATCCAAGACCTTTATTAGAGGATGAAGTGAATGTGTTTTGGGCCTGTGGTGTTACACCTCAAAATGCAATTTTAGAATCCTCGGTTCCGTTTTGTATATCTCATACACCTGGTTACATGCTTATTACTGATATTGATGAGGGTGCTGAAATACCAATTATACAATGAAACTAAAGCTTGGATTTAATTGATATTTTTTTTGCTGCATCTTTGGCATTTTCTAAATTTGCAGCAAGAATTACCCCCATTCTTCTATAAGACTTTAAATAAGGTTTTCCAAAAATTCTAAAATCTATACTTTTATCTTCTAAGGCTTTTTCTACACCTTCGATCAAATAATCGCCTGTAGCATTTTCATCAGCCAGTATTACATGACTAGCTCCAGTTCTATTCAATTTAATTTCAGGCAATGGTAATCCCAACAAAACTCTAGCGTGAATGTCAAATTGACTATAATTTTGAGTATACATTGTCACCATTCCAGTATCATGCGGGCGAGGGCTTAATTCACTAAAAATAACTCTGCCTTTTTTATCAATAAAAAACTCAACTCCAAATATTCCAGAACCTCCTAAGTCTAGTACCATTTTACGTGCTGCATCTTGTGCATTAATGATTACATTTTTTGAACAATCGGCAGGTTGCCAACTATATTGATAATCTCCTCGTTCTTGGAAGTGCCCAATTGGTTCACAAAAAGAAACTCTACCTGATTTTTCAAGTATAGTTAAAAGAGTAATTTCATAATCAAAATCAATAAACTCTTCTACGATTACTCGTTTTCTATTACCCCTCATCCCTTCAATGGCAAATTTCCAGGAACTTTTTAATTCATCTTCAGTAGTTGCATAACTTTGACCTTTTCCTGAAGAGCTCATTACTGGTTTTACAGCCACTTTTGTTCCAATTTTTTTTGCTTCTGAAATTAATTGTTCTTCCGTTTCAGCATAGGCAAATTTAGCTGTTGGCAAGCCTAAACCTTTAGCTCTGTCTCTAATTCTATCTCTATTCATAGTTAAATTCACTGCTTTAGCAGAAGGTATTACATTTTTGCCAATTTTCTCTGCTTCTATCAAAACTTGTGTTTCAATGGCTTCTACTTCAGGAACTATGAAGTCGGGTTTATGTGTCTTTATTACTTCATTAAGTTTATCACTATCAAGCATGTTGAATACTTCAGATTGATCGCTTACTTGCATCGCTGGCGCATTTTCATAAGCATCACAAGTAACAACATGACATCCAATTCTTTTAAGACTGATAGTTAATTCTTTTCCTAATTCTCCACTGCCAAGTAATAAAATTTTTTTCATGAGATCCCTTTTAAGAGTTTTAAATAAAAATAATCTAGCTTATCTTAATAACATGCATTTTGTAAAAAACCTTATTCATAAATTCTTAAATCAACAAGTTTCTATCATTTATAATAAACGTTTTCAAAAGTATCTAAATACACCTAAAGGAGTATTTTGGAACAGTACATTATCACAAGACTTAAGACTAAATATTATATTAGATAAAATACTTAAAAAATCAAAATCTAATAAAGTATCTTTAGCAGATGTAGGATGCGGGTATGGAAGGTTGTTTGAAATAATTATAGAAAGAAATTTAGTCAATAAAATTGAGTATTATGGATTTGATATTAATAACGAGTTAATATCATTTTGTTCTAAACAGAATAAATTTCAAAAAGTTAATTTTAAAGTAGGGACATGTCCTTCTAAGAAAGTTGATTTTGTTGTCATGTCAGGAACTTATAATTTAACCCCAATAAATAATATAAGTTTATGGGAAAATTATATTATTACAAACCTTGGATATAATTGGAAGTTTGCAAATAAGGGCATTATCTTTAATTGTTTAGTAAATGAAGAACGAACAGTGAAAAACAAACTATATTATACTGAATTATCTTGGATAAAAAAAATTTGTGAAAAAAATTTCGGTATAACTGAAATTTCAAAACACAGTCTCCTTGCAGAAGATATTACAATTATCATAGAAAAATTAAATTAATTTTTTTGCAAATTGAATAATGTGTTTAGCAAATAGATTGGGTTTTTCTATTGGTATTAAATGACCACAGTCAGGAAATTCTATTCTTTCTATTTTTTTAATTAAGTTAGCAATCTCATCAATATCATGCGGGATCCTAAAAACCTTGTCATAATGACCCGTCATTAACAAAACAGGAACATCAATTCTTGACCAGTCAATGTCCCAATTAGCGGTTAAAGATCCTTTCATAAGTTTAAGAATGCCCGAGTTTTTGTCTAATCCTTTATAATTTTCTGGATTAAGAGCGTTTGGTTTCATCTTTTCTAAAAAAGAAGGTGACGCTATTACAGGCATATTTAAGTCCATCAATAAAGAAGTTCCCCCATAACTTGCAACATTAACCA